>DASZHY010000238.1:0-8914 GCA_035949675.1 Thermoanaerobaculia bacterium
GCGGGGCAACCGGGCGATGGCCGCCCACCGGCCGGCCGCGGTCTTTTCCTACATGCAGCACCACTCGTTCGAGCCGAGCTTCGTCGTCGACGTCACGGAGGCCTGGGAGGCGAAGATGGCGGCTCTCGCCGCCTACCGCAGCCAGCTCTACCAGGCCGATGCGGCGGCCGCCGGCGCAACCGGCGCCGGCGCCGGCAGCGGCGCCTCCGGCCCCGCGAGCCCTGGCGGCGCGGCCAACCCGTCCAACCCGGCCAACCCGTCCAGCCGGGCCAACCCGTCCAACCCGGCCAGCCCGGCCAGCCCGGCCGGCGGCGCCGGCGCGATGGGGCCAGCCAGCCCGGCAAGAGCTGCCACCGCTGCCAGCCTCGCCGCCGCGGAGCACGGCGGACCGGTGACCAAGGTGGCGTCGCGCGAGTTCCGCCTCGCCGTCGAGGGGCGCGCCCGCCACTTCGGCCAGCTGATCGGCGCCGAGCTCGGCGAACCGTTCTGGAGCCCGCTGCCGCTCGCCGTCCGTGACCTGCTGGCGTTGCTCCCCGGAGGTCCGCGGTGAGGATCGGCATCAGCTGCTATCCCACCTACGGCGGCTCCGGTGTGGTGGCCACCGAGCTGGCGATGGCGCTGGCGGACCACGGCGACGAGGTGCACGTCATCAGCTATGCGCTGCCGTCGCGGCTGTCGCTCACCAACGAACGGCTCTTCTTTCACGAGGTGGTGACGCCGCGCTATCCGCTGTTCGACGACTATCCGCCCTATTCTCTCGCCCTCACCACGAAGATGGTGGAGGTGGCGCGCCACGGCCGGTTGGACGTGATGCACGTCCACTACGCGATCCCCAATGCCGCTTCGGCGGTGATGGCGCGCCAGATCGTGGCGCCGCGGCCGCTGCCCGTGGTGACCACTCTCCACGGCACGGACGTCACCCTGGTGGGCAACGATCCCAACTACCTCGAGACGACCCGCTGGAGCATCCTGCAAAGCGACGCGGTGACCGCCGTCTCGGAATCCCTGCGCAGCACCTCGATCGAGCAGCTCGGCATCCACAGCCAGATCGACGTCGTTCCCAACTTCATCGATCCCCGGCGCTACGAGCAGGCCCGCGACAACCCCGGCGCGCGCCGCTGGGCGAAGCCCGGCGAAGCCGTGATGATCCACATATCGAACTTCCGCCCCGTCAAGCGGGTGCTCGACGTCGTCAGGGTCTTCGAGCGCGTGCTGAACCAGATCCCCTGCCGCCTGCTGATGGTCGGCGACGGGCCCGACCGCGGCAAGGTCGAGCAATATTGCCGGGAGCACAACATCTGCCATGCCATCACCTTCATCGGCAGCCTGCCGCTGATCGAGGAGGTGCTGGTCGGCGCCGACCTCTTCCTGCTGCCGTCCGAGAGCGAGTCGTTCGGCCTCGCGGCGCTCGAGGCGTTGTCGTGCGAGGTGCCGGTCATCGCCACCGCGGCCGGCGGCCTGCCCGAGGTGGTCGTCGACGGCGAATGCGGCTTCCTGTTCCCGGTGGGGGACGTGGAAGCCATGGCCAGGGCTGCCCATGACCTGCTGGTGGATCCCCCGCGCCGCCGGGCGATGGGCGAGGCCGGGCGCCTCAGGGCGGTCACGGTGTTCAGCCAGGATGCCGTCGTCGGCCGTTACCGGGCCATCTACGAGCGCGTGACCGGCCGCCGTTGATGGCCTCCTATCCGGTCCCCGCCCGGCAGGCCACCGCCGAAGTGCGGGAGAAAGGCTCGCGTTTCCTCGCCATGGTCTCGGCCGCGGGCGGCGAGCAAGAGGCGCGGGCCGTGCTCGCCGGCCTGGCTCGCAACCACCCCGATGCGACCCACCTGTGCTGGGCCTGGCGGCTGGGCTGGCCGCCGCGGGAGCGCAGCTCCGACGCCGGCGAGCCCGCGGGCACCGCCGGCGTGCCGATGCTGCGAGCGCTGCGCGGCGCCGGTCTCTCGGACGTGCTGGCGGTGGTCGTGCGGTGGTTCGGCGGTGTCAAGCTGGGCAAGGGCGGGCTCGCCCGCGCCTACGCCGCCGCCGTGCGCGCCGCGCTCGAGCAGCTGCCGACGGCGATCCGCGTGCCGCGCGTTCGGCTCGCGATCTCGGCCCCGCTGACGCGCATCGGCGCCGTCAAGCGTCTCGTCCATCCCCCCGAGGTGAAGATCGAAAGCGAAACCTACGGCGGGCCCGCCGGCGCCGCGCTCGTGCTCAGCGTCGAAGAGGACCGGCGTGCCGGCCTCGAAGCGGCTCTGGCCGCCCTGCAGGTAACGATCGAGCAGGTCGCCGAGCCGATCCGGTGAGCCGGCGGCGCAGCCCCCGGCGTGCCGGTCACAAAGCCATGGCGGACGACGATCGTCCTTGTGGCCTACCGCGGGCTTGTATAGACTCCGCCCAGGTCCCCCGGCCCGTGCGATTACCGATCTCGAAAGGAGACGTCCGCGATGAGTGAGCCCAGCGCCCCGCCGCCGCCGCCGCCGTATTACACGCCGCCGCCGCCGCCCGGTGGTCCGACCTCGGGCACCGTCAGCCCCAATCGCACGATCATGATCGTGCTGTCGTACTTGTGGTTACTTGCGATCATACCGTTCGTGACGGAGAAGGAAGACAAAGAGGTCATGTGGCATGCCCGTCACGGCCTGGTGCTGCTGATCGCCGAGTTCATCCTGGGCATCGCCGTGTGGATCGTCCAGATGGTGTTCCTGGCGACCCACTTCCTGGCGTTCCTGTCTTGCCTCATCGGGATCCTCTATGCGGTGTTCTGGCTTGGCATCCTGGTGGTGCACGTCCTCTGCATCATCAAGGGCACCCAGGGCCAGCGCTTCCTGATCCCCGGCATCAGTCAGTACGCGGACAGGTTCTGAGGTCCTGGTAGCCTGTTAGTCCGGAGGGATCGCCGCGCCGAGGCCCGCTCGCGGTCGGCGGGCGGTGCGGTGACCCCTCCTGCCGTCCCCGACACCGCCGCATTCGCCCCCGGAGGGCATGCTCATGAGCCAGCCGATCTACTCGCCTCCCCCGCCGCCACCGGTACAGGTGTCGGCGTCCGCCAGCAACCAGGCCATCACCGCCCTGGTGCTGGGCATCCTCGGCCTCATCTGCTGCAGCTTCGCGGCGCCCGTCGCGTGGTATTTCGGACAGACTGAATTGCGCGCGATCCGTGAGGGCCGGGCGCCGGCCGCGGGCGAAGGCATGGCGATGGCAGGCAAGATCCTCGGGATCATCGGCACCATCATCCTGCTCTTCGGCTTGCTCTGGGTCCTCTTCTTCGGCGGGATGGCGGTCATCCAGGGACTGGCCCACCGGTGAACTGGTGGCGCCGCGCCGCCGGGCATCGGCTCGGCGGCTGGGCGCTTGCCGGCGCCGGCGGCGTGGCGGCCGCCTCGATCCTCCACGTCTGGGCGCCGTCGGACGGCCCCGGCTTCACCCTCTGCCCGCTCCGCCTCTTCACCGGGTTGCCGTGCCCGGGCTGCGGTATGACGAGGGCCTTCGCCCACCTCGCCAAGGGAGAGTGGTCCGCCGCCGTCCATGATCATCCGCTGGCGCCGCTGCTGGCCGCCGAGCTCGCCCTGGTGTGGGCGGCCTGGGGAGCGTCGGCGTCGGGCCTGGTGCGTCTGCCTGCCCTCGTCAAGCCGGAGGTGGCGGCGCTCGGCCATCTGGCGGTGCTGGTGGCGGTCTGGCTCGGCCGCATGGCGACCGGGACCCTGGTCTGACGATGCCGCGGCGCCGGCGCTGACCGGCCTTCCGTGCGTCCCTCTTTCGAGCGGCGGCCGCCCGCGCTAGTGGCATGTCCTGGAGAAGTCGATAGCGGATGGCGCAGCAATCGGCGGCGCGGGCAAGGCGCGCCGACGCAGGCATAGCAGGGACTATGTCGAGGAGGCGCAACGCCGCCCCCGCCGCCGAGGGCAAGCCAGGCGCTATCGACTTCTCCAGGACATGCCACTAGTCTTGGGCGAGATGCCCGCGCCGTCCGTGCCGAAGATGTCGCCCGCGCCGTCAGCCGTCGCGACCATGACGACGGCAGAGCCGGCCACGACCGTGACGGTGCCCGCGAGCATGCCGGCCCGGCGCCGCAAGCTGGCCGCCGTGCTGCTGCTGTTCTCGTGCCTGCTCGCCGTCGACCTGGCGCGCCCCCCGGCCAGCCAGGCCAGCGCACAGCTGCTGCTGGGCGCCATCCATCTCTACCAGGCGACGCTCTCGCCGCGCCTCGGCGCCATGGGGCTGCAGTGCCGCTTCCGGCCGACCTGCAGCCATTACGCCGCGGGCGCCATCGCGCGCTACGGTGCCCTGTCCGGGAGCCTGCGGACCGCCTGGCGCCTTGCCCGCTGCGGCCCCTGGACTCCCCTGGGCACCTACGATCCACCTTGATCAAGGGCGTCCAGCGATCCCGTGTCCCCGCGGCCCCTTCGCTTCGGCCAACTGTTGCCGGTGTTGCCTGCCCGGAAGTTGACAAAGTGCGCCGCGGGCTGCAAGCTCGACACGGGCTGACGATTCCGGGCTGGAGCCGCGCTTGAGCAGCCACAGCATCGACTATCAGCGTTTCGTCGAGGACGCCTTGCGAGACGCCGTGCGCCGGCTGCTGGCCGAGGTCGCCGAGCAGGGTCTGCCCGGCGAGCACTACCTCTACATCGGCTTTGACACCGGTCACCCCGGCGTGGTCATGCCGCGCTCCCTGCGCGATCTCTACCCGCAGGAGATGACCCTCGTCCTGCAACACCAGTTCTGGAACCTCGAGGTGGATGCCGGCGGCTTCGCGGTGGAGCTGAGCTTCAGCGGCAGCCGGCAGCGTCTCGCCATCCCCTTCGCGGCGCTGACCATCTTCGCGGACCCCTCGGCGGAGTTTGCACTGCGCTTCATGCCCAGGCTCCCCGGCGCGGCCGAGGCGACCGGCATCACCGCCAGGCCGGCAGCGGCGGCGGTCGCGTCGCCGCCGGGCGGCGGTCTCGCCGCCCCATCGCCGCCGCTGCTCGGCGGCGTGGAAACGCCGTCTACCTCTGCCGGTCCCGCCGGCCCCGCCGGCCCCGCCAGCCCTGCGCGCCCCGCCGGCTCCCGCTCCGGGCCCGGAGACGTCATCCGCTTCGACCCCTCGCGCCGCAAGTGACGCCTGGCAGGCGGGCGCCGAATATTTGCCCGCCGGCTGCTGTTTGGTCACTCGGAGCTTGCAGCGAAAAGCCCTATGACCGATCTCGATACAGTCGCGGCGCCAGCGACACCAGCCGCGCCCACCGCAGCCAGCGCGGCGACCGCAACCGGCGCGGCGACCGCAGCCACCGCAGCCACCGCAGCCGGCGCGCCGGCGACTCCGACCGTGCCCGCGGAGCCAGCCATGCCCGCGGCGAGCTCGGCACGCGCCGGTCTCTTCGGCGGCCAGGTCTCCTCCAAGAAGCGACCGGTTTCAGGCGACGAGGCGGACGCGGCGAAGAAACGCACGCCGATCAAGTTCCGGGTGGTCCTCGCCGATGCTCTCGACCTGATCCGGGCGCGCCGGGGCAGGCTGGCCGTGGGGCTCGCGATCATGGCAGTCAGCCGCCTCGCCGGCCTGGTCTTGCCCGGGGCGAGCAAGCTCCTGGTCGACAACGTGATCCTCGCCAAGGGCCTGGACATGGCGATGCGGATGCGGCGGCTCGAGCTGCTGGTGCTCGCCGCCGGGGCGGCGACCCTGGTCCAGGCGATCAGCTCGTTCAGCCTGTCCCAGCTGCTCGGCATCGCCGCCCAGCGCTCGATCACCGAGATGCGCCGCCGCGTGCAGCGTCACGTCGGCAGGCTGACCATCTCGTACTTCGAGCACACCAAGACCGGAGTGCTGCTGTCGCGGGTGATGAACGACGCCGAGGGCCTGCGCAACCTCGTCGGCACCGGCCTCGTCGAGGTGGTAGGCGGCGCCATGACCGCGGTCCTGGCGCTCGGCCTCCTGTTTTACTTCAACGCCCGCCTGACCTGGATCGCGCTCGGCGTGCTGTCGCTGTTCGGGTTCATCATGCTCTACGCCTTCAAGACGCTGCGGCCGCTGTTCCGGGAGCGTTCGAAGATCAATGCCGAGCTGTCGGGCCGCCTGAGCGAGTCGTTCTCCGGCGTGCGGGTGGTGAAGGCCTACGGCGCCGAAGGGCGTGAGTCGCTGGTGTTCGCCAAGGCGGCCCACCGCCTGTTCCGCAACGTCGCCGGGACCATGACCGGCCTGTCGAGTGTGGGCGCGGCCTCGACGGTGCTGGTGGGCGCCATGACCATCGTGCTGATGGCGATCGGCGGCCGTGACATCCTGCTTGGCCGGATGACGGTGGGCGACTTCTTCGCGTTCACCCTCTATCTCGGCCTGATGGTCGGTCCGGTGGTGCAGATCGTCAACATCGGCAGCCAGCTCACCGAGGCCTTCGCCGGCCTCGAGCGCATCCGCGAGATCCGCAACGAGCCCAGCGAGGTGGCCGGCGATGACTCGAAGCGGCCGGTCGACAGCGTGCTGGGCACCATCGAGTTTCGCGACGTCCATTTCGCCTACCAGCCTGACGTGCCGGTGCTGCGCGGCGTCTCCTTCCGTGCCGAGCCGGGCACCTCGACCGCGCTGGTCGGCCCCTCCGGGTCCGGCAAGAGCACGCTGATCGGCCTGGTGGCCGCGTTCCATCGGCCCGTCTCCGGCCAGATCCTGGTGGACGGCCGAGACCTCGCGGACCTGCGGCTGTTCGACTACCGCTCGCATCTCGGCGTCGTCTTCCAGGACAACTTCCTGTTCGACGGCACCGTGCTCGAGAACATCGCCTACGCCGCTCCCGACGCCACCGTGCCCGAGATCCTGCGCGCCGCGAAGATCGCGCATTGCGACGTCTTCGTGCGGCGGCTGCCCAAGGGCTACGACACGCTGGTGGGCGAGCGCGGGGTCCGGCTCTCGGGCGGCGAGCGCCAGCGCGTGGCGATCGCCCGCGCCATCCTCGCCGATCCCCGCATCTTGATTCTCGACGAGGCCACTTCGTCGCTCGACAGCGAGAGCGAGGCGCTGATCCAGGAGGGGCTGGCCGAGCTGATGCGGGGCCGCACCTCGTTCGTCATCGCCCACCGCCTGTCGACCATCCGCCGGGCCGACAACATCCTGGTGCTGGACGGCGGCAGGATCGTCGAGCAAGGGCGCCACCAGGAGCTGCTGGCGCTGGGCGGCCTGTATCACAGCCTCTATACCCGGCAGTACGATCTCGAGTCCAACCTCTTCCGCAACCCGGGCGAAGCCGACCCCGAAGAGGAGAAGGCCACGCCGCAGGCCAAGGGCGACGCGGCGGTGGCGAGGTTGCCCTTGCTGCCGGTGTGAGGGCTCCCCGTCAGTGCAGCAGCTGCTGGAATCCCTGGCGGCGGGTAATCCGCAGAGGGTTGTCCTTGGTACCCAGGTAGCCCTCGTGGCCTGAGAGGTCGGTGGCGACGACGTAGAGCTCGACCGTACCGTTCTGGTGGAAACTGGGCGGTATCTCGACGTCCCAGCCGAATGCCGACTTCTGCAGCGTCAGCTCTCGCAGCTTTCCCGCCTCCGGCCGGGCGAAGATCTTGACGCTCTTGACCTCATAGTCGTCGGTGACGCGGAAGCTCAACGTGATCATGGTGCCGCGCGAGTAATCGAGCGGGTATCCCGGGCGCAGGACGACCTGCGGCGCCTGCGCGTCGAGCTGTGCCAGCTGCGCCTCCAGGCGTTGCCTGATTTCCGCGATGCGCTGCTCGAGGTGCGGAGTGGGCTGCAGCGGACGCAGCATTTCGAGGGGCACGCTCGGCTTGCGGCGGCTCTCGTACATCGGCACGCTGTCGAGGATCGCCACCTGTTGCGCCTCGCTGGCGGCCGCCGCCTGGTAACTCTTCACCAGGTCCTTGGTGCCGGTGCGCTCGGGCCAGGAGCCGAGGACGGGACCGAGGCGGGCCACGCTCTCGTCGTACTTGCCGTCGCGGGCCAAAGCGAGGGCGTCGGCCTCGATCGCCTGCGCCGCCTTGTCGCGCAGCTCGAGCGGATCGCGCAGAGATTTCGCCAACCCCTGCATGGCACGGAATTGCTCGAGCACCTGCGCGTGATCGCCGCCGGCGGCGGCAGCCCTGGCGCGCTGGTAGAGACCGACCAGGCTCTTGGCCCGCGCGAAGTCGCCATGCTGGCTAGGCGGCAGGTCGCGGTCCGAGGCCACCTCGACGACGTCCTCGAGGGCGTCGAGGTCGCCGTTGCGCAGTGCCGTGGCCAGATCCATTTGCACGGTCTCGAGCGCCGCGGCGGCCAGCATTTGCTGGATCGCCGCCAGCTGCTTGCAGCCTTCGGGACCGAGCTCGGCCTGGTCGGCATAGGTGAGCTCGCGCAGCGCCTGGCGCACACGCCCGTCGGACTCCTTGCCGAAGATCAGGTAGCTCCTGGCGTCGAAGAACTTGGCGGCGGCCGAGCGGCCGGGCACCTGCGGCGCTGCTGCCGTTGCCTCCGGGCCGGCGGCCGCCGCCTGCGCGAGCGGCGCCGGCCGCGAGCCGTGCCCGACGAGCATCCAGGCCGCGACGCCGGCCGCCAGCAGCAGCGCGCCGGCGCCGCCCAGCAGCACCGTCCGCGGCAGAGCGAGGAGCGGCGCCACCAGCTTGCGGCCTGCCGGCTCCGCGGAGCTCCCGCCCGGGGCGCCGGCCGGCGCCCCGGCGGCGGCAGCGGCGCCACCGCCGGCCGTGCCCGCCGCCAGTGCCGCCCCGCTGCCGGCGCCGCGGCTGCCCCGCGCCAGGCGCTGCGGCGTCCGCGCGGCTGGCGGCGGAGCGGTTCCCAGCGGCAGCGGCGGCGGTGGCGGCAAGGAGCCGAGCAGCTCGTCCACCCCCGACAGCAGCTCTCCTTCGGGAGCCGCGGAGGCCGGCTCGAGCCCCCCAGGGGGCGGCGCTTCCGTCCGGGCCAGCGGCGGCGCCGCCTGGACCGCCGGCCCGATGGCCTCGGGCGGCGGCGCGGCAGACCGCGGCGGCG
>DASZHY010000239.1:0-14350 GCA_035949675.1 Thermoanaerobaculia bacterium
AGGCTGAACGGCGAGCTCGTCTTCTCGAAGAAGCAGGTCGGGCGCTTTCCCCTCCCTGGCGAGGTCGAGGGAGCGATCGCCGCCCGGAAGGGCGCGAGCGCCGGATAGGGCCTGGCAGCGCCGGCGGGGGCGGAACCTGGCATGGCGATCGTGACGCCCGTAACCGTGGCGGCGCTGCTCCTGGGCGGCGCCCTGCTCGGCCTTGCCGTGATCATCGAGGAGCGGCGGCGGCGTGCGCCCGCGTTGCCCGCCCCCGGCGCCTGCGGCGGCGAACCTGCCGGCTCCGCCACCGTGCTGCTGCCGGTCCGCGACGAGGAGCGCAACCTTCTCCCCTGCCTCGAGAGGCTGCTCGCGCTGGCTGCACAGCCGCGGCTGCGGGTGATCGACGACGGGTCGGCCGACGCCACCGCCGCGCTGGCGGCGGCAGCCGCCAGCAGCGAGCCGCGGCTGAGCCTGGTCGCCGCCGGTCCGCTGCCGGCGGGATGGCGCGGCAAGGTGCACGCCCTCTGGGCAGGCGCCCGGGGCGTCGAGTCCCCCTGGCTGCTGCTCACCGACGCCGATGCCCGCCTTCACCCGGAGTCGCTGGCCCGCGCCCTCGCCACCGCCGCCTGCCGTCGCCTCGACGCGGTCTCGCTCACCGGCCGGCAGCAAGCCCACGGCCTGGCGGAGAATCTACTGGTCCCGGGCGTCTTCGCCCTGCTCGACGCGCTGCTCGGCGACTGGGAGGCGGTGGCGGACAGCGGCGGCAGGCCGGTCGCCAACGGCCAGTTCCTGCTGCTCCGGCGAGAGGCATGGGAGGCCTGCGGCGGCTTCGCGGCCGTGCGCGACGAGCCCAGCGACGACATGGCGATGGCGGCCCTGCTGCGGCGTCACGGGTATCGCACCGGCTTTTTCCGGGCCCCGGACCTGCTGTCGGTGCGCATGTACCAGGGCTTTCGCGAAGCCACCAGCGGCTGGCGGCGCAACCTCGGCGGCCTGCTTGGGCCGCGCCCCGGCGCCACCCTGGCCGCGCTCGCTGTGCTGACGCTGCCGGCGCTGGCGCTCGCCGGCGCGCTGGCGGCCGGGCAAGGGCTCGCGGCGGCACTGTTGTGGAGCGCCGGCGCCGCTGCCTCGGGCCTGCTGCGATCCGGGAGCTGCAACCGGCCGGCCTATGCCCTGCTCTACCCGCTGGATGCCCTGCTGGTCGCCGCGGTGCTGGCGGCGGGCACGATCGACCGCCGGCGCCGGCGGCTGATCAGCTGGAAGGGGCGGGAGATGCCGGTGTGACCCGGTCCTCGTACCAGCAGCGCTGCCCCGCCGCCTCCTCCACCGCCACCGCCAGCACTTCCACCCGCGAGCCACGCAGCTCGGCCGCGAGGTCGTGCCACAGCATGCGCGCCAGCAACTCGATCGAGGTGTTGGCCAGCGGCAGCAGCAGGGTGTCGGCCGCCGGAAAGACGTAGCGGCGGTCGCCAAGCTGGGCCTCCACGGTCTCGCCGCAGCGCGCGCAGATCAACCGATCGCTGGCGGCGGGCAGCAGCGTCCGCGAGTCGAGCCGGGCGCAGAGCGCGCGCAGCAACCGCTTGCAGCGCTCGATGTCGACGAGCAGCCCCGCATCGTCGAGCTCGGCGCCCGACAGCTCGAGCTGCACCTGGTAGTTGTGGCCGTGCAGCAGCTCCGCGCCGCCGCCGCTCCACAGCGTGAAATGCGCAGCCGAGAACTTGAAATCCTCCTTGGCCAGCACGACACGGTAGCGGGGCAGCGCAGACACCGGTGGATTCTACAGGCAAGGCCAATGGCTCATGGAACCCCATAGAATCGGGCGCGATGGCCCAACCCAAACCAACGGCGCCCGTCAGGCCGGCGACGCCCAGGGCGCGCGCGCGGCTCGCGCCGCTCGCGCCGCTTGGAGTCGTGGCGGCGCTGGCGCTGCTGGCGGCGCCGGCTCCGCCGCCGGGCTCCGGCCGCGCCGCCGCCCAGACCGCCGACGCCCCGGCGCGCGGCGCCTTCGCGCCTGCCGATCAGCCGGCGCAATACCCGTCCGACCGCCTCTACGACCTGCAGCACCTGCGCCTCGACCTGGCCTTCGACCTGCGCCGGCGCTCGGTCGAGGGCACGGCCACCAACGTCCTCGTGCCCTTGCGTTCCGGGCTCGACCATCTGGTATTTCACGCCGCCGGCCTGCGGATCGCACGGGTACGGCTGGCCGGGCCCGGCGCAGAGGCAGCAGCGGCGGCCGAGCTCGCGTTCTCGACCGATCCGGAGGCGCAGACGCTCACCGTCCGGTTGCCGCGCGCCTACGGTCCGCAGGAGCGCCTCGAGGTGGCCATCGACTACTCGGCGCAGCCGCGGGCCGGGCTCTACGTGATCGCCCCCGACCGCGCCTACCCCGACCGCCCCTGGCAGCTGTTCTCGGATGGCGAACCGCAGCTCAACCGATATTGGTTTCCGAGCTGGGACGAGCCGGACGACCGCACCACGAGCGAGCTGCTGGCGACCGTCGAGCCGCCGTTCGAGGCGATCGGCAACGGCCGCCTGGTGGCGGTGACCGGCCGCCCGGACGGCCGCCGCACCTACCACTGGCTGATGGAGCAGCCGCACAGCACCTACCTGGTCTCGGTGGCGATCGGCGAGTTCAGCCACACCCATGACAGCTGGAACGGCGTGGCGGTCGATTCCTACGTTCCCAGGGCGCTCGCCGACCGCGCGTCACGCGCCTTCGGCCGGACCGCCGACGCCATGGACTTCTTCTCCCGCATCACCGGGCGTCCCTACCCGTACGCCAAGTACTCCCAGACCGTCGTCTACGGCTTCATGTGGGAGGGAATGGAGAACATCTCCGCCACCACCGAGACGGTCGCCACGCTGCGCGATGCGCGGGCGATGCTCGATTCGACCAGCGACGACCTGGTCGCTCACGAGCTCGCTCACCAGTGGTTCGGGGACCTGGTCACCTGCCGCAGCTGGGCCCACGCCTGGCTGAACGAGGGGATGGCAACCTACTTCGAGGCCCTGTACCGCCAGCACCTGGCCCAGCAGACCGGCGCCGCCGGGGATGACGAGGTGGCGTGGAAGCTCGACCAGTCGCGCGCCAGTTACTTCCGAGAGGACCGCGAACGCTACCGGCGGCCGCTGGTCACCTCCCGCTACGTCAATCCGCTGCGGATGTTCGATTCTCACACCTACGACAAGGGCGCCCTGGTGCTGCACATGCTGCGCGACCTGGTAGGCGAGGAGGGCTTTTGGTCGGGTGTCCGTAGCTACCTGGCGCGGCACGCCTTCGGCACCGTCACCAGCCGCGACCTCGAGACAGCGTTCGAGGATGCCTCGGGCGTGCAGCTGGGAACGCTCTTCGACCAGTTCGTCTACGGTGCCGGCTACCCCGAGCTCAAGGTGCACTGGGAATACCAGGCCGCGGCGGGCATGGTGCGCCTCGAGGTGCGGCAGACCCAGGAGCTGGACGGCGCCACCGGCTTGTTCTCATTTCCGGTCGAGGTGACGCTGCTCGACGGCTCGGGGGCGCCGGCCACCCGCCGCCTGCCGATGGCCGCGCTGCCGCTGCAGGACCTCTACGTCCCGAGCCCGGTCCGCCCGCGCACGGTCGTCTTCGATCCGCGCGGCGTGCTGCTCAAGACCCTGGATTTCGACAAGCCGGCGGCGGAATGGGCCGAGCAGCTGCGCGCGCCGCTGCCGCTGCCGGCGCGGCTCGACGCGGCGCGGGCGCTCGCCGAGCTGGGAGGCGACGAGGCGGTGGCGGCGCTCGGCGAGGCGCTGGCGAGGCAGCCCTTCTACGGCATGAGGCAGGTCGCCGCGGCGGCGCTGGCCCGGGTCGGCACCGATGCGGCGCTGGCCGCGCTACGGCAGGGTGCCGGCGACCCGGATGCCCGCGTACGGGCGGCTGTCTTCGCGGGATACGGCGCCTTCCCGGACCACGCGGAGCTGATCGCACCGCTCGGCGCCGCCCTGCAAGGCGACGCGAGCTACCGCGTCCGCGCCTCCGCGGCGACGGCGCTCGGGCGGTTCGCGGACCGCCGCGAGGCGGTGGCGCCGCTGCTGCTGCAGGCGCTCGGCCAGCCCAGCTTCCTCGAAGAGGTGCCGCGCGCGGCGGTCAAGGCGCTGGCCGATCTGGGCGCCCCCCAGGCCTTCCGCCAGGCGCTGCGGCTCGCCCGCTACGGCAGCCCCCAGCCTGGCCGCGCCGACGCCATGCTGGCGCTCGCCATCTTCGCCGCCCACGTCGGGGAGGCGGCGCAGCGCAGCCAGGCGCGGCGAACCCTCGAGGGCTACCTGGACGACCCTGACTTCGAGGTGCGCCAGAAGGTGCCGGACGCGCTCGCCGAGCTGGGCGATCCCGCCGCGATCCCGGCGCTGCAGCGCAGCCTCCGGGGCGAGATCCAGGACGACCAGCGCCGCCCCCGGGAGGAAGCCTTGCGCGAGCTGCAGCAGACCGCCGCGAAAGCGCAGCCCGGCCAGACCCTGGACGAGCGCCTGCGCCAGCTGGAGAGGGCCAACGAGGTGCTCAAGGAGCAGCTGCGCCAGCTGCAGTCGTCCTCCCCGGCGGCACCGCCGGCGCCGCCTCCTTGAGCAGGGGTGTGGAAACTAGGAGACCGGTTTCGTGAGGAAGGCCGCCCAGCCGGTGAAGGCGGCGACCAGCCCCGAAAACAGCGCCGGCGCCGCGGAGAAATAGATCCAGCTGAGCACGAAGCTCCCGACCTGCACCGCGAAGAACACCCACCCCAGGGCGCCGATCGCCTGGGGATTCGTGCCGGCGAGGCTGCCGAGATGCCAGGCCAGGAAGGCGGAAAAGAGCAGATACAGCGTCACGAACAAGCCGAAGCCGACATAGAAGCCGCCGAAGCTGAGCCTGTTGCCGCGGACCTCGAAATGAACCTGGTCCATGGCCTGACGCACCGCCGTCGCTTCCGGGGTCGCGCCGCGGAACTTCAGGAAACCCATGGTATGGCCGGCGGCGAAGAGCACCAGCAGCACCGCGGCGATCCGGTAGAGCAAGGTCGGGCTCATTGGCTGCTCCTCGAGGCGGCGTCGTCAAGGCAGTCCGGCAGGCCCGAACCCGCCCCATGTGACCCGGGCCACTTGCCTGCCAGTATAAACTGAACGCTCCGCGAGAAGAGATCTCGAGATGACTGATCAAAGAAAGTTCAAGTACGAGTACAAGGTCGCCAGCTCGGGATTCAGCAAGAAGCTGACGCAAAGAGTCGATGCATATTTCGCATCCCGCGGGATCTCGAAGCACGCCAACCTCGAGATGGTCGGCAAGACCGTCCTCGGCTTCGCCTCGTGGATCGGCACCTATGTCTGGCTGATGACCGGCAGGTTCTCCTCCCTCGAGGTGGTCGGGGTGTACGTGGTGCACGGTTTCGCGCAGCTCTTCATGGCATTCAACATCGCCCATGACGCCAACCACGGGGCTTATGCGAGCAGCAAACGGATCAATAGAACCCTCGGCTGTGTCTTTGACCTGGTGGGGGGAAGCTCGTACATGTGGCGCCGGCTCCACAACGATGCGCATCACGCCTTCGTCAACGTTCGCGGGGCCGATACGACGCTCGTGTCCGGCAACGTCTTTCGCTTTTCACCTCATGACGAGCGCAGACCCTACCACCGCTACCAGCACATCTATGCGCCGTTTCTCTACTGCCTGTCCACGCTCGACTGGGTGCTGACCAAGGACTACCGATGGCTCCGCTCCGAGCGACGGTTCGGCAACCTGCGGCTCGTCGAGCACCCGCGCCACGAGCTCGCGCTGCTGTTCGCCGGCAAGGCCTTCTACTACACCTACGTGCTCGTCCTGCCCTTGATCTATCTCAGCGCGCCCTGGTACTCGATCGTACTCGGGTTCGTCGTGATGCACCTCTTCCTCGGGTTTTCCATTGCTCTCATCTTTCAGCCGAATCATTTCAACGGCGACTCCTCGTACCCCGAGCCTGATGCCGAGGGCCGCATCTCCAACAACTACATCAGTCACATTTTCGACACGACCGTGGACTATGCCCGGCGCAACCCGTTCGCGAGCTGGGTCCTGGGGTGCCTCAACCTGCACGTGATCCACCACATGTTTCCTGGCATCTGCCACGTCCATTACCCGGCCTTGACCGAAATCGTCAAGGCGACCGCCGAGGAGTACGGCATCTCCTACCGAGAGCACAGGACGATCTCGGGGGCCTTCATCGCCCACCTCAGGTGGCTGAAGGTCCTCGGCAGCGCGGACGCCCCCGCCCTCTCGAGGCCAACAGCCTCGTCTTAGTGCGGCGGCGGCGGCGCGGCGGGCGCTCCGGCGAGGGCGGCGGCGCGCTCGACGAGATCGAGCAGCTCGGCGGCCTTCGGATCGTCCGGTAGCTCGGCGGCAAGGGCCTGGGCCTGGGTGCGCAACTCTTGCAGGCGCGGGCCAGGGTCTTTGGCGGCCAGGGCCTGGGCGAACTGGACCGCCAGCCCCGGCGCGCGCAGCGCCGAAGACGCGGCAGCCCACGACGGGCGGAGCTGGGAGAGGCGCAGGGCCCGCCCGGCGAGCAGGTCGTAGCCGCCGAGATTGCCCCCGACGTTGGTCCGGTCCGCCGCCGCCAGCCGTAGAGTGGCGATGACCCGGTCACCGCCGCCTGGCGCGGCCGCGGTTGCATCCCGCGGCGCGTCTGCCGGCCGGGACGAAGCGGCCGCGGGCTGCCTTGCGGACGGCGCCCGCGGCGATGCCGGAGGAGCGCCGGTCGGGGAGAAGCCGGCGGTGCCGCCGGCGGCCCCGGCACCCCGAGTGCTCGCGGCGCTCGCGGCACCCCCGGCGCTCGCGGCGCGCCAGGCGGCCGGGCGCAGCTCGACCTCGTACAGCGCCGTAGCGCCCCCGCGGTTGGCGGTCGCGCCGACGCGGCGGAAGCGGGCCACCACCGCCGGATCGAACTCGACCTCGACCGCGCCGGCGCCGGCCGGACCCATCAGCCCGCGCACCTCGAAGCGCAGCAGGTAGACGGCTCCCGGGACGGGCAGCGGCGCCCCTTCGACGGACAGCTCCGGGCGGCCGACGGCCGGCGTCTCGCTCGCCAGATCGAAGGCATTGGCAAGCTCGTCGGCCCGCACCGACGCCGCCCGCGGCAACCGTCCCTCGGCCAGCAGGCCGCGCCGCAGCCGGCGGTAGGAGTCGGTGCCGGTATCGGCGCCGAAGCTCGAACGCAGGGGCGCGGCGCCGGCGGCACGCTCGGCGGCAGCGGTCTCGCCGGCCGGCGGCTCCTGCGGAGCGGCGGCCTTCGCCGCGAGCCGCTGGAGCCGCTTGGCATCGGCGCCGGGGCCGGAGGTCTCGGCGCGCCGCCGCGATTCCTCGGCCGGTGCCGCCATGGAGTTGACCGGAGACTCGGACACCACCGTGACCTGGTCCTCGGTCTCGTGCGCGCCGGCATCGACGCCCGCCGCTGGTTTCGGCCGCTGCTGCCCGTTTCCGGTGGTGGCCCCCGCCGCGGCCTTCTCGCGAGCCGGGCCGCGTCCACGGGTGGGGGCGCTGCCTTCGGGAGCGCCGGCAGCGCGCCCGCCTTCGCCGGCTTGCCCGACCGCCCCGTAGGCAGTGCCGGCGTCCTGCGACGGCGGTTCCGTACGGCTGGCTTGCGGGGCACCGACCAGGCCGGCAGGCTGGCGCGGCTTTGGCGCGGCGGCGCCGGGGGGCCCCGCTGGACCGGCCGCGAGCGGCGATCGCTCATCAGCCGACTGCGATTCCGGCGACGCCGAAGCAACCGGCGGGGCCGCCGGCGCCGGCAAGGGCTTCTGCCCGTCCAGCGCGAGCACTTCGCGCTCCCGGGCGGCGGCGGGTGCGGCAGGAGCGGCGCCGCCCGGGGCGGCGCTCGAGCCGGCGCGCGGGGCGGCGCTGGGCTTGCCGGCGGCCGCCGGCGCGGCTTGCTCCACCAGGTGCGACCGGGCCTCCCAGACCCGCAGGCCCACCACGCCACCGGTCAGCGTCGCGGCGAGCGAAGCGGCCACCAGCCAGCGGCCCGGCGCGCTCCGGCGCAGGTTGCGGCCGGCGGCCGGCTCGTAGGTCATGGCGGGGAGCGCCGGGATGTCTTCGCGCAGCCGCCGCAGCAGATCGGGGGGCGGGGCTCCGCCCTCTCGCCGGCCGTGACGGGCGAGACGCCGTGCCATCATCCAGTGCTCCCAGGGACGCCAGCCGCCGATCATCGCCCTTCCTCCTCGGCCAGCAGGCGGGCCAGCGTCTGCAAGGCCCGCTTGAGACGCTTGCGGATGGCGACGCCGCTGACCCCCTGGTCGAGAGCGATCTCACGCACCGATCGCTCGCCCCAGTAGAGTGCGGTGACGGTGAACCGCTGGTCCTCGGGAAGGAGCAGGACGGCCCGCCGCAGCCGATCCCCCTCCACCGCCTGGCCCAGCACCTCGTCGGCCGGCGGCGACGGGTCTTGGACCGTCTCCTCGCAGCGCTCCTCGAGCGGCACCAGGCGGCGCGGCCGTCGCAGATGGTTGAGGAAGACGTTATAGGCGATGCGGCAGAGCCAGGTCGAAAACTGCGCCTGGCCGTGGAAGCCGGCGAGGGCGTTCCAGGCCTTGCGGTAGGTTTCCTGGGTCAGGTCGGCGGCCAGCTCGGAGTCCCCGCAAAGGCGCCGCAGGAACGCGTAAACGCCGCGATAGGTGCGCTCCACCAGCCGCTCGGCCGCCTCGCGGTCCCCCGCCGCCATGGCAGCCAGCAGCCGGCCCTCCTGGACCTCTCGCGTGCCCGCGAGAGCGCGCGCCTCGCCAACCCAACTGTCGGTTTCCATGGCCGTTTCGAGGACACCCATCCTAACCATACAGACACGCTACCGCATCCGGAAGCAACCCCTGGGCAGGGTACTCGCCTTCGGCACGGCCGAGGCCGCCGTCAACCGGCATCGCCCTTCGCGACGAGCTGCACGACCGCTTCCATGTGGCCGGTCTGGGGGAAGAGGTCCAGGAGGTGGACGCTGTCGAGCCGGTAGGCCGGGGCCAGCAGGCGCAGGTCACGCGCCAGGGTCGCGGCGTCGCATGAGACGTAGGTCAGGCGCCGGGCGCGCCGCGCCGCCAGGGTCTGGCGGACCTTGCCGGTCAAGCCGGCCCGCGGCGGATCCACGAGGACCCGGTCGGGACGCTCGGGCAGCGCGGCGATCCAGCTCTCGACCACCTGGCCCACCTCCGAGACCTGCGGCAAGCGGTTGCGCCGCGCGTTGTTGCGGGCGTGGCGGGCCGCCACACGGTCGGCTTCCACGCTCACCACCCGGGCGTAGCGCCGCCCGAGCGGCAGGCTGAACAACCCCACCCCGCCGTAGAGATCGTAGGCTTCCTCCCCTTCCCATGGTCCGACCGCCAACTCGACGAGACGCGGCAGCAGCTGCCTGTGGGCCTGGAAGAAGCAGCGTGCGTCATAGGAGTAGGAGAAGCCGCCGATCGCCATCGCCACCTCGCCATGCGGCAGCCCCGGCACCAGCGGCGCCGCGGTGACCGCGCCGCCGTCTCCCGCGGCCAGGTCGATGCGGCGGTGCGGCGACCCGGCGAGCAGCCCGGGCAGCTCCGGCAGCAGGCTCTCGAGCTCCGGCACCAGCAAGGGGCAGCGGGTCACCGGCACCACCTCGTTGGTGCCGCGGGCGTGGTAGCCGACCCGCACCGCCCCGGACGCGGCGTCGACCTCGGCGTGCAGCTGGGTCCGCAGCCGGTAGCCCCACGGCTGGCCGGTGACCACCTCGACCTGTCGCGGCAGCTCGATCCGCCCCAACCGCTGCAGCGCCTCGCGCACGGCCGCCGCCTTGAGCTGCGGCTGCAGCGCATCGTCCAGATGCTGGAGGTCGCAGATGCCGGTGCCGCTGAGCTCCGGGTAAGGGTCGGGGCGGCGCCCCGGTCCCGGCTGCAGCACCTCGACGATGGCTGCCCGCGCGTAATCCGCCCGCCGCTCGGTGAGCCGCACGCGCAGGCGGTCGCCAGGTGCGGCGCGCGGGATGAAGATGGGCACTCCTTCGAGCCGCCCCAGCCCGTCGCCGCCGACCACCAGCTTCTCGACCACCACCTCGGCCTCGTCGACGAGAGCGAGCCGCAGGCCCGGCGCCGGCGCCGCTGGGCGTTCTGGCGGCCGGGGAAGCCGCGGGGGCCCCGGCTGGCGCCTCGGCGCGCCGCCGCCGCGCTGCCGCCGTGGATCGGCATCACCGCGGTCCCGCCGCGGACCGGCCCCGCCGCGCCCAGCTCCCCGGCCGCCGCCGCGCTCCCGCGGCGGACCGGCCCCGCCGCCTCCCGGACTCCGGCCGCCGCCGCCTCCCGGACGGCCCCTGCCGTCACCCTTGCCCGGCCTGCCCGGCGGCCGCGGCGTCATGGCGCCCCCTGGATCATCAGGTGAAGGCGCGGCGCGAGCGCCGGCAGGCGGCGCTGGATCTCCGCCAGCAGCTCCTCGGGAAGATGCCGGCGCGACAGGTGGTAGAGCACGATGGCAGCATTCTCGAAGCGGTCTGCGCAGCGCTCGATGTCGTCCAGGTGCAGGTGTTTGTAGCGGTCGCCGCTGCCGCGCTGCGCGTCGCCGAGAAAGGTGCATTCGAGCATCAGGATGCGGCTGCCGAACAGCTCCGGCGCCAGCTCGAAGACTCGCGGCCCGGTGTCGCCGCAGTAGGACAGCCAACGCTCCTCCACCACGTCCGCGGTCTCGACGCCGCGCTCGCGCAACGCCACCAGCTCGCGCCCGGTGCGTCCGGCGAGGCCGGCGGCGAGGCGCCGCTTGCGGCGCACCAGGTGGTACCCGAGGCTCGGCACGACGTGATCGGTGGCGAAGGCCTCGACCAGCAGGTCGCGGCCGACGCCGACCCGCATGCCGGCGGCGAGCGGCACGATCTCGAAGCGATAGCGGGCGCTTTCCAGGCGCTCCGCGGCCAGGACCAGCGCCGCCAGGGGCTCCGCGATCGCCTCGGGGCAGAAGATGCGCGTCGCCGAGTGCTGCTGCAAGGACCGCTGCGACAGGACGTACGGGACCCCGAGCGCGTGGTCGAGGTGCCCGTGCGAGAGGAAGACGTCGCGCGCTCCTGCCAGCTGCGCGGCGCCGCGCCCGGTGTCGAAGGCAAGCCCCGGCGGATGGACGCGAAACCAGGTCTCGTCGCCGGCCAGCGACCAGCCCTCGATGGTCAGATCACCCAGGTGTAGCTCGGCTGGCCGCATGGCAGGGGGCAGGTGGCGTGGATGACGTGGGGGCGCGTCGATCGTGCGCCCACGACGTGGACTCTCGGTTCTTCGGCTCGCTTCCCTCTGGCGTGGGGACTGCAGGTCACCGGGCCGGGACCCCGGCGCGCGCCAGCAGCGTAGCACACGCCTCGCCCACCTCTGCGAGGGGCCTGTGCCATAACGGCATCTCCGCGCCGGCTACGCTCCTCGAAGGCCTCGCGGCTCCTTGCCATCCATCAATCTGTCGGGCTGCCGTCCCCCTGCTCGCCGTGCTTGCCGCCTCCTCGCCACTCCGCGTCGCGGCGGGCGAAGGTGTCCATCTCGCGCGGCACCTCGATCAGGGTACGGGTCATCGCCGGTTCGCAGACGTCGTTCTCGCACTCGTAGACGTAGACGTTCCAGCCTTCGCGGCGGCGGAAGCTCGTCAGGGTCTGGTAGGTATTGCAGTGGCCGCACAGGACCGAGATGTTGCGGATGTTGATCTCTTCGCTCATGATGCCTCCTCGGCAGGCGCCATCATGTCCCAATCTTGCTACGATTGGCTTGGCTCTTGCACATTTGCTCATGGCTATGAATCTCTCGGGCCTGGCGCTCTCCATGCTGTTGCTGGCCGCCGGTCCCGCCGGCCCGGTCGCCGCGGCCACCGCGACGCCCGGCCGGCCACCGGTCTCCAGCCAGCCGGCCACGCCTGCGGGCGGCGCGGGCGGCGCCGGCGGCCCTGCCGACCTCACCAGCGGCACGGCGCAGTTCCAGGACACGCTGGCGGTCAACAACGTGCTCGTGCCGGTCATGGTCCGGACCCGCGGCGGCTATGCCAACCATCTGGGAATCAAAGATTTCCGGCTGCTGGTGGACGGCCGGCCGGTACCCATCGAGAGCTTCGACCAGAACGCCGAGGCGCCGACCAGCGTGATCTTCCTGCAAGACCTCTCGGGAAGCATGGGGACCGAAGGCAAGATCGAGCTGAGCCAGGAGGTGGTGCGCTACTTCGTCAACCAGGCGCTGCCGGGAGACGAGTTCGCGGTCGCCTCCTTCGCCAGCGGGCATGGCGAGGTGGAGGTGCCCTTCACTTCCGATCGCGACGCTCTGCTCGACGCCGTCTCGCGGTGGCAGGGCTGGGGCACCACCGCGCTTCACGACGCGGTCGCCTGGATCCCGGACATCTCGGGCGAAGGGCACAACAGCCGGCGGTTCGCCGTCCTGGTCACCGACGGCGTCGACAATGCCAGCACCCTCACGCCCGAGCAAGCGCGCGAGGTCGTGCGCGCGGCGCAAGTGCCGGTCTACGTGTTCGGCCTGGGCAGCGGCAGCCCCTATGAGCTGACTGCCGAAGGCAAAAAGGTATACCGTTACGCCGACGTCCTCAACCTGTTGGCCGGCGCCACCGGCGGCCGCTACTTTCCGATCTCCCGGTCCGCGGACCTCCCGAAAGCGCTCAAGGCCATCACGGAGGACCTCAGGCACCAGTACGTATTGGGCTTCTCGACCCGCGAGGGGGAGCGGAGCTACCGCCGTCTCCGGGTCGAGCTGACGGCCAAAGGCCTGGGAGACCGCGCCACGGTCATCTTCCGACGCGGAGACAAGGGACCGCCGCCCGCCGGCGGTTGAACCGGAGAGGGAACCCATCGCGCCGGGAACCCCCTCAAGAGCTCAAGGAGGTATCGCCTATGCAAGTCAGAACGTTCACCGTCGTCCTCTCCGCGGCGTTGCTGGCTGTCGCCGCTACCGGCTGCGCCACCAAGAAATACGTCAAGGAAGAGACCGGGGCCGTCAACACCCGGGTCGACCAGGTGCAGGGTCAGGTCGAGCAGGCGCAGACCAAGCTCAACGACCACGACCAGCGCCTGAGCGGCCACGACCAGAAGATCGCCGCCACCGATCAGAAGGTGGGCGAGATCTCGAAGACCGCCCAGGACGCGCTGCAGCGCGCCCAGGAGGCCGGCAAGCTGGCCGAGGGCAAGTTCCTGTACGAGACCGTGCTGACCGACGACAAGGTGAAGTTTGGCTTCAACAAGAAAGTGCTGTCACCGGAGGCCAAGTCGGCCCTGGATGAGTTCGCGGTGAAGCTCAAGGCCGAGAACAAGGGTGTCTACGTCGAGGTGCAGGGCCATACCGACAACGTCGGCTCCGCCAAGTACAACGAGGAGCTGGGCGAGTCCAGGGCCGAGGCGGTGCGTGTCTATCTGAATCAGAAGCAGGGCTTCCCACTGCACCGCATGAACGCGATCTCCTACGGCAAGACCGAGCCCGTCGCCGACAACAAGACGCGCCAGGGCCGCGCCAAGAACCGCCGCGTAGTGCTGGTGGTACTGCAGTAAGGTTGGTGGTGTAAGGGCACCGGCCGCGGGGGTGCCCCTGCGGCCGGCCGGCACTCTAGCCGCCGGCTTCGCGAATGATCCTCTTGATGGTGTCGCCGTCCGCGAGGCCGGGCTGGAGGTAGCGCAGCCCGCCTTTCTTGTCGACCACCAGCAGGGTCGGCAGCGCCGTGATGCCCAGGTCGTCGGAGATCTTGCCGTCGGTGTCGAGGAGCACCGGATAGGGGAAGGGGTTCTCCTTGAGGAACCCGCGGACCGTATCTTCGGGTTCCGCCATGTCGGCGGCGAGGAACTGCACCCCGTGCCCCTGCAGGTCGCGCACCACCGGCTCGAGGATCCGGGCCTGGATGCGGCAGGGGGCGCACCAGGTCGCCCAGAAGTCCACCACCACCACCTGCCCAGGGAAGTCGGGAGGCCCGAGCGTCCGCCCGTCGGTGGTCTTCAACCGGAAGGCCAGCTTGGAGTCACGCGCAGCCCCGGCGGAAGCCCCGCCGCAGGCCAGGAGCAGGAAGAGCAGCAGGGAAGCAAGACCGGCGACCAAGCGCGCGGAGAAGCCCAGGCGAAGAAAGCGCGAGATCCGGGCAGCCATGATCCGCCAAGCATAAGCGAAGCGACCGCCTCGTGGAAGGAAACGGATCGGGCCGGCCAGGATCCGCTCTGGCGTCTATCCTGCCCCTCTCCCTTCTCAGCTCCTTGCCGCCCTCACGGGGCAGGATAGACGCCAGAGCGGATCCTGGCAAGCGTTTTATTGCTAACCCAATAACCCCTGCGAGGGCTCAGCTGCAGCCGCTGGTCGAGCCGCAGTTGACGCACTTGTAGCAGCTGCCGTTGCGGACCATGATGGCGCCGCACTCGTGGCAGCTGGGAGCGTCCTGCTGGTAGAGGTAGACCGGCCTGGCCTGGCCAGCATA
>DASZHY010000240.1:0-2516 GCA_035949675.1 Thermoanaerobaculia bacterium
TATGCTGGCCAGGCCAGGCCGGTCTACCTCTACCAGCAGGACGCTCCCAGCTGCCACGAGTGCGGCGCCATCATGGTCCGCAACGGCAGCTGCTACAAGTGCGTCAACTGCGGCTCGACCAGCGGCTGCAGCTGAGCCCTCCCGGGTAGCGATCTCTCGGGGTCGGTGCCAGCGGTGGCACCAGGCGGCGGATGGTGAGCCCCGCGGTTCTCTTCCCCTCCGGCGGCCATTGGGCAGGCGGCGGGTCGAGCAGATCGCTACCCTCCCCCAGGCGGCCTTCCAGCGCCGCGGCCATCGAGTGTCCCGGTCCCTCCTTCGAATACGCATTTTCGTGCAGGACGAGGACCAGCTCCCGCCCCCATGACGCCGGCCGGCCCCCGCGGGACGGGAACTGACGTCACCGCCAAACGGCGCCTCGATCGACAACTCCGTCACGAGGTCAAAGCAAGGGAGGATGTATGAAGAAGACTCGTAACAAGCTGACGCTAAACCGCGACACGCTCCGCAGCCTGTCCGCTCCGGCCTTGGGCGAGGCGGCTGGTGGCGGGATCGGCAGCCGTCAGAGCTGCAGCTGCTACATCACATGCGCGACCTGCAACACCTGCGCCGGCTGCACTTTCACCGTCTGCGGGCAAACCTGCTAGAAAGCTCTGCGCGCCGTCCGGCAGCGATCAGGGGCGGCGTGTTCCGCGCCGCCCCTACTTCCTCCCTTCTCTCCCACCGTGCCTCCTTCAGCGCGGACCAGCCGCCGAGTTCAAAGTGACCCGTTCTCGCCGCAGCCGCCGGAGCTCCTCGCTCTTGACCATGGTCAGTCCATCCTCGCGCTCAGCCGATCCACCAGTTGACCTGGACGCCGACCAGGCCGGATTCCCTGGCCTCGAGGCGATAGACCTCGCCGTGCCATCCCGCTTCGACAATCGCAATGCCGCGCTTCCCGCTGCGGTCGAGGGCGAAGAGCGGAATGGCGTCTACGTTCAGGTCGAGCCGGACGCGCTCATGCTCTGCCCATGCCACCGGGCGCGGCGTCTTGGCGGCCGCCTCACGGTTGGCGGCGAGCGCGGTGCGGGCGGTCCTTGCCCGCTCGGCGACGGCAGCGCGCAGCTTGTGGAGCGTTTGCGCCGCGGCGGGCGGCAGGAGCTCGGGGTCCAGAGGTTCACCGCCTGTCTCCGTTCCGCCGGCCCGGCGCCAGGCGAAGGCGGCAATCTCTGGATACCCCTCGCGCTCGGCCAACCGGGCGTAGGCCGTGACGCCGACGCCGCGGAACCCCACGCTTGGCCCGAACATGGCCACGGCGGCGAATTCGGCAAGCAGGCTGAATGCGTCCTCGCCGCCCGCCGGCGCGAGCGACCGTTCGAGCAGCGCCCGCCACACGGACTCCAGATCACGGTCCGCCGTGGATTTCGTCAAGCTGCCGTCGGACGGGCTCCAGGCTTTGATCGGGATGCGGGCGAGCAGGTCGCGGGCGCCGCTCGGGTCCCCGTCCAGGATGCGCGCGGCGACGAGCGAAAGGCGCTGGTCGTTACGGATGTAGCCCTCGGCCGACCTGCTGCCGCCATACTCGAGGAGGATGCTGCTGATATTCCAAGGCAGGGAGTCGAAGAAAGCCACCGCTTCGTGTGCCAGGCCGGCAGCAAGCAGGTCGTCGAGCGCGAGGGAGTTAAGGGAGATGGGGTCCGGCGGTGTGCCACCTGGCGTGTCGTCAGGCGGGAAGTGCGCGCCGACGCCCTGGAAGGCGCGCTCAAGGCAGGTGATGCGGAGCGCCACGTCGTCGCGCTGAATCGCCGCAGCCCGCGCCCAGAGTTCCGCCTGCCGCGGTGCGCTCGCGGGGACGGAAAGGGCCGTCAGCAAGACGTCGGTCTCGTACGTCACCGGGGCGCCGAAGACGTAGCCGACGCTGGCGGAGTCCTTGGCGGCGATGGCGAGGGCCAGGGCAGCCGGGTCGCGCGCCGCGGCGACCGCAGCGCGAATAGCGGCGGAGGGATGGTCCAGCCGGCGGCCCGGGATCTTACGCAGCACCTCGCCGAGCTTCTTCCCAGTTTCCGGATCACCATGGCGCCGCTCCAGCCGCCGCAGGTACGAGGCCTCGACGCGCCGCAGCTTCCGTTGCGCCGCTGCGACTTCGGCAGGGCTAGGCTGCTTCACCTCGCGAATCTGCGCGGCGAGTGCCGGCGCGAAGGCAAGGAGGGCCAGGGGGATCGCCGCACGGCGGGCAAGGCGCCCCAGGGTGACGGCCCCGGAGCAAGGCGCCGCGGTTTGCATGAGGACCGCCTCCCTTCGCTGCCCGCCTGGTATCGGCTCGCAGTCGCCGTGCCCAGATCCAGGGGGACGGCGACATCTTAAAGCGAAGTCCGCCCGGCCGCGACGTACCGCGCACGCTTTCGGGTGGAAGATCCCGGGACTCCGAACCGGTCGATCGAGAACCTGGTGGGGCTGCTCCCGGCGGTCGAGCACGCGGGCGGCCGGCCCGGAAAAAAATTTGGGACACTGCCTGGACTTTGTTCGTCTTTGCCGGCGTC
>DASZHY010000241.1:0-8895 GCA_035949675.1 Thermoanaerobaculia bacterium
ATCGCCGCCGGTGTCGAGCCAGTGGATGCGACCGTCCCCGGTCCGAATGAAGAGATCCCCGAAAACGGTCACCCGGAAGACCGTGGCGTCCTTGCCAACTCTCCAGCGCCATGACTCGAGGAGGTCTTCCCCTGGCGGTACCGTGACGAACAGGTCCTCCGGCCTGAGCGTGAGCTTGCCCGTGGCTACGGCGGCCGCGGGCTGATGCCCCTTCCAGCGCGCCGCGAGCAACAAGCCCGCCAGAAGAATGAGGACGATCAGACCAAGTAGCAGCGACAGGCGGCCAATCATGCAGTTGCCTCCATGTGTCTACCAGATCTTCGGCGAACGAACGGGGCCTCCTTCTAACATCCTACAGTAGCGTGAGGTGAGCGGGAATCAGGCGGGAACCCACCTGCGCGCCCCTTTGGCCAGCCGTCCACCCGTCCGGGGTAGACGGGTATCAAGGGAGCTCTCGCCAAGCTCATCGAGCGCTGCTGAGTCAACTACCGGTACCGGGCCTTGGGGGCGATGGCGCGCGGGCTACGGCAGTGGGCCCTTCCAGCAGTAGCACTCGGAGTTTCTGTCCGAGCACCGCGCTCGCCGAGGGGAGGCCCCGCGCCCAGGCGCCAATTGACAGGTGGGAAGGAATCCCTTAGCCTTCGCGTTTGCCCGGTGGGGGTAGCTTGATGCGGATTTGGCTGGATCAGGTACGCGAAGAGCCCTTCAGCTGGGACGAAACGGAGAGCATCGCTGCGGCGGCGCTGGAGCGGCCCGAGGTGCTGGCGC
Source organism: Thermoanaerobaculia bacterium (assembly GCA_035949675.1). Classification (GTDB taxonomy): domain Bacteria; phylum Acidobacteriota; class Thermoanaerobaculia; order Multivoradales; family UBA5704; genus JASLEW01. The sequence goes on from DASZHY010000241.1 coordinate 769, forward strand.
TCGGACCGGTGAGGTGGCGGGGCGACGTGGTGTACGTCGATCCGGGATACCTGCTGCGCGGGAAGCTCTCCTATGACCAGACGCTCGCCTGCATCCGATGCTTGAAGCCGCTGGCGGTGAGCACGACCGCGGAGGTCGAGCTGCTGGTCGTGGTGGAGGCTCACCACAAGAAGGCCCAGAAGCCGCAGCGGGCCGAGACGGAGGACGAGAGCGAGCTGTCGGAGGGCGACCTCGACACGCTGGTGGTCGCGGAGGAGATCCTCGATACCCGGCCGATCGTCCTCGAGCAGCTGCAGCTCAACATCCCGATGAAGCCGCTGTGCCGCCCGGATTGCCGGGGCCTGTGCCCGCGCTGCGGGGCCGACCTCAACGAGCGCGACGGCGAGTGCTCTTGCGCCGCTCCCGAGCCCGATCCCCGGTGGACGGCGCTGGCGGCGCTCAAGGGGCGGCTGGACTAGCGGGACTGAGCGCGCCGGCGGCCTGACGGGCCGACGCTCAGACGCTCTGATGCTCTGACGCCCCGACGCCGATCAAACGCCCCGACGCCGATTAAACGCCCATGACGCTGACGACGCCGAGGCGTTGAGATCCCTTAGAAACCTGTCCTTCTTCGCGAGGCGGAACGACGATGCCGAATCCCAAACGACGCCACTCCGCGGCCCGCCGCGACCGGCGCCGCTCCCACGACGCGCTGGACCGACCGGCCACCTCGACCTGCTCGAACTGCGGGGAGGTCAAGCTGCCGCACCGCGCCTGCCCGCACTGCGGCTACTACAACAACCGGCCGGTGATCGAAGGCAAAGAGGCGACCTAGTGAGGCGCCCGGCCGGTCAGCCCGGCCGCCTGCCCAGATCCGCGGCCACCCCGCCGGGTGACCGCGCCGCCGCGGGCTGATCCCCTCCCAGCCATGCACCTTTCTCCGCCCACGCCGCCTCGCCCGGGTCGGCCGCTCCGGCCACGTCGACTCGGCCGGCTGCGCCGAGCGGTAGACGCGGGTCCGCCCGCCGCCGGCCTGCCGCCGGCTCCGCCAGCGGCGACGCGGCCGCCCGGCCGTGCCCGAGGACGAGCATGCCGATCGCTGTAGACGGCATGGGCGGCGACCACGCGCCGCAGAGCGCGGTCGAGGGAGCGGTGCGCGCGGCTGTCGAAGACGGGACCGCGATCCTGCTGGTCGGCGACCGGCAGCGCCTCGAAGCGGAGCTGGCGCGCCATAAGGACGCCGCCCGGCTGGACGGCCGGATCACCATCGTGCACGCCGAGGAGGTGGTGGGCATGGGCGAGCCGCCGACCACGCCGGTGCGCAAGAAACGGCGCTCCTCGATCCGCATCTGCGCCGACCTGGTCAAGGACCGGCAGGCCGAGGCGATGGTCACGGCCGGCAACACCGGCGCGGCGGTGGTCGCCGCCAAGATGGTCATCGGCACCTTGCCCGGCGTCGATCGGCCTGCTCTCGCCGCGGTCTTCCCGAACCCGAAAGGGCGCACCGTGGTGCTCGACGTCGGCGCCAACGTCATCAGCAAGCCCGAGCACCTGCGCGAGTTCGCGGTGATGGGGCATTTCTACGCGCAGGAGGTCATCCACACGCGGTCGCCCCGCATCGGCCTGATGTCGGTCGGCGAAGAGGAGGGCAAGGGCACCGACCTGACGCGCGAGGTGTTCAAGGTGCTGCAGACCACCGGTCTCAACTTCGTCGGCAACGTCGAGGGGCGCGACGTCTTCAACGGCTCGGTGGACGTCATCGTCTGCGACGGCTTCGTCGGCAACGTGCTGCTGAAGAGCGCCGAGTCGCTGGGCGAGATGATCTCGAACATGCTGCGCGAGGAGCTGTCGCGCGGCATCCTCACCAAGATCGGCTACGTGCTCTCGAAGCCGGGCCTCGAGCGCTTCCGGCAGCGCGTCGACTACAGCGAGTACGGCGCGGCACCGCTGCTCGGCATCCGCGGCGGCTGCTTCATCGGCCACGGGCGCTCGAACCCGCGCGCCATCCAGAGCGCCATCCGCCGCGCCGTCGAGTTCGTCAACGCGCAGCTCGACAAGAAGATCGGCGAGAAGCTGGCGGAGCTGCACAGCCACGAGCACGAGCTGAGCGGCGGTGGCGCGCGATGAGCGCGCCCGGTGGCGATCGGAGCGGCGCGCGATGAGCTGCCGGGAAGCGCGCGTGCGATGAGCGGCCGGGGAAGCGAGCCCGCGGTGAGCGGCCGGGGAAGCGAGCCCGCGGTGAGCGGCAATGGCAGCGGGCGGGCATCGAGCGAGGGGAGATAGCGAGTGGGCGGGCGTCGCGTCGCGCTGGTGTTCCCCGGTCAGGGGTCGCAGAAGGTGGGGATGGGCAGGGCCTGGGCCGAGTTCTCGGAGGCGGCGCGCCGCACCTTCGAGGAGGCCGACGCCGCGCTCGGCTGGGGGCTCACCCGGCTCTGCTGGGAGGGGCCGGAGGAGGAGCTGAACCTCACCGCCAACACGCAGCCGGCGCTGCTCGCGGTGTCGATCGCCATCTACCGCGCGCTCACCGCGCCCGAGCCGCCCGCGGGCCTGCCGGTCCCCTGGCCGCCGCTGCCGCCGCCCGTCGCGATGGCCGGCCACAGCCTGGGCGAGTACTCGGCGCTGGTGGCGGCGGGCGCGCTCGACTTCGCCGACGCGCTGCGGCTGGTGCGCCGCCGCGGCGAGCTGATGCAGCAGGCGGTGCCGGTGGGAGAGGGCGCGATGGCGGCGCTGATCGGAATGGACGCGGCCGCGGTCGCCGCCATCGCCCGCGACGCCGAGGCGGCGGTGCCGGGGACGGTGTGCGCGATCGCCAATCTCAACGGGCCGGGCCAGACGGTACTGGCCGGCCACCGGCGGGCGATCGAGCGGGCGGTGGCGCTGGCCAAGGAGCGGGGAGTGCGCAAGGCGACGCTGCTCGCCGTCTCGGCGCCGTTCCACTCGCCGCTGATGCGGCCGGCGCGCCTGGGCATGGCGGAGCTGCTGGCGCAGACCACGATCCGCGATCCATGGGTGCCGGTGGTGACCAACGTCGACGCCGCGCCGGTCACGACCGGCGAGGCGGCCCGCGACGCGCTGGTCCGCCAGATTGACAGCCCGGTGCGCTGGGTGGAGTCGGTCGAGTGGATGGCGAGCCATGCCGGCGCCGAGGCCTTCCTTGAGGTGGGCCCCGGCAGTGTGCTGACGGGCCTGAACCGCCGCATTGCCGCCGGCGTGCAAACTGCAACCCTGGCCGAGCCCGAGCAGCTGCGGAAGCTGCTCGAGGGGTGGGCCGGGATCGGGGCCGGGGGGGCTGAGGCGGCGGGTGCGGCGAGCGCCAAGGCGGCCGCGGTGGGCGAGGCCGGCGGCGGGAGTGGCAGAGGCGGAGAGGGGTGATGTTTCGCCTCGACGGCAGGACCGCGCTCGTCACCGGCGCCTCGCAGGGGATCGGCGAGGGGGTGGCCCGGCTGCTGGCGGCCCGGGGCGCCCGGGTGGTGCTGGCGGCGCGCTCGGCGGAACGGCTGGCGGCGCTGGCGGCCGAGATCGCCGCGGTGGGCGGGTCCGCGCACGCTCTGGCGCTCGACGTGGCGCAGCCGGAGAGCGTGGCCGGCCGGCTGAAGGAGCTGCCCGCGGACTTCGCGGCGATCGACATCCTGGTCAACAACGCCGGCATCACCGCCGACAACCTGCTGGCGCGCATGTCGCTCGAGGACTGGGAGCGGGTGCTGCGCACCAACCTGACCGGCGCCTTCGCGCTGACCCGCGAGGTGGTGCGCGGTATGATGCGGCGGCGCTGGGGCCGGGTGATCAGCGTCTCGTCGGTGGTGGGGTTGATGGGCAACGCCGGCCAGGCCAACTACGCGGCAGCCAAGGCGGGGCTGGTCGGCTTCAGCAAGTCGCTGGCGCGGGAGCTGGGCAGCCGGAGCATCACCGTCAACGTGGTGGCCCCGGGCCTCATCGAGACGGCGATGACCGCGAGCCTCCCCGAGGCGTCGCGGGCCGAGCTGACCGCGGGCATCGCGCTGAAGCGCCTGGGCCAGGTCGCCGACGTCGCCGCCGCCGTGCTGTACCTGGCGAGCGAGGAGGCCGCCTACGTGACCGGGCATACCCTGAACGTCTCGGGCGGGCTCTACATCTAGCGGTGCACCGCGGCCCAGAAAAAAAGAGAAGCGAATAAGATGGTGGCCGGATCTCGTTAGGGACTGCGAAGTGTTCCGGGTCGCCGATCCGAGAGGATGGACGGCCGGAGGGATCGCCGGAGAGGAGAGAGATCCAGCAGGATTGCGGCCACGACCGCTCGAGAGGACGGTGGCCGAAGGAGCCGATAGCCGGAGAGGGGGGAGGTCCGGGGGCCCAGTTCCCCCGGGACGACGACTCCAAAAGGCGAGGCAAGGTACATGGCTCTCGGCACGACCCCTCGGCGAGCCTGAAGGGTCGCGTCCCGGGGGAACTGGGCCTCGCGGACCGGGGGGTGCCCTCGGAGGGTCCATGGACCTGCGGGGGGCTTTATGCTAGAACCCCCCGTGGTGCGCGGCGGGCCAGCCGATCAAATCAAGGAGGGAGTTGCGATGGCCGTAGCGGATAGGGTCAAGAGCATCATCGTGGAGCAGCTGGGCGTGGATGAGGACGAGGTGACCTTGGAGGCCAGCTTCACCGACGACCTTGGCGCCGACTCCCTCGACATCGTGGAGCTGGTCATGGCCTTCGAGGAGGAGTTCGGGATCGAGATCCCGGACGAGGAGGCCGAGAAGATCGGCAACGTCAAGGAGGCGGTCGACTACATCGAGCAGAACGCCGGGGACCAGAACTGATCCCCACGAGCCGCCTTCCCTCCCCCTACCCGTCGAGATCTTGAGCTCCGAAGTGCGCCGCCGAGTCGCTGTCACCGGGGTAGGCCTGGTCTCGCCCCTGGGGGTGGGGACCGAGGCGACCTGGCGCGGGCTGCTGGCGGGCAAGAGCGGCATCGGCCGCATCAGCCACTTCGATCCGGCGGCCTTCCCCTCGCAGATCGCCGGCGAGGTGAAGGGCTTCAACCCGCAGGACTACGTCGACAAGAAGGACGTCAAGAAGAGCGACCTGTTCATCCACTTCGCTCTGGCCGCCACCCGCTTCGCCATCGACGACTCGGGGCTGACCATCGACTTAAGCAACCGCGACCGGGTGGGGGTCGTCATCGGTTCGGGCATCGGCGGCCTGCCGCTGATCGAGTCCACCCACAGCATCCTGCTGACCAAGGGCCCGGGCCGGGTGTCGCCGTTCTTCATCCCGGGCCTGATCGTCAACATGGCGGCGGGGCAGGTGTCCATCCACTACGGGGCGCGCGGCCCCAACACCTCTCCGGCCACCGCCTGCACCACCGGGCTGCATGCCATCGGCGACGCCTTCCGCCTGATCCAGAACGACGAGGCGGACGCGATGATCGCCGGCGGCAGCGAGGCGGTGATCACGCCGCTGGCCATCGCCGGCTTCTGCGCCATGCGCGCCCTCTCGCACCGCAACGACGAGCCGGAGCGCGCTTCGCGCCCCTGGGACGCGGACCGCGACGGCTTCGTGATCGGCGAGGGGGCGGGCATCGTGGTGCTCGAGGAGCTGGGCGCGGCCGAGCGGCGCGGCGCGCCGATCTACGCCGAGATCGTCGGCTATGGCATGAGCGCCGACGCCTACCACATCTCGGCGCCGGACCCCGAGGGCGACGGCGCCGTGCGCTGCATGAAGGCGGCGCTCAAGGACGCCGGCCTGACGCCGGACGCGATCGGCTACGTCAACGCGCACGGCACCTCGACCCAGCTCGGGGACCTCGCCGAGGTCAAGGCCGTCCACAAGGTGTTCGGCGAGCACGCCAAGCGGCTGGCGGTGTCCTCGACCAAGTCGGCGACGGGCCATCTGCTGGGGGCGGCGGGTGGCCTCGAGTGCGGCATCCTGGCGCTCGCGGTGCGCGAGCAGGTGCTGCCGCCGACGCTCAACCTCGAGCACCCGGGCGAGGGTTGCGACCTCGACTTCGTGCCGCTGACCGCGCGCCCCACCGCGCTGCGCTACGCCCTCTCCAACTCCTTCGGCTTCGGCGGCACCAACGGCGCGGTCATCATGAAGCGCCATCAAGATCAGGATCAGGATCAGGGGTAGGACCTCCCCCGGTGGGCGGGGCTCCGGCGGGGCTCCGGCGCGGGGCCGGCGGGCCCGGCGGGGCCGCGGCAGGGCTCGGGCGAGGGCCAACGGCCGCTTGCAACCTTCTGGCGGCCGGGCTCGTAGTGTCGGCCGATGGGCAACCGGGAGGTTTCAGCATATGTGTGAGCACGGCGATCGAGGTTCCTTCGCGGCGGCGCGGCGGCAGGCGACCCGGCGGGCGGCGCGGCGGCAGGCGACCCGGCCGACCCGGCGGACCCGGCGGGCAACGGCGCTGGTGCTGCCGCTGACCCTGAGCCTGGGGATGGCGATCGGGGCGGCGGGACAGCTCGCCGCCGAGACCCAGACGCGGTCCTTCCGGCAGGCGTTCCCGGTGACGCCGGGCGCGTCGCTGCGGCTCGGCAACCTGGCCGGGCGGGTCGAGCTGGTCGCCGGCACCGGCAACCAGGTGGTGATCGACGCCAACGTGCACGCCGAGATGCCGGGGGGCGGCGAGACCCAGCGGGTGCTGCAGGAGATGAAATGGGTGAAGTCCCAGGACAGCAAGGGGCGCGAGGAATGGGACCTGAACTACCCGGTGGACCGTTACCGCTCTTACTTCTATCCGGAGCCGCGCGAGGGGTCGGACTCTGGCTTCTGGAGCCTCTTCGACAACAGCTCGAGCTCGACCACCTTCCGGGGCGAGCGGGTGCGGGTCTATACCGGGCGGCGCTCGTCGGCGCCGACCCTTTACGCCGACCTGCGCATCGCGCTGCCGGCGACGAGCGACGTGGCGCTGCGCAACCTGGTGGGCAAGGTACACGGCGGCGCCCTGGAGGGCACGCTGTCGCTCGACACCGGCAGCAGCGACATCCGTCTCGAATCCTTCGCCGGCCAGCTGCGGCTGGACACCGGCTCGGGCGACGTGGTGGTGGGCAGCAGCCGCGGCGAGACCTCGATCGACACCGGCTCGGGCGACGTGGTGATCCACCAACTGGTGGGCAATGCCGGCATCGACACCGGCTCGGGGGACGTCCGCATCGAGAAGGTGGCGGTCGGCAAGCTGAAGCTCCACACCGGTTCGGGCGACGTCACGGTGCGTGACGGCGCGGCCGGCCAGCTGTCTGCCGACACCGGCAGCGGCGAGGTGCGCGTCATCGGCGTCGAACTTGAGGAGCTGAACGCCGACACCGGCTCGGGGGACGTGGAGGTCACCAGCTCGCTCGAGCGCACCCGGCGGATCACCGCCAAGACCGGCAGCGGCGACGTGCGCCTGTGGGCCGGCCCGTCGGCCTCCTTCGACGTCACGGCGGACCAGTCGAGCGGCGACCTGCGGGTGGATTACTCCGATGCAGTGCTGCGGCGCGGGCGGCACCACCACGACAAGGTCGTCGGGGCGCGGCGCGGCGACGGCCACACCACGATCATCATCGAAACCGGCAGCGGCGATTGCGTGATCGCGCCTAACAGCGGGCGCAAGCATTCCTCGTAGGGCGGGCCCCGGTCCGCGAGGGGGCACGGCTTTGCCGGGGACGGCGACGCAAACGGCTCCCCGAGGGTAAGTGCCGAGACCGAGGAGTCTAGCCTCGCCGTTTTGAGTCGCCGCCCCCGGCAAGGCCGTGCCCCTCGGGCCTCCCCCCTCCTCGTCTATCGGTCCCATCGGCCAGCATCCACGCGAAACCGGCGACTCTGAAGCTGGCGGATCTGGGGTGACCGTTACATCTTGCTGTAGTTGGGGCCGCCTCCCCCTTCCGGCGGCACCCAGGTGATGATGCCGTAGGGGTCCATGATGTCGCAGGTCTTGCAGTGCACACAGTTGGCGGCATTGATCTGCAGGCGCCTGACGGAGGCGGGCGGCGCGGCGGTGGCCGGCGCGGCGGCGGGGTCGGCGGCGGGCGCCGGCGCCGGCTCGGTGACCATCTCGTAGACCGCCGCCGGGCAGAAACGCTCGCAGGGATTGGCGTACTCCGCGGTGCAGCGGGTCACGCAGATGCTGGGGTCGGCGACGTGCAGGTGGACGGGCTGGTCCTCGTCGTGCGCGGTGCCGGACATGTAGACGTCGGCCAGGCG
>DASZHY010000242.1:0-14339 GCA_035949675.1 Thermoanaerobaculia bacterium
AGGAACGGATCGATCGCCGTCCCTTGCCACCAGTGCTTGTCCGGAGTCAGGCGGAAGATCGCGAAGTGCAGGTGCGGGGCGTTGGCCGAGGCGTTGCCGGTCGAGCCCACGAAGCCGATGACCTGGCCGCGCCGCAGCTGATCGCCCTCGCCGAGCCCCCCGGCATAGCGGTCGAGGTGGGCATAGTAGTACGCGTAGCTCCCCGAAGGATCGAACTGGTAGATCGTGTTGCCCCCCTGGGCGCTGACGAAGAGCTTGACCAGGCGCCCGTCCTCGACCGCCAGCACCGGCGTGCCCCGCTCCGCCATGATGTCCAGCGCCTCGTGCATGTGGCCGGCACGGCCTTCGGAGAAGGAGTCTCGCAGCTGCTCGCGCCGGACCCCCTGGACCGGCAGCAGCAGCTCATGGCGCCGCAGGGAATCGACGTCGGCTGAAGGCGCCGGCGCGAAGGCAGGCGGCGGCGCGGGCGCGAGTGGCGGCGTCGCGGGCGCCTCGCCTGGAGGAGGGGTGCCCGGGGCCGGGATCCGGGGGGCAGCCGCCGGTGGCGCGGCAGTGGGAGGAGCGGCAGTGGGAGGAACGGCAGCCGGGCGCACGCCGTAGACCCAGACCACGAGGAGCACCGTCGCGGCGCCCAGCGCGAAGCCCCCCAGGCCGGCGACCAGCACCGGACCGCCACGGCGTTTGCCTTTGCTCATGGCTCGAAGACGACCGGCGTCCCGGGCTTGACGAGGCCGGCGACGGTGAGGGCGTCCCAGTTGGTCAGCCGCACGCAGCCGTGCGAGTGGGTGGTGCCGATCTTCTCCGGGTTGGGAGTGCCGTGGATGCCGTAATGCTCCTTCGACAGGTCGATCCAGACCAGACCGACGGGGTTGTTCGGGCCGGGAGCGATCTTGGCCTTCGGTTTGCTCGGATTGGCGTCCCAGAACAGCTCGGGGTTGTAGTTGAAGATCGGGTTGCGGCGGACCCCTCGCACCACCCAGTTGCCGAGCGGCAGCGGGTCGTGCTCGCTGCCCGCCGACACCGGGGCGAAGAACAGCAGGTCGTCGCCGTTGTCGACGGTCAGGGTGAGCCGCGATTTCGAGACCACCAGCCGCACGCTGCCGGCGGGAGGCACCGCCGCGGTCGACGCCACCTGGCGCGCGTTGGGCACCAGGATGGTCTCGCCGGCCACGAATTGAGCGTTGGGATTGCGCTCGCGCACCAGCTTGTCGGAGGTGTGGAAACGCTCGGCGAGCAGCTGCAGCGGCGAGTCGTAGCCCAGCGCCGGCAGCTTGGCCTTTTCCAGCATGTCGGCAGGGATCTGGTAGAAGGGCCCCTTGGTGTCTTCCGCCGTGATGGTGTAGAGCGCCCAGGGCCTGCCGCCGCTCGCCGCCACCAGGTTCTGCCAGGTGATTGGATCGACCTGCCCGGTGACCGGCAGATCGTGGGCCTCCTGGAAGGCAGCGACCGCCTTGCCGGTGTTCTCCCCGAAGGCGCCGTCGATGACGCCGGGCGAGAAGTTGACGCGGTCCAGCAGCGTCTGCACGTCAGCCGCCTGGTCGGGGGACGGCGCCGGCAGCGCGGGGCCGGGCGCCGCGTTCTGGGCGGGCGGCATGGGCGCGCCTGCCGGCGGGGCCGGTGCCCCGGGCTGCGGCGGGAGTGCGCCGGCTTGCGGCGGGGGTGCGCCGGCTCGCGGCCTGGGTGCGGCCGGCGGCGGCGCCATGGCGGCGGCGGCCATCACACCAAGCAGGCCAAGGCCAAGGACGAGAAGGGCGCACCGAAGGCTCATGCAGCCCATCTTTGCAAGGGCAGCGCCAGGCTCAGGAGGGATAGATCACCACCCGGCGGTAGTGGCCCTCTCCCTTGCTCTCCGAAGCCAGGCCGGAGCGCTCGACGACCTGGTGCTGGAGGCGCCGCAGGTAGGTGTTGCGCGGCGGCAGCTCGACCGGCTCGCCGGCGTCGAGGACCTCGTCGATGCCGGCCTCCACCTCCTTCAGTGCCGCCTCGTCGGCGGCCTCGAGCTCGGCCTGCCCGTCAAGGTCGAGCGCGGCGCGCAGGGTGTTTTCGATCTGGACGATGGTGTTGCTCTTGACGATCGCCACGGCGATGCCGCGGGCCTGCGCATCCCGCAGCCGCCGCGGCTGCCGCCGCTCCTGCGCTTTCAGGGTGAGCACCAGGTCGGCGCCGTCGAGGTCCTCGACGATCAACGCCGGCGCGCGGAACTTGCGGATGGCCCGCTCGAGCTTGGCCTTGGAGACCGCGTAGGGATGGATGCGCACCAGCTTGCGCGCTGGTCGCCGCTGTCCGGCCCCAACCGCCGGCGCCGGCCGGGGCTCCGGCGGTTTTCTGAGCCAGCCGATCTCGCCGTGTCCGCCGGCGCCGCCGAGCGCCGCGCTGCCGGGTGCCTGCAGCGCGGAGGGCTGGATCTCGACCCCGCCGGCGGCGGTGCGCGTGCGCAGCTCCGGCCGCGCCGGCGCCTCGCGCAACAGCCGGTCGACCACCTCGGCGACGTCGTGGTGGACGGCCAGCCGATCCTTTTCCTGGATCTCGATGAGGACGCCGAAGGTGGGCGGCGCCTTGCGCTCGAGCACGGTCTTCTGGGTGCCCCGCCGCCGCGCCTCCTCGTCGGAGAGGGTGACGGCCTGGATGCCCCCGACCAGGTCGGAGAGGGTGGGGTTCTGCAGCAGGTTGTCGAGCGTGTTGCCGTGGGCGGTGGCAATCAGCTGCACGCCGCGCTCGGCGATGGTGCGGGCCGCCATCGCCTCGGCGGCGGTGCCGATCTCGTCGATCACGATCACCTGCGGCATGTGGTTCTCGACCGCCTCGATCATCACCGCGTGCTGCAGCTCGGGCGAGGGGACCTGCATGCGCCGCGCGCGCCCGATCCCCGGATGCGGAATGTCGCCGTCGCCGGCGATCTCGTTGGAGGTATCGACGACGATCACCCGCTTGCCCAGGTCGTCCGCCAGCACCCGCGCGGCCTCGCGCAGCAGCGTCGTCTTGCCCACCCCGGGCCGGCCGAGCAGCAGGATGGACCTGCCCGCCTCGACCACGTCGCGCAGGATGTCGACCGTGCCGTACACGGCGCGGCCGATGCGGCAGGTCAGCCCGATGACGTCGCCGCGGCGGTTGCGCAGCGCCGAGATGCGGTGCAGGGTGCGCTCGATGCCCGCCCGGTTGTCCTTGCCGAAGTCGCCGACCCGGTCCACGACGTAGGCGATGTCCTCGCGGCTCACCGGCTCCGCGGTCAGCTCGACGCCGCGCTCGGCGAAGCGCGCCTCCGGCGGCCGGCCGAGATCGAGCACGATCTCGACCAGCGCCTCGCCGTCCGTCCCGGCCTCGATTGCTTGGCGGATGGGTCGTGGCATCACCCCGAGCAACAGCTCGAGGTCGTCCATGATCTGTCGTCCGGACATGGCACCTCAGGCGGTCCCGGCGATTCTATCCGCCGGCCCGCCCGCGGTTCAAACCGCATTGCTGCGGTCGCCGCGCTCGCTGCGCTCACCGCGCTCTCTGGCATCCGCTCTTTCCCTCCCCGCGTCACCCCTCTGGCCCGGCACGCCCGGAGCGGGCGGCGCGGTGCTCGAAACCTTCGCGCGCCGCCGTCGTATTATCCCTAGACAATCGACAAGAGACGAGAGATACTCCTGTTGTCGAATGTCTAGGGGAGAAATGATGGCGACCGAAAGTGAAGACCTGCTCCAAGGCACGCTCGATCTGCTGATATTGCGCACGCTGGCGCTGGGGCCCCAGCACGGCTGGGGCATCGCCCAGCGCATCCAGCAGGTTTCGCGCGACGTCCTGTCGGTGACCCAGGGCTCGCTTTATCCGGCGCTCTACCGGCTCGAGGAGCAGGGCGCGATCGTCGCCGATTGGGGGATGTCGGAAAACAACCGCCGCGCCAAGTTCTATCGCTTGACGCGCGCCGGCAAGCGCCAGCTCGAGCGCGAAACGGAGAGCTGGCACCGTTTCGCCGCCGCCGTCGGCCGCGTGCTGCGGACCGAATGAGGCCGAACGAGGGCCAGATGAGGAGAGATCCCGCCATGTCTACGCTGCGCCGCGGCATCGCCGCCGTCAAGGGGTTGTTCGCACGCCGCCGCCTGGAGGCGGAGCTCGACGAAGAGCTGCGCTTCCACCTCGCCATGGAGGCGGCGGAGCAGTTGCGCCAGGGAGCTTCGCGCGAGGAGGCGGAGCGCCGGGCCATGCTGAAGCTCGGCGGGCTCGAGGCGACCAAGGAGGCGGCACGCTCGGCGCGCGGCTACCGCCGCCTCGAGGCCCTGGGCCAGGACGTGCGCTTCGCCCTGCGCATACTGCGCCGGAGCCCGGGCTACTCGGGGGCCGTGGTCCTGGCGCTCGCGCTGGGCATCGGCGCCAACACCGCGATGTTCAGCCTGGTGCGCGGCGTCCTGCTGCGCGAGCTGCCCTACCGGCAGCCGGACCGGCTGGTTGTGCTGCACCAGCACGACCGGCAAGCGGTGACGGCGGAGCAGCTCTTCTCGGTGCCGGACCTCGAGGACCTCAGGCGGCGCACCCGTGCCTTCTCCGGCCTCGCCGAGTACCACTCGATGTGGTTCAACCTGCTCGGCGGCGCCCAGCCGGAGCGTGTACAGACCGGCGTCGTCTCGGCGAACTTCTGGAACGTCCTCGGCACCAGGGCCCTGCTCGGCCGCACGTTCTCGCCCGAGGACGACAGGCCGGGCGCCCAACCGGTGCTGGTCTTCAGCTACGCCTACTGGCGGCGCTCCTGGGGCGGCGACCCGGCCGTGGTCGGCAAGACGTTGCAGATGAACGACCATCCGCACCGGGTGATCGGCGTCCTGCCGCCGGTGCCGCAGTATCCCGACGAGAACGACCTCTGGATGCCGACTTCGGCGTGTCCGTTCCGTTCCGATCCGCACATGATCGCCTCGCGCCAGATGCGCGGCTTCAGCGTCTTTGGCCGCCTGGGGCCCGGCGTGACGCTGGCGCGGGCGCGGCAGGACCTCGCCGCGGCCAATCGCGCGCTGCTCGCCGAGTACCCGGGCGACTACCCGACCGGCGGCTACCGCATCGACGCGACGCCGCTGCTGGCCGAGCTCACCGCGCGCGCCAGGCCGACGCTCTGGCTGCTGTTTGCCACCGTGCTGCTGGTGCTGCTCATCGTCTGCGCCAACGTCGCCAACCTCCAGCTGGCGCGGCTCGCGAGCCGCGGCGACGAGGTCGCGCTGCGGGCGGCGCTGGGCGCCGGCCGGGGGCGGTTGCTGCGGCAGCTCCTGACCGAGAGCGTGATCCTGGCGCTGCTCGGGGCCGCACTGGGGATCGGGGTCGCCGCCGCCCTGCTCGAGGCCTTGATCGCCTTCGCGTCGCGCTTCACCGCCCGCACCGGCGACATCGCCTTGGACGGCTGGGTGCTCGCCTTCACCCTCGCCGCCGGCATCGCCACCGGGCTGCTCTCCGGCTCGCTGCCGGCGGTCATGGCGAGCCGCGGCATTGCCGCCGGGATCCGCGCCGGCGGCGGCGGCAGCCCGGGCCAGGCAGGCAGCGTGCGCTTGCGCGCGGTGCTCGCCGGCGGCCAGGTCGCCGTGTCGTTCCTGCTGCTGGTCAGCGCCGGTCTCACCTTGCGCAGCATCTGGAACCTGCAAGCGGTCGACGCCGGATTCAATCCCGACAACGTCCTCGCCCTGACCATCGACCTCGACTGGGCGCACTACAAGACGCCGGGCGAGCGCCGCGCCTTCCACCGCATCCTGCTCGACCGGGCTCGCTCCCTGCCCGGCGTCGTCGTCGCCGCCTACTCCTCGAGCTATCCGCTGGACGGTCTCGGCCGCGGCATCGGCGGCGTGCGCGTCGAGGGCCGCTACACGCCCGGCGCCGACCTTCCCCAGGCCGGGTTCCGGATGGCCTCCGCCGATGTGCTTAAGGCCCTGGGCATCCGCATCGAGCGCGGCCGCGGCCTCGAGAGCGCCGACCGGGAAGGTGCGCCGCACGTCGCCGTGCTGGGCCATGCCCTGGCAGAGCAGCTGTTCGGCCCGGAGGACCCGATCGGGCGGCGCGTCGCGGTCGGCTCGGGCCAGCCGCCGGTCTGGCGCACGGTCGTGGGGGTGATCGCCGACGTGCGCGACCTGGCGCTCGATCAGGACCCGGGCAACGCGGTCTGGCTGCCGCTCGACCAGGAGCCGGCCATTGCCGGCAGCCTGCTGCTGCGCTCGCGGCGCGAGCCCGCTCACTTGACGGCGGCGGTCCGCGCGATCGTTCGCGACATCGATCCCCGCCAGCCGGTGGGAAGGGTCCAGACCCTGGCGACCGCCCGCGCGGCGTCGCTCGCGGCGCCGCGGCTGACGACGCTCCTGCTGTCGGCCTTCGCCGCCCTGGCGCTCGCCGTGACGGTCATCGGCCTGGGCGGCGTCGTTGCCTTCGGGGTCGCCCGGCGCACCCGTGAGATCGGCATTCGCATGGCACTCGGCGCCGGCCGGGGCGCCATCCTGGCCGCCGTCCTGCGCGAGGGGCTGGCGGCGGTCGGCATCGGCGTGGTGGTGGGCGCCGCCGGCGCCCAGCTCCTGGCACGCCTGCTGGCCCGGCTGCTCTTCGGCGTGCCGCCCACCGATCCCATCACCTATGGCGTGGTCGCCCTGCTGCTCGTCGCGGTCGCCGCGCTGGCCTGCCTGCTCCCCGCCCGGCGCGCCACCGATCTGCAACCTTCGCTGGCGTTGCGCGCCCTCTAGCCGCGGCGGATGAAGCCAAGCAATCAACGACTGAAGAGAGGACGGACCTCATGAAGAGAAGAGAGCTGCTGCAAGGAGCTGCCGCATTCGGAGTGCTCGCCGCCATGCCGTTCACGGCGGCGGGCAGGTGGTTCGGGAGCCCGCGCCAAGGCGCGGCGCCGGCGGGCGACAAGGGCAGTCGACCGGACGGACCCCGCCCCCTCACGCCCCCGGCCGAGGACAGCATTCCCGTCGCGTTTCTGCTTTCCGCCGGCGCCGTGGTCATCGACTTCTGCGGGCCGTGGGAGGTGTTCCAGGACGTCAGCCTCCCCGGGCGCCAGGAAAATGCTTTCCGGCTGTATACGGTTGCCGAAACGACGCAACCGATTCCCGCCAGCGGCGGCCTGACGATCGTCCCGGACTACACCCTGGCGGCCGCTCCCGCGCCCAAGGTGATCGTCATCCCGGCACAGAGCGGTCGCAGCGCCGCGATGCTGGACTGGCTGCGCGCCGCCTCCAGGAACGCCGACGTGACGATGTCGGTCTGCACCGGCGCCTTCCTGCTGGCTGCCACCGGCTTGCTGGCGGGGAAGTCGGCGACCACGCATCACTCCTCGTACCGGACCTTTGCCATGGAGTTCCCGGACATCCACCTCAGGCGTGGCGCGCGCTTCGTCGAGGAAGGCAATCTTGCCTCGTCGGGCGGCCTGTCCTCGGGCATCGACCTGGCCCTTCGCGTCGTCGAACGTTACTTCGGCCGCGCGGCCGCCGCCCATACCGCCGACCAGATGGAGTACCAGGGACAAGGCTGGCTGAACCCGCAGTCCAACGCGGTCTACGCCCAGGCCCGCGCCTCGACCGACGCCCATCCCATGTGCCCGGTGTGCGAGATGGACGTCGATCGGGCCACCGCCCCCAAGTCCGTTTACAAGGGCAAGACCTACTACTTCTGCTCGCCGGATCACCAGGCCCGGTTCGCCGCGGCCCCCGAGCGCTATCTGGTCGCCTGAGTGTCCCGATCCTCGATAGCTTGAGGTAGTTCAGACCTCTTCCGACAGTGCCCGGCCGTAGGCCGGCCGGGCCGCCCTTGCTGTGGGAAGAGCTTGGGACGGAGCCACCAGGGTTTACCGGTTCAGTGGCCGCACGCCACCAGGCGCTTCGGGAAGCCTTCGACCGCGCCAAACCGCCGTCCCGTTATCTGGAGCCTTTGGAGGGCAGCGACCAGCACAGCGACACAGGTCGGGCAGCTACCCGAGATCGGGTGTCGGGCAATGTCCGAACTGGAACACTATGGGCCGAGGAGCGAGTTTCGCAAGTAGAGTATGATCGACTCTTCCAGAAGTTCTCCGGTGCGAAGCCAATTCATTTGCTCCTCGATCAAAGCTAGGGCATCTGAACCGAGAGCGTACTCTGTAAGCTCGTAGCTCTCGGCGTGATTACCAATCGGTTGAATATGGTCAAGTCTAAGTATTGAGTCTCTCCCCATGGTGATCGGCAGACTATCCCACATGAATTGTGGATATGCAAGCCTACGCACCTTTTCTATGAGCTCTGGCTTCCATTTCTCCGCCCCATAGTAAGGAGCTACCAGAAGCGTTCTATTGCTGTGATATTTGACGTCCCCAGTCCGTAGTCCCTTCTCTACGTCCGTCCCAGGGTTGCCGACTACCAGCACGGGGCGTCGCTTGCCCCGGAAGACCATTTTGACTTCGTCTGGAATGTCCGGCATGCCGGCCACAGGCAGGGATGGAGCCGATCGGATCGCCTGAAGGGTGTGCCTGGTTAGTGGTAACACCTCGTAATCTGCCTTCCCGTGCTCGGCCGCCACTGTGCGGCCTTTGGAGACCAGTGCAAAGGGTTTCTGGTCCACATGAGGAACAATCGCCCAAAGCAAGCGGCCACGCTCTACGTAGCCACCCTTGGCAGAGGTCCACCAATCGCCAACCAACGATTGAAGAGAGCCTTCAGGGTATGCCAGACCCACGCCTTGCCTCGGATTTCCAAACTTCTGTCGAGAACTCCAAGACTCCGTCCGACTCTTCTATGGTCTCGCCAGCTTCTTTGTCCAAAAGATCTAAGATTTCAAAATAGTCTGCATCGTAGGAGACCGTCGGAGAGACTGTCTTTCTATGCGCCCCGCGATCCGCAAGGTACGATCGGACCCTCTCCTTGATCCTCTTAAGCTGCGTCTTGGAGATCTTCCGGGGTGCCTCAGATTCGGGGGTGGTGGTCGCATACTTCCCCGCTTCCTCTCTCACTTGGAACACCAATGCCTCACCTGGTGCCGCAGTCAGCATTGGAGCGGTGCGATAGACGTAGTGAAGCAGGGTATAGGTGTCATTGTGAAACACCTTCACTGACTCCTTGATCGCTCGTGCAACTATGGGAGGCAATTGTGAACCGATGTCATCCACATTTGACGGCTCCGGCAGGCTCCAGCGAACACCGTCCTCTGAATAAATACTCTCAAAATGCCGTACGTTGGCACCGGCCACTTCTCCGGCACGTGGAAGGTATTCATACACCTCTGCGGACCAAGGGCCAAACTTGTAAAACCTCCAGTGAGCCTCGGAGTATGATTTGCCGTCGTTTATCTCGGCAAAGGCCAGGTCGCCGAGGTACAAATACTTCAAGAGATGGATTGGTCCCAATTCGCGGTCTCGATAGTCATCCGCCTCGCTAGCCATGGCTAGCGCAAATGCCACCATTGCGCTGACCCGATCCTTATTCATCTATCCCATGCTTCTGCTTGACTGCCGACACTATATGCCGCGCGGCGCCAGGAGAGATATTAGCCGGCCCTTTCCTGATCCAGTTCGGGGGAGCTGCTCGGTTCTACGGAGCTGGCCCCGGCATGCTCGAGTGTCCAGCGTTTACCGAAGCCCACGAAGGCCGATCTTACGCCCGTTTTACGCCCGTCGTCAAGAGTACCACTGCCACCAGGCGTCGCGTACGGGGCGCTCGCGGAACGCCCGGCCCCCTCCACTGCTGGCCGTTTTCGGTCCCGGGTGTGGCACAATCCGGGGTTTCTACGGGAGGAATGGAGCTGAGCAGGAGGATCGGAGTCTTTGGCTGGGGGGTCGTGGCGCCGCGGTCCCCCGACATTTCTGCCTTCGCGCGCCAGCTGGAATGCTCTGCGAGCTGGCTCGCCCCTTTCAACGGCTTCGGCCCCGACAATTTCCTGGTCGGGTGCCCGCAGTTTGCGTTTGCCGACTACCGCTCGTGGATCGCCGAGCGGTTCCCGCCCAGCCGCTTCCGGCAGCTCGAGGAGAAGATGGACATGCCGGCGCTCTATGCGATCGGCGCGTTCATCCAGGCGCTGGGCCAGAACCCCGGCCTCGAGCAGGAGCTCGCCAGCCTCGGCACCCGCACCCATGTCTACGTCGGCACCGGCCTCGGCAACATTGCGACGATCGGGGCCAACGCGGTAGCCCTGGACCGCGCGCAGCGGCGCTGGGACCGATTCTGGGCGGAGCGCAACCCGGAGCTCGCCGCCTTTCGGGAGCGGCAAGCACGCCCCGGCGATCCCCATCAGGTCGCGGCCGCCGGGGCCGACCCGGAGGCGCTGCCGGGAATGCCGCCCGACCCCGAGGCCATGGACCCGGCGGCGGTCGACCGGGAGGAGGCGCAAGCCGCGTGGTGGCACTTCTGGGCCGGGCGCACCCCGGAGCTGCACGCCTTCCTGCGCGAGCTCGCCGCCATCGAGGGGCTCTCGGTCGAGGGCGAGGTCGAGCGCGCCAAGCTCAGCGTGCTCAAGGAAAAGCAGCGCCGCCAGGCACAGCTGCAGAAGCGTTGGGGGGCGCCGCCGCCGCCCTGGCACGCGGTTTCAGCCAACCTGGTGTGGAACATCCAGAACACGCCCGCGGCGCAGGTTTCGATGCTGGGCCGCATCACCGGTCTCGCCTTCGCGCCGGTCGCCGCCTGCTCGACTTTCGGCGTCGCCCTGAAGCTGGCGATGGATGCCATCGACCGTGGCGAGGCCAAGGCCGTGGTGGTGGGCGCGACCGACCCGCCGCCGCTGCCGCTCAGCGTTGCGGCCTTTTATGCGGCACGGGTGGTGGCCGCGGACGGGACGGTGTCGAAGCCGCTCACCGGGTTGCGCGGCACCCATGTCGCCGGGGGCTCGGTGGTGTGGATCGTCGGCGACCTCGAGCACATGCGCGAGCGCGGGTTCCGCCCGCTCGGCATGGAGCCGCTCGCGGTTGGCGTCAGCTCCGACGCCGATCACATCATCACGCCCTCGACCGAGGGCCCGCTGACCGCCATGCGCCAGGCGCTCGCGGCGGCAGGCGTGCGGCCCGAGGAGCTGGGCAGCTGGGACCTGCACGCCACCGCCACCCCCGGCGACGACCTGGAGGTCGAGACCCTGCGCTCGCTGGTGCCGGATTCGGTGCTGGTGACCGCCCGCAAGGGCACCTTCGGGCACGGCATGTCGGCCGGCGGCGGCTGGGAGCTCACCGCGCAGTATCTCGGCTACGAGCGGGGCCGCCTCTATCCCACCCCGCTGACCCAGGGCGAGCTCAACCGCGAGATCGCCGGCCGCCACCAGCTCTTCGTCTTCGATCGGCCCTGCGACACCCCCCCGGGCCTGGCCGGGAAGCTCTCGATGGGGATCGGAGGCGTCAACGCCTGCGTCATCTCCCGGCCCTGGTGAGCGGCCGTTTGGGAAGCATGCGGGGTCGGCTTAGCTTGCAATGCCCGGCCAATGGCCGTACACTGTTAGCAGGAGAACGGCCATGGCGAATCCAGCATCCAGATCCACGATCAAACGCACACGGGCGGAGCGCTTGGAAGCGCGCGTCACCGCAGAGCAGAAGAGCCTGATCGAGCGGGCAGCCACCCTGCAGGGGCGGAGCGTGACCGACTTCGTGCTTACGAGCGTGCAAGACGCCGCGCGGCGTGCGATCGAGGAACACAGCCAGCTTGCCCTCTCTGTCCGCGACAGCGAGGCCTTCGTCGACGCGCTGCTGAACCCGCAGCCGGTCAATGACCGTCTGCGCGACACGGTGCGCCGCTATCGCGAGCGAGCCGGCGTTTGACGCGCGTGTCCAACGAAAAAGAAGAGACACTTCGCGTCGAACCGCTGACGTCCAGCCATGACCGGTCGGAATTCGAGAGCGGCGTAGAACCGCTCGATCGATATTTCCGGACGCAGGCTGGTCAGGACGCGCGGAAGAACATGGCCGCACCGTTCGTCCTGCTGCTTCCGGATGGGACGGTCGGGGGATACTACACCCTCTCCTCGACATCGATACACCTCGCCGAGCTGCCGGCACAGACTGTGCGCAAACTCCCGCGATATCCGTTGGTCCCGGCGACGCTTCTGGGCCGGCTTGCCGTCGATCGCCACCAACAGGGCAAGGGCTACGGGCGGTTTCTGCTTGCCGACGCGCTCTACCGCGCCGCGCGGAGCGAGATCGCCTCGTTCGCGGTGATCGTCGATGCGAAAGATGAGAGCGCTCGCCGTTTCTACGAGCGGGAAAGCTTCCTATCATTTCCGGACCAGCCCCTGAAGCTGTTTCGGCCGATGGCCGATATCCGGCGGTTGATCGATTGACGAATGGGAGGCCGTTAGTGGGTCTCTATGGATTGCTCCCGCCGGGTCGACGACACCGAGAACGCTCCGCCAGCGCATCTCAAAAGCGGCGCCCGCTGCAAGGCTCGCACGCCGCCAGGCCCAGGTTGGTGGGCTGCCGCTCCACGCGGGTCTGGAGATGTTTCGCGGTCCGGTAGCTCCCAGTTCACGACAGCCTCTGCTCTAGCCCCGAGTCCGTTCCCGCAGGTGGTTCGAGGCGCAGCGGTAGCCGCCGTTGAGGACGATGCTGTGCACCAGGGCGGGCAGCAGGTCCAGGCTGCAGCCGGCGGCAGCGAAGGTGCGCCGCGCCAGGGCGTCGCCGGACGGCAGCAGGGAGGAGAAGCCCTCGGCGCGGAGACGGCCCTCGCGGGTGGTCTCGAGCACGACGTTGTTCCAGCTCAGCAGGAACTCGCTTCCCGAGACCCCCTCGGAGTCGGCGAGCAGGCGCACCGGCACCACCAACAGCGGCAGCCGCTCGACGCGGAAGCCCTGCGCGGCGAGATGGGCGGCCACGAGGTCGAGAAAGCCGTCGAGCCGCGCCGCCGCCGGCGCCTGCTGCGCCGCTCCGAGCGCGGCGGCGAGCTCGGGCGCGGCCGGCCCCAGATCATAGCCGCGGCGCAGCGCGTCCCAGTCCTCGGCCGTGAGCCGGGAGAGCAGCGACCGGCCGGCGGTCAGGCTGGCGACCAGGGCGGCAGGCCGGCCCTCCCGCCTGGGCGCCGGCAGCAGGGTCACGATCGAGTCGAGATCGTAACCGGCACCGCCGCCAATGCTCTTCACCAGCTCGTAGTTGGCGGCCAGCCGCAGTGGCTCGTCCTGCCCCGCACTGTCCGGTGCAGCACCGTGCCGTGCCTCATCGTCCCGCACCGCGCTTGCCCCTCCGTTCGCCGCCCGCGGCAGCGGATGGACGAAACGGACTGGCCGCCCCAGGAGCCGCGCCAGCTCGGCGGCTGCCCGCGCCGCGGCGGCGAAGTAGCGGTCGATCCCGGCCGCGGTGTTGAAGCTCGCGACCGGCACCCGGTCGAGGCCGAGCAGGGCGAGGGTGCCCAATTCCAAGGTGTGCATGCTGATCCATGCGGCACCGCCCGCGAGCAGCACGTGCCCGTTGTGGAAGGGCACGGGCGCCACCTCCCAACGGACGCTGCCCCAGGCGCGGTCGAGCTGGGGTGGCAACAGCCGCACCAGCTCGGCCCCCAGGTAGCGGTCCTCCTCGCGCCCGGGCTGCTCATTGGGGCGCACCAGGACCACGACGCCGCCGTCGGGCCGGCGCACCAGGCTCATGGGGTCCCGCGGCCACGGCGAGAAGGATCGCCCGTAGGTCTCGAGCAGGTGCAGCCGCGGGCTGCGGCAGCACTTCTCGAGGTAGCGGCGCATGGGCAGATCGACCAGCGCCACGAGATCGCGGCGCGGCGACATGGACCGCACGGCGTTGAGAAAGGCGGCGGCCACGGGCGGGTCGAAGAAAGCCGAAGGGAGCGAGAAGACCGAGGCGGCGATGGGGGCGCCGGCGTCGTCGTCGAAGCGCAGCGGCTCGCCGCCGTAGGCGCTCAGCCGCTCGGCGCTGGGCCGCGGCGCGGCGCCCCACGCGTCCTCGAGCGCCTCGGCCGCGGCAAAGTCGATGGCCGGCAGGCGCTCGAGCTCGAGCAGCAGGTCGTCGCGCAGCCGGGCCGGCGCCGCCGGGTCGAGCTCGCGCGGCAGCAGCGCGAGCACCCAGCTGCGGAAAGCAGGCTCGGCGACGAAGCGCTGGGGATCGACCAGCTGCTGGGCGGCAAGGTCGGCCGCCTCGGCCGCCGTCCAGCTGCCGCGCCGCGCCAGCTCCCGGCCGCGCTCGCGGCCCCAGGCGGCCAGGTAGTCCGCGATCGGGCGGTCCGCGGCGGCGCCGGCCGCGCCGGCGGCGCCAGCCCTGCCCGGGCCATCAGGGGCGACGGCAGCGGGGTCGGCCGCGCCGGCACGAGCGGCCTCCGCGGCGCGGCCGAGGCCGGCGAGAAGGCGCCGCCGATCCGGCGATTCGAGGGCAAGGCCGAGCACTGCCGCCGGCGGCAGGCGCGCGATCAGGATGCGGGCCGCGGCAAGCGCTTGCCGCGGCGGGAGGTCGGCGTCCTCGAGCT
>DASZHY010000243.1:0-7462 GCA_035949675.1 Thermoanaerobaculia bacterium
AGGGGGCTCCGTGGGGATCGTGCCGAGGACAGAGGGTTCCTGCCTCGCCCCCTTGAGTCGCGCTCCGGGGGGTCTCGCCGCACACCCTCCATCCTGCCCTACGGAGTTCCCTGCCCCAGCCCGTCACCTGGGCCGCTTCCGCTTGGGCTCTTTGTTTTGCTGTTCCCCTGCCCCGGTCGCCAACCGCTTTCGATTTCTGCGGGACAGCCGCTCACGCCGCGGAGGTAGCGTAAATGAGGCGTATTATTGCTCATTCCGGACAAAGAAAGGCCGACTAGGCCAGCTGGTACTTGCGCTTCATCTCCTGGTACCGCTGGTAGGTCTTCGCGTCCAGGCCCGGGCTGAGATAGCGATCCAGTAGCGGCACCAGGGTCTCCTTCAGGTAGACCCCTCGGGCCATCCATTGGAAGTAGCTCCTTCCTCCGTGATGGTATGGGCCGTAGAGCTTGCCCCCGGGGAAGGTGCGCTGGAGCCAGCGAAAGAGGGCCTCGTGGTCGGTGTGCATCCTGAGCGTCAGCTGCGGCTGCCGTCCGTCCCCGCCGAAATGGCCCTCGCCAATCAGGAGCCCGACGAGGATGCCTGCTTCGAGGTCCGAGCAGGGTCGGCGAAGGGAGTCCGTCGGCGCTGCCGAGATTTCCTGCTGGTCCAGCTCTTCTTCTTGTTTCACCGTCGCGTTTCCCGTGAAACCAGGCCTTCGGCCCGCGGTTGTTTCACCGTCAAGTTTCCCGTGAAACATTCGACTTGTCCAGGGGCCGCACGACGACCTACCATGCGGTGTGGCGGTCCCGGGCTCCCGGCACGCGACCACGACCACATACGCACTCGGAAGAGGAGCAGATGGGCTTCAAGCTGCCCGCCATGTCGCGAGTCGCGTTCGAGCGGGGTATCGCGGCGGTCTCGCCGGAGCCCTTGACCGCGCGGGTAATGGGGGCTCTTTATGCCCACTACCTCGAGCTGGTGCGCTGGAACGAGCGCCTCGGGCTGATCGGATCGGGAACCGCGGACGAGATCCTGGTCCGACACTACGGCGAGGCGCTCGCCGCCTTGCCGTTCATCCCGCGGTCCGCGCAGCGCGGCGTCGACCTGGGCTCGGGCGCGGGCTTCCCGGGGCTGGTGCTGGCGGCGGCGCGCCCGAACCTGGAAATGACGCTGGTGGAAGCAAGGGAAAAGAAGTGGTCGTTCCTGGTCGCCGCCGCCAGGAAAGCTTCGTTGCCCTGCCCGTGCCTCAATGTTAGAGTCGCGAGTCCGCTGCCCGCCGGTCTGCCGGAGAGCGTCGACCTCATGACCGTCCGAGCACTCAAGCTGGATACAGACGTCCTGGAAGCTTTCGCAAGGCGGTTGACGCCGGAGGGCTCCATCCTGCTCTGGGTGGGTGAACGTGACCCTGAGCTGCCTCGGGATCTCTTGCCGTACGCCAGCGTTCGACTCGCAGGCGGAGAAAGGCGACGCATCTTGCAGCTGGTGCCAGCGGGGCGACCGCTCGCCGGCGAGCCCGGGCGGGGACCCGGCGCCACATGATTCTCGCGATCGCCAACCAGAAGGGCGGAGTGGGCAAGACCACCACCGCGATCAATCTCGGCGCCGGGCTCGGCGCTCTCGAAAAGCGGGTTCTGCTGGTGGATTGCGATCCCCAGGGCAATGCCACCCGCGGCCTCGGGGTCCACGCCTCGGTGCCGCATCTCTACCAGGTCCTATCAGGCGAGGCGGCGCTCGCCGACACCATCCGCCCGTCGGGCTTCCCCAACCTCGACCTGGTCCCGACGCAACGGGACCTGGTCGGGGTCGAGGTCGAGTTCGTCGGCGAGCCCAGCTGGGAGGAGCGCCTCAAGCAGGTCCTTTCCCTCGTCGCCGGACGCTATGACACCGTGCTCCTCGACTGTCCCCCCTCGCTGGGCCATCTGACGGTCAATGCCCTGGCAGCCGCCGACGGAGTGCTGGTGCCGCTGCAATGCGAGTACTTTGCCCTGGAAGGGGTCAGCGAGCTCCTTGCCACGATCGGCCGGGTCCAGCAGGGTCTCAACAAGCGCCTAGTGATCGCTGGCATCCTGCTCACCATGTACGACGACCGCACGAACCTCTCGCGCGAGGTGGCGGAGGAGATCCGCCGGCACTTCGCGGACAAGGTCTACGAGACGGTAGTGCCCCGCAACGTCCGGCTCGCCGAAGCGCCAAGCCACGGCCTGCCGATCTTCCAGTACGACATCAAGTCCCGCGGCGCCGAGGCCTACCTCGCCCTGGCTCGCGAGTTCCTGCGGAGAGCGGCTTGACGCCGGCCAAGAAGCGCGGTCTGGGCCGCGGCCTGGATGCACTGATCCAGCGCCCCGACGTCCCGGAGCCCGCAGAAAGCGGCGAGCGCGGCATCAGCAAGCTGCCGGTCGAGGCGCTCAAGCCCAACCGATGGCAGCCACGGACGAGCTTCGACGAGGGTGAGTTGGAAGCTCTGGCCGCGTCGATCCGCATCCAGGGCATGGTGCAGCCCCTGATCGTCACCGCCGACGGTGACGGCTCCTACAGCATCGTGGCGGGGGAGCGCCGCTGGCGCGCCGCCCGCCGCGCCGGTCTCGAGGAGGTGCCCGTGGTGGTCCGCGGCGACCTCGATGACCGGTCCAGGCTTGAGCTGGCGCTGGTCGAGAACCTGCAGCGCAGCGACCTGAATGCGCTCGAGGAGGCCGAGGCCTATGCCACGTTGCAGGAGAAGTTCGGGCTGCCGCAGGAAGAGATCGCTCTCCGGGTTGGCAAAGGGCGGACGACGATCACCAACGCCCTGCGCCTGTTGAAGCTGCCGCCCGAGGTTCGCGAGCTCCTGCGCGCCGGCCGGCTGACTGCCGGCCAGGCGCGGCCGCTGCTGGCGCTGGGAGGCTCGGACCAGCAGATCGCGCTCGCCGAGCGGGCGGTGCGCGACCAGCTCTCCGCACGCCAGCTCGAGCAGCTGGCCGCGCCGCGCGAGCGCGCGAAACGCCCCCCAAGGAAGGTCGAGGTCCACACCGCGGCGGCCGAGGAGAAGCTGACCCGGCGCTTGCAGACCAAGGTGGAGATCCGGCGCCGAGGCCGCGGGGGCCAGCTGCAGATCCGCTTCCATTCCGAGGAGGAGCTGATGCGGCTATACGACCTGTTGATGGGGAAGGGGGACGACGCGTGATGAAACCGACAGCCAAGCAGGGTGACCTCAATGGCTTCCTCGACCGCGGCAGCCACCTTCGCGGGGAGCTCCAGTTCGACACCCATTTCCGTGTCCACGGCAAGTTCAGCGGCGAGGTCAAGACGGAGGGAGAGCTGATCGTCGGCGAGGGCGGCGAGGTCGAAGGCGAGCTGCGGGTCGGACAGGTCATCGTCTCGGGAATCGTGCGCGGCACCATCCAGGCATCCCGACGCATCCAGATCACCGCGACGGGAAAGGTCTTCGCCGACGTCGAGACGCCGTCGCTGATCGTCGAAGACGGCGCCACCTTCGAGGGCCGCTGCTCGATGAACAGAGAAACCGCACGGACCGCGGCACCTGCCGCGCCCGGGCCCCCAAAGCTGGTGCCGGCAAAGGTCTCGGTCTCGGCAGCCCGCGAGCCGGGAGGTTAGCGCCTTACTTACGCCGCGCCTGACCCTGCCTAACCGCGCTTGGGCACCAAGGGCACCGTAGCGCCGGGTAGGACCTATTTACGCAGGTGAGGCTCCGTGGGGGGGGGCCTTCGGGAGGCGCCCCTTCCGCCCGGTCATGGGCAGGAACCTTCTGATCCGCGACGCAAGGGGCCTCCGAGGGGATCGTGCCGAGGCCGTTCGGTCCTTGCCTTGCCCCTCTTGAGTCGCGGATCAGAAGGTTCCCGCCCATGACCTCCCTCCTGCCCCCTTCGGCCATTGGTCTCCATCGTTTCAGGGTGTCTGAGGGGTCAAAGAGGCTAGCGCCTGCCAAAGTGACCACCGGCTGTAGGGGCAGGGAGGAGGGCGGCTGGCGAGATCCCCCTGGACTGCGACTCAAAAGGGGCGAGGCAATACCCTGACGGCCTTGGGCACGATCCCCTCGGAGCCCCTTGCGTCGCAGTCCAGGGGGATCTCGCCAGCCGCCCGGCCGGGAAGGCGGCCCCGGAGGCCACCCCTACGGTCTCGGGCACGATCCCCTCGGAGCCCCTTGCGTCGCAGTCCAGGGGATCTCGCCTGCCGCCCGGCCGGGAAGGGAGGCCCCGGAGGCACCCCTGAGCGGTTCGAATCAAGATGACGCGCGCGCCCTCACCGAGGCTTGACGTCGCCCTCCACGGGAGCTCGCGCCCCTCCGACCGGGGGGGCCGTCGCGGAGGCCGCCGAGGCCGCGGAGGCCGCGGGGAGGGTTTCGTAGGTGGGGAGGAAGGTGAGCGGGTGCCGCGCCAGGAAGCTCTTGTCGAAGGCGGGAGTGAGCACCTCTCCGTCGAGGTCACGGGCCACCGGCAGATGCAGGGCGTACATCAGAGTCGGCACCACGTCCACCAGCCGGGCGCCGGTGAGCAAGGCTCCCGGTTGCACCCCCTCCCCGTAGAGCATCAGCACGCCGTCCGGCGCATCCGCTTCGAAGCCTTCCAGCGAGGCCTCACGCGACAGCTCGCCCAGGACCCGCCGCCACCCCGTCGAGCCCTCGATCCCCGAAGCCGAGACCAGCGCCAGGATGTCGTCGCCGGTGTGCCGCTGCCAGAGGCCGGCAAGGAACGAGTCCAGCCGGGTGTAGTAGTCGGTGACACGTTCGGCGGCGTCGACGAAGTCGGGTGCCTGGGCGGCGTGGAACTGAACGCTGTTGAATCCCCCGAAGTAGCGGCGTGAGACTTGACGCAGCCCGGGAAGCTCGAGGAAGAAGCCGCCCAGCTCGGGGTGCCGGTCGAGCAGCGCCCCGGTCAGCGATTCTCGCCACAGGTCCGCCTGGAACGCCGCCGCGAGAGGCGGCGGCGAGCCTGAACCGAAGCGGGAGGCGAGCGCGGTGCGCACCGCGCGCGGATCGGGGCGAAACTGACGAGCCCAGACGTCGAGTTGTGGCGGCCGGAAGTCGCCGGCCCCGGCTCGGCCGGCGAAGTAGCGGTCGGACAGCGCGAGCAGCGGCTCGGAAGAGACCGGCGACGAGGCCGGCCAACCCACCACCCCGGACGGGATGCCGAGCCGCGGCAGGATCTCCCACAAGGTGAGCGCGCGCCGCGAGTAGCCGTGCAGGAGGCGGCTGCGTGCCGCCGGCAGGCCCCAGCGGTTGAAGGCGATGCCGGCCGGCAGCAGCCGCAGCTCGGCGTCGCGGCCGATCCGCTGCGCGCTGTACAGACGGCCGCCCGTGACGCCGTGCTGCCAGGGATACTTGCCGGTTGCCAGCGTGGTCCATAACGCCTCGGGGCGCACCGGCGACAGTGACTCGAGGCGGCCGTAGGCGCCCTGGCGCAGGATGCCGGCCAGGAAGGGCAGATGTCCCTGGCCCGCCAGGGGAAGGATGGCGTCGAGCGTCGCCGTATCCACGCCGATCACCCACAGCCTGGGCCGCGGCACGCGCTCGACCACGGCCGGGCGCGGCGGCAGCGCCGGCGGTGGATGGTAGGCCCCTCGCCGCTCGATCATGACGAAGATGGAGAGGCCGTAGAGCAGGACGAAGGCGAGCTGGCTGCGCCAACCGTAGCGACGCCGATCGAGGGTATGGAGGAGGGCGGTATAGAAGGCGATGAGAGCGGCGACCGACAGCCAGATCGCGGTCTTGATCAGCCGTTCGTTGATGCCGGTGGGCAGGTAGTAGGCATAGTGAGAAGCATGCGTCCAGTCGAGCGCTCCCGCCAGCGCGAACGCGATCGTGACCGTCCACGGCAGCAGGCGGTAGGGACGCGCGCGGCGCGTGGCGAGCAGCGGCAGGTGCAGCGCGATCCCGAGCACCCCCAGTTCCAAGGCATACCAGGAGACCGCCCGCAAGACCGGCGTGGTGCGCCAGGGCAGCGCGGGGTTGAGGAAAAACAGCAGTCCGGCGAGGTGGGCGCCGACCAGCGCCCCCGGCAGGAAGCCGCAGACCAGGATCTCGGCGATGCGCCGGTGGCGCGCTCCGACGGGCAACGAGTGCCGCGACAGGCGACAGGCGGAGCCGCGGCCGCGGGTCTCGCCCACCGCGTCGGCGGCGGCCGCCGGCCGCCCGCCGTCAGGCGCGTCCGCGGCGCTCCTCGCCGTTGCCCTCATCGGCGCAGCCGAAGGCGGCGGACACCGGGCTCAGAAGATGTAGATCGGCCGGTTCACCTGGTGATCGAAGTGCCATAGGTAGGTGTAGCCCGGGAAGTCGACCGGCACCGTGAAGACGGCACGCATCCTGATGTTGTCGCCGACGCGCTCGACCTTCACGTCCTGTTTGGTCAGCGGCAGCTCGAGCTCTTTCGCCTTGGCCAGAATGGCCTTGGCGATGGCGTCCGGCGGCGCTTCCGCCGCGTGTGTCGCCATGTCCTTGTCCATGTAGTCGTAAAGCTGGCTGCTGGCGATCTTGACCGGCACCATCTTCACCGCGATCAGGACGGTGAGGCCCAGCGCTACGACCCAGAGGATGCAACCGAGTCTTCCCTCGCCTCGTTCGGCGGCCCTGCGTGTCATAGGCATTCTCCTGCTCTGGAGTGGCAGCAAGCAGGAGTCTAACGCAAACCTCTCGCGGAGATCCTGCGGCGCCTGATCACCCTCCCGGCGCTGCCGTCGCCCTCGCCGCCCGCTTCAGTGCACGATCCTGAAGGTGCGTTCCCAGCGGGTGTGGGAGAAGAAGTTGCCCGCCAGGTGCGCGATCTGCCGCAGCTTGCCGGCCAGGCCCGGCCCTTCCCGGACCGCAAAGGGCTCTTCTGCGAACGACCAGTAGATGATCAGCGCACGGCCCTTCAGGTTAGTCGCGGGCACCATGCCCCAGAAGCGGGAATCATGGGAGTTGTCGCGGTTGTCGCCGAGGCAGAAGTAGCTGCCCGCGGGGACACGGATCGGTCCGAAGTTGTCGCGAGAGTGGCCGGGGCTCTGGTCGGGGCCGGCAGGGTAGGTGACCGGGTCGTTGTGGTAGGTGTAGCTGCCGTCGGCCACCCGTTTGCCATTGACGTACAGGCGCTTGTCGACCACCCTGACGACGTCGCCGGGCAGGCCGACGGCGCGCTTGATGAAATCGCGGGACGGGTCTACCGGCCAGCGGAAGACCACGACGTCGCCTCGCCGCACGTCGCGGAGAGGCAGCAGAGCCCTTTCGAGCCGTGATCCGGACGGCCCATAGATGAACTTGTTGACCAGGATGTGGTCGCCGATCAGGAGGTTCTCTTCCATCGAGCCCGATGGGATCTTGAATGCCTGGAAGACGAAGGTCCGGGCAAAGGTGGCGAAGACGACGGCGATCAGCAGGGCTTCCAGATACTCCCGGCCTACGGACCTGGGCGCGGCGCCGTCGTTCGACATCAGAGCGGACAAGGCTGCAGGTGCTGGTGTCCCGTCTCAGAAGTTCGCGTCATTAGAGGGCCGGCCAATAATGATGCGAACTTCT
>DASZHY010000244.1:0-2178 GCA_035949675.1 Thermoanaerobaculia bacterium
TTTCCTGCCGAGATGATCGACATGAACTTCCGCGTCAACGGCAAGGTCGTCGAGTACGCGCTCATCCTCGCGAACGGCAAGCGGCTACCGATCGACAGCAAATGGCCATCTCCCGAGTTGCTGGACCGGCTCAATGACGGCCTGCAGGAACCAGGGAAAGAGGCGACGATTGTCCTGGAGATCGAGCGGGTCCTTCGCCTGAAGGTCCGGGAGGTCAAGCAGTACATCGACCCGGCGGCCACCCTTGGCTTCGCGCTTGCCGCCGTTCCCGACCCGGTTTTCAATGCGTGCCGCCGCGCGCACCTCGAGGCCTATCGCGAAGGCGTGATCCTGATGCCCTACAGCATGACCATTCCGTACGTGCTGGCGCTCTTCCGCCTGCACCTGCAATACGCGAAGTCGATCGATCTTGAGAACCTCGAAGGCTACTTGCAGCAAATCGACGACAACGTCGCGTCGCTCGACCGCCTGCTCGAGAACAATATCGCTCGGGGCAGCACCATGATCCAGAACGCCTTTACCGAAGCCAAGCGCAACCTGGGACAGATGCGGGGCGCGCTGGCGGCGCTGCGCGCGGTGCCGCAGGCGGGGTTGGGACCGGAGGCGGATCTCGACCAGGTCGAGGAGCCCGACCTGCAACTCTTGATCTCGAGCCGCTGATCGTTCGCTCCCCGGCTTACCGGGGGGTGGGTCAGGTGAAGGCCTTACGCGAGGCCCGGTGTCCGGGCGAGCCGCATGACAAGTAGTAGCAGGAGGAGCAAGCCGCCGCCGACGAGCATCATCATCGTGCTCGGCCGCTGCGAGGGGTCGTCGATCACGAGCTGGTCACTCGCCAGCGTGGTACCGCCTTCGTTGGTCACCGCGACCGAGTAGGCGCCCTGTGCCAGGTTCTCGGGCAGCTTCATCAGGAGGTGATTCGCATCTGGAACCTGGACGGTGGTCGCCGGCCGGCCGCCAACCTGCACGGTGGTCGAGGGGGTCAGGTGCTGGCCGAGGATCATGATGTTCGGTAGCACGGTGGGGTTGACCTTGACGGGGGTGAGCTGGAAGATCTGCGGCGGAAGCATCGCGGTTGGTCTGGCCGGGGCGGGCGGAGCCGGACGCGTGGGCTTGGATGGCTTGGTGGCCGCGTAGGCCGGGAGAGTCAGAGCGAGCGCCAGCAGGCTTGCCAGACCCCCCGCTGCCAGGCGCCGGACTGCTGTCATGGAAAAACCCTCTACTACACCTAACGCCCCTCCCCTTACGCGCCGCGTGGCGATTCGGCCCATTCCGTCTGCGCATACGGACGTAGCCGTAACCCCGGCCGCAATAAAAAAGCCCCTGCCCACCAGGGCAGGGGCCTGTGGTCTCCCGATTTAGCGGTTTCCGCCTCCGGGCCAGGTCTGCTCCGGCGGACGCTCACCGATCTTGATCCGTTCGGGTCCGCCCGATGAGCCAGACTCGGACTCGCTGCCCATCCCGGGCTCGCTACCAAACCCACCGAACGAAGGCATCGGTGGCTCGGCCGGCCGTGCCACGGGACGCCCGCCGCCGGTGAAGGAGCTGGACGGCTTGGGTGCCACGGCGGCTGCGGGGGCCGCCGCACGAACCGCTGGCTTCGCGGCGGCCTTCGGCGCGGTCGCCTTGGCCGGGGCGCTCTTCCGCTTGGCGGGCGCGCTTCGCTTGGTGGTGCTCTTCTTCGCCGTCGCCTTCTTGGCGGTCGACCGCTTCGCCGTGCCCTTCTTTGCCGTCGTGCGCTTGGCGGTCGACTTCTTGCCGCCGGAGCGCTTGGCCGTCGACTTCTTTGCGGTCGACTTCTTCTTAGTCGAGGATTTCTTCTTCGCTGGCATTTTTCCTCCCAGGGATGCGCGATGCAGAGTTCGCGCGTGGTTCATGCGGATGAGGACCCGCTGCTGTTACCTGCGATTTATAGCATCGGCTCTCCGCAAAGACAAGCACTTCTCTGGGTGATGCATCAATAGCCGATCACGCTGCTGGTACCCGGTCGCGGATCGCCGCCTCCGGTTAGCATCCCGTCCTCGATCCGAATGACCTGGGCGGCTCCCCCGGCGGCCCAGTCGCCGATCGACTGCACCGTGTGGCAGCGTTCGCGCAGCGATCCGATGACGGCATCGCCGAAGCGGGCCTCGAGACTCAGGCTGGAGTCCGACCAGGTGGTCTGTCCACCCATTGTCCACC
>DASZHY010000245.1:0-45564 GCA_035949675.1 Thermoanaerobaculia bacterium
CCGGCCGCCGCTCAAGCTACGCTACCTCGCGCTCCTCTTCGCCAAGGAGGTCGTCCTACGCAGCAGCGGCGACCCGCGTTTCGAGGCGCCCCTCGAACAGCTGGTCGAGGTCGCCGCTTACGCCGACCGCCGGCTCTCCGCCTCGCGCGGCAGGCGCCGCAGAGGAGTGCCGGCGTCGCGGAGCGATGTCACTTAACTAGTGCCGTCCACTCCGCCGGCCCTGTTCTCATATTCAGGCGCTTGCCCGCGGGCCGCTGACCATCCATGGCGTGCCGAAACGGTCGACCAGCATGCCGAAGGCTTCCGCCCAGAAGGTCTTCTCGAAGGGCATCGTCACCTTGCCTCCCGCGGCCAGGGCGTCGAAGATCCGCTTCGCTTCGGCGACCGTCGGATAGGCCACCGACAACGAGAAGCCCTGCATCCTTTCGTAGGGCTCGCCGGCGATCCAGTCGGACGCCATCAACGTGCCGCCGTCGAAGTCGAGGTGCGCGTGCAAGATCCGGTCGGCGCTGCCGGGCGGCACCTGGGCCGCGGCGGGTGCGTTGGCGGTGGACATCAGCTCGAGCTTGCCGCCCAGCGCGCGCTCGTAGAAACGCATCGCGTCGGCGCAGGTGCCATCGAAGAACAGATAGGCGTTGATCGGGGCCATGGTCATCTCTCCTGGCTTGGGACGTCGCCGCGCGCGTGACGACAGGCCTGCCGGGTTCCTTCCCGGCTGACGGGGCGGATTGTATCGCCATCCGGACCCGAGGCGGCCGGCCCGGGCCGTCGTGGTTGCCGACTATTGCGCCTTGACCGGCCCGGTCTCCCCTCCTCAAGCCATCATCGCCGCCACCTGCCGCTCGAGTCCCTTGGGATCGACGAGGAACCCGGCGCCCATTCCCTGGCTCATCGGGTCGGGGAAGATCTCCTCGTTGCCGGCCTCGATGCCGGCGAGGATCGCGCGCGCGGCGTCCGCGGGGGCGGTCTTCGGGAAGTCGATCCCTTCGGCCATCCGCGTGTCGATCGGACCCGGGTAGACGCCGAACACCAGCGTGCCCTGGCCCTTGAGCAGGCTGCGCGCCGCCTGGGTGAGGGAATGGTTGGCGGCCTTCGAAGCGCTGTAGGCCAAGAGCATCGGGAAGCTCACCAGCGACGCCACCGACCCGATGTTGGCGATCGCGCCGCCGCCGTTCCTGGCCAGCGCGGGCGCGAAGGCCTGCGCCATCGCGAAGGTGCCGAAGAAGTTCACTTCCATCTCCTGCCGCCCGGCGGCGAGCCACTGCGGGTCGGTGAAGGGACCGCCGACGTGGCCGGCGACGCCGGCGTTGTTGATGAGCAGCTCCACATCGGGCGCCGCAGCGACCGCGGCCTGAATCTGCGCGGGGTCGGTGACGTTGAGCTCGAGCGCCACCACGCGCGCGCCGTGGCGGGCGGTGAGCGGCGCGAGGTCCGCGAGACGGCGTGCCGTGGCGTAGATCTTGGCGGCGCCGGCCTCGACCAGCGCATCCACGATGGCCTCGCCGATGCCGCGATTGGCGCCGGTGACGAGTGCGACCTTGCCTGCAATCGAGTAGCCCATGGGTCGTTTCTCCAGTTCGTCGGGGTTTCATGCAGACAGAACGGTCTGTCTGCTGGAGTTGACTGTAGACCGATCGGTCTGTATTGTCAAGCCGGAGCCGAGGAGGGCTCCCCAACATGGCTCGCGGCAAGGCGGCAGTACCCAAAGCGAACGTGCGGGACCGCATCGTCGCAGCAGCGGATCGCCTCTTCTATAGCGAGGGGGTGCGCGCCGTGGGCATCGACCGCGTGCTTGCCGAAGCGGACGCGGCGAAGGCGTCGCTCTACGCGCACTTCGGCTGCAAGGACGAGCTCATCGCCGTCTATCTCGAGCGCCGCGCGGCCGCAGCGCGCGCCGCGATCGAGGCCTTCGTGGCGGACATCCCCCCCGCCCAGCGCGCGCTGCGATTCTTCGACTGGGTCGTCGGGTGGACCGAGTCGCGCGACTTCTGCGGTTGCCCCATGCAACACGTGGTGAGCGAGATCAGCGACCCGAAGCACCCGGCGCGCGTCGCCGCCGCGGCGCAGCGCGAGTGGCTGCACGCGCGCTTCCTCGAGTGGTCCCGGGCGGCGAAGGTGAAGGACCACGAGGCCACGGCCGGTGCCCTCATGGTGCTCTTCGACGGGGCCGTGGCGGCGTCCGAGCAGGACGGCCCGCAGCGGGCGCGCGACGCGCGCTGGACGGCGCGTCTGCTGCTCTCGCGCTGAGCAGCGCGGGGACAGCAACCGGAACCGTCGCCGCTTCGGGAAGGCTAGGAGAAGGCCGGGGCGCCGCGCCCGGCGCCCCGCGGAGGACGCTCTCGGTTCAGAAGGAGTCCTTTGCCTCCAGCTGCTGGAAGAGCTGCTGCACGCTCTGGTCGGAGAAGTCGCCGCCCATCCGTTCGATGAACTCGATCATGAGCCCCGAGCCGCTGTCGCGGCGGGTGAAGATCTGGCGCAGGCCGGGGCTCTCGATCACCGTGGTGTCGAACGCGAGCCCTGCCCGGCGCAGCTCCTCGGCGGCTTGCGGCAGGTCCTTGACCCCGATCGCGATGTGCTGCACGCCGGGTCCGTAGTGATCGACGAATTTCGTGACTTGCGACTCGGGAGAGGTGCCTTCGAGCAGCACCACGGTGATCGGCCCCGCCTTGAGCACCGCCGAGATCATCGCCGTCGCTTTGCCCTCGGTCTTGCGGCGCTCATGCAGCTCGAAACCGAGCACGTTGCAAAAAAACGTGATCGACTGTTCGAGATTGCGGACGGCGATGGCAATGTGGTCGATCTCCGTCGCGAACTTTCCCAGGTCCGGCGCCGAGGTTGCGCTCGCCGGCGCTGGCTGCTCTTCCGATGTTGGCATCATTGGCAATCGTTCCTTTCTGCCTTCGCCAGGGCGGCGAATCGACGTCCCTGCCCGGACTCGTGACGGCTTGTGGATCGCGCCAGTCTGGGAGTCGATACCCCGGGGGCCCACACGGCGCCCTGCCGCCAGGCACTGGCCACACTATTGGGGGTGCTGCCCGGGCCCCAGGTGAGACAGCGCTCGGCGCTCAGCGCGGCTTGCGCTGTTCCAGAAGGACATGGCGCAAGAGGCGGTGGACGCCTCCGAGGGTGTCGCTCAATGCGCGCTCGAGATCCGCCGAGAGCTGCGGTGCGCCTCTGGTATCATCGTCGGGCTCGCGCGGCTCGCGCGGCTCGCCGGCGTCGTCGGTCCGTTGCCGCGCCGCCGCCTTGAGCGGTTTTGCTTGACCGGGTTGGAACCGCGGGCTCAGGTCATGGCCGACCGGCTGCCTGCCGTTGACGAACTCGAGAGCACAGTAAAGGTCGCAGAGATCCGCGTCCAGGGCCTTGAGGAGCCTTTCCAGGGTGATGAGGATCGGCGTCTGCCTGCCCTTCTCGTAGGACGACACCATCCCCCTGGTGATCCCGGCAAGCGCGGCCACTTGTTTCTGTGGCCAGCCCCGCCGGCTGCGCAGCAGTTTCAATGCCTCCCCCAGGCGTTCCGTGACCGGCATATGCGAAATGTAGCCACTCCGCTGCCCGGTGGCAAGCGCAAGCCATTGCCACACAGTGACTTACGCCGATGGCCAAGTTCCTGGACCCGCTGCCGTTTTGCCTTGAGAAGAGGATGCGCCGGCGGCGAGGTTATCTGCCTGTGTTATGAAATAGTCTCTATCCACGACGCAAAGATGGCTCGCGGCGAATCTGGTTGCCGGAATTGGCGCCGCCGCCGGCTCGCGTCCGGCGACCCGATGAGGGACCAGCCATGACCGACACCCACCGTCCCCTTGCTCTCGTCACCGGCGCCTCGAGCGGCATCGGCGCCGACCTTGCCCGCGAGCTGGCCCGCGACGGCCACGACCTGGTGCTCACCGCCCGCCGTGTCGAGCCGATGGCGGCGCTCGCCCGCGAGCTCGCGACGCATGGCGTCAATGCCACGGTCGTCGCCGCCGACCTTGCCCAGCCCGGCGCCGCCGCCCGCCTGGCGGACGAGATCGCCAGCCGCGGCGTCGTGGTGGACGTGCTGATCAACAACGCGGGCCTGGGGGCGAACGGCAGCTTCGTCGAGTCGGATCCCGCCCGCAACGCCGAGATGCTGCAGGTCAACGTCGTGGCGCTCACCGAGCTCACCCGGCTGCTGCTGCCCGGCATGGTCGCGCGGCGCCGCGGTCGGGTGATGCTGATGGCCTCGACCGCCGGCTTTCAGCCCGGTCCGCAAATGGCGGTCTACTGTGCGACCAAGGCCTACGTGCTCAATCTGGGCGAAGCGATCGCCTACGAGCTGCGCGGCACCGGGGTCACCGTCACCACGGTATGCCCCGGCGCCACCGCCACCAATTTCTCTCAGGTGGCCAAGGCCGGCAACACCGGCCTCTTCAAGGGCGGCCCGATCCCGGTCATGACCTCGGCGGCGGTGGCGCGCGGCGCTTATCGGGCCCTGAAAGCAGGCCGCCGGGTGGCGATCATCGGTGCGCTCAACAAGCTCGTCGCCTATTCCGGCCGCTTCTCGCCGCGCCTGCTCTCGCTGCCCATCGCCCGCGCGATGATGTCCGAGCGCTAGCCGCGCCAAGCCCCTGCGCGCGGCAGTGCAGACGGCAGCCAAGACTCAATTCGCGGCCGACGCGAACGGGTTCTCGATCTCCAAGCCCCCGAAGCTGCGGCCGGCTTGCAGGTCTTCGCTGTAGAGCGTCTTGCAGTTCCCTTCCAGGGCCGCCTGGACGATGAGAGCGTCCCAGAAAGACAGGCTGGCAGTCTGGTGGAGGTGGACGGCGCGCAGCACCGTCGAGCCGTCGACTGCGATCATGGCGAACGTGCTCAGGTGCGTGACCGCAGCGCGGGCCGCGGGCGGCGCGAGAGGCCGCGCGAGCTTGCGTGTGACCGTCACGTAGAACTCCTGCAGCACTTGGGGGCTCAAGGCAATCTGGCCGGCGCGGCCCAGCTCTGCGACGAGCTTCCTCGCCTTGTCCTGCTTGGCGGGCGCGTCGGCGTCGAAGAGATACACGAAGACGTTGGTATCGAAGAAGACCCTACCGCCGCTCATGGAGCTCGTCCCGAGTCCACCGGCGGCCTCCCCGGCCGCTCTTGGCCCGGGTAGAGAGGCGAAGGATCTCGTCGGTGGCCTGTTGCCAGGTGGAGTCCGCGGACGCGAAGGCTGTGAGGTAATCGCGAAGCAGCGCGTTGACCGAGGTGTCCTGCTGCAAGGCGCGCAGCCGCGCCCGTCGCAGCACCTCATCGTCAATGGTTATCGTCAAGTTTGCCATTGGGAGTCTCCCGTGAAACACGGGATCAGTGTAGCACGGGCCCAGCTTCAACCAGGCCAGCCGGCCCCGCCTGAGGGTTTCCCCCTGCCTCCCTTGGGGGATTTGCCCGATTTCCCGGCCTTGCCCCCGAGACGATAGTGAACGACGCGGGTCCTTGGGGCTCGCGCTCGTTCCTGGCCTTCGCCGTGGCCCCCTTCCGGCAGGGCTTCGCTGCCGGAAACCAGCCGGCCGCCGGCAGCCGATCCAGGGCCGATGCCTGCCCGGTGCCAAGGCGCCGGGCAGGCCACTGGGAGGGATCGGCACCTTGTAGCCCGGTGGCCCGTCAGGCGGTGATGGACGTCCCCCTCGCCCTCACTGCCTGCGGGTCGCCGGCTGCTCGGTTTCGCGGGCGGGCATCGACGGGAGCACGGCGGGTCGGCTAAGATAAGGCCTCGCGCCCAAGTCCCGAGTTTTGGGCGGCCGTGGCCGCCGGTGCCACCGCCGGCGTGCCCGCAAGTTGTCGTCGAGCGCCGGGCTTCGGGCGTGGATTTTGCTTGTCTTGCGCGGTGGCTTTGGTGCGCCAGCGAGGGGCCGGCCGGCGCCCGGCGGCCGTCAAGGGTTCGCCGGTACGAACAGGGGGCAAAGCTCATGCCGAAGGTCGTCGCGGCTTTCCTATGCGCCGTTGTCTGCGTCGTGATGAGCGCCGCGGCGGTCAGCGCCCAGGGCATCGGCAACCTCACCATCTCCGGCAACCAGGTCACCGCCAGCCTCGACCTGCCGGGAATCTCGGCCGACCTGACGTTGGCCTTCGAGCAGGCGGTCGGCCTCACCGCCGGCAACCTCAGCCTCTCCGCGCAGTTGATCAACCCGCAGGATCCCAGCCTGCTGGCGCGGCTGCCGAGCGGCGGCCTGGTCACGCCGCCGGGGGCGTTTCCCGTGCTGGTGCGGGTGCAGCCGCCGGCCGGCGGCGGGCTCTCGTTCAGCGGCGTTTACACCTTGGACCTCCACACCCAGAACCTCGAGCTCACGGCCCACTGCCCGCTGCGCCTCTTCTCGGCTCCCGCCGGCGGGCCCTTCAACGACATCACCGTCAACATGGGCACCGGCAGCTACCGCGTCCGGGGCACCGGGGGAAGCTTTTCGGACTTCCTCATCGTCGCCGACGCGCGGCTGCTGGCCGGCGTCATCAGCCAGAAGTTCGACGCCCTGAGCAGCCTGCTGTCGACCTACGCCGGCGCCATCCCGGGGCCGCTGCTCGACAACCTCAACGGGCAGCTGCAGGCGGCCCGTGCCTACTATCAGGCAGGAGACCAGGTCGACGCGGCGAAGGCCGTCACCGGCTTCGCCGCGACCGTCCAGAGCAACAGCGGCACCGGCATCCCCGACGTCTGGCGCGCCAGCGGCGACCTGCCGAACATCGCCGGCAAGCTGCGCGCCGCGGCGGGCACCCTGAGCTTCAGCCTGAACCTGGCGCCTGCCACCCCCTGAGGGGGCGCCCCGCGGGATGCCAGCCCGCCTCACCGTCTATCTCGCCGACCGGCCGGCCAGGGTCCTGACCCTGGCCGACGAACAGGAGTGCGTGCTCGGCCGCGATCCGGCGATGGGCGTCTTCATCGACGACGGCCGGGTGTCGCGGCGGCACGCGCGCCTGGTCTACGGCGGCGCGGGCTGGGAGATCGCCGACCTCGGCAGCAAGAACGGCACCCTGGTGAACGGCGTGCCGGCGGCCTCGCGTCTGCCGCTCGGGGGCGGCAGCTGGCTGAGCCTGGGCGGCGTCCTGGCGAGCTTCGAGCTGCTCACTGACCAACAGCTGCGGCAAGACACCGGCGCCGAGAGCGACCGGCGGCGCTCCACCCTTGCCGCTCGCCGCCGCCTGGCGGACGCCGGCAGCCTGGAGGCGGTGGTCTGCGGACTGCTCGACTCGGCGGTGCAGCTGGCGCGGGCGGAGCGCGGCTTCGTGCTCCTCGCCCGCGACGGTGGCGAGCTGGCGGTGGCCGCCGCCCGCGGCCTCGACGCCGGCGACCTCGGCACCGCCGAGTTCTCCGGCTCGGTCGGCGCGGTCGCGACGGCGCTGCGCACGGGGCGCGCCGTCGTCACCGCGGACGCCCTCGCCGATCCGGCGTTGGGTGGGCGCGCGAGCGTCGTCCGCGGCGGCATCCGCGCCCTGGCCTGCGTGCCGCTGGCGCCGCTGGCCGGGGTGACGCCGCTCGTGCCGCTGCCCGCGGCGGCGGCGCTCGACCGCTGCCACGGCGCCCTCTATGCCGACAGCCGGTCGCCGGGGAGCGCCTTCACCGAGCTGGACGTGGAGATCCTCGAAGCGCTCGCCTCCCAGGCCGCCGTGGCGATCGCCGCCGCGCGCCTGGACGAGGAGATGGAGCGCCTGCTGGCCGACGTCGCGGCGGTCTCGGGGCGGCCGGCGGTCCTCTGGAGCGAGCTGCTGGCGGCCCATGCCACCGCTCCCGGGGCGCCAGGGCAGGGAGCCTCCCCGGGATGACCGCCCAACCCTCGCCGGCCGCCGCCGGGCCCGACCCGCAGGCCACCCGCACCAATCCAGCCGGCGCCGGCTGCCTGGAGGCGGGCAGCCTGATCGCGGGGCGCTACCGCATCCTGTCCCTGGCGGGGGTGGGCGGCATGGGCATGGTCTACCGCGCCCACGACGAGCAGCTCGGCGTCGACGTCGCCCTCAAGGTGCTGCGGCCCGAGGTCGCCGCGGATCCCGGCTTCCGCGAGCGGTTCCGCAAGGAGCTGCTGCTGGCGCGCCAGGTCAGCCACCGCAACGCGGTGCGCATCCACGACCTCGGCAGCGCCGGGGACCTGCTGTTCCTGACCATGGACTACATCCCCGGCAGCTCGCTGCGCGCCGTGCTGGAGGCGGAGGGACGGCTGCCGGCGGGACGGGCGGTGGCGATCGCCCGGCAGCTCGCCGCGGCCCTGGCGGCAGCCCACGCCGAAGGAGTGGTGCACCGCGACCTCAAGCCCGCCAACGTTCTGGTGGACGCCGGCGGCCGCGCCTTCATCACCGATTTCGGGGTGGCGCGCTCGCTGGCGGTGGCGGGTCCGACGCAGACCGGCGGCATCGTCGGCACCCCCGATTACCTGTCGCCAGAGCAGGCGCGCGGCGAGCCGGTCGATGGCCGCAGCGACGTCTACGCGCTTGGCCTCCTGCTCTTCGAGATGCTCAGCGGGCGCCTGCCCTTCGCCGGCGACTCCTATGCCGAGCGGCTGGCGCAGCGCATCGGCGGCGAGGCCCGCGACCTCGGCGAGCTGGGGGTTGCCGTGCCGGCGCGGTTGCGCGCGGTGGTGCGGCGCTGCCTGCAGCGCAACCCGGCGCGCCGCTACCAGAGCGCGGCCGACCTGCTGGCGGGCCTCGACGCGCTGCCGGACTTCGGGACCGGCGCGGCGGCGCCGCCGGAGCGCCATGGTGGGTGGCTCCCGGGCCTGGGTTGGCGCGGCCTGCGCGGCGGCCTTTCCCGGCGCTGGTGGTCGCTGGGGCTGCCCGGGCGGCTGAGCGCGGCCGCGGCCCTGGCGCTGCTCGTCCTCGCCGCCTGGATGATGGTCCGGGCCCTGGTCCGGGCCCCCGGGCCGGCGGCCCGAGGCGCGGCCGGGGCCGGAGCCGCCAATGAAGCCCTGGCCGGCGGGGCCGCGTCGGTTGGGGGGGGCGGCGCCCCCGCGCTGGCCACGCCGCGCCACGTGGTCGCGGTGCTGCCGCTGGCCGAGCAGACCGGACGGGCCGACCTGGCGTGGAGCTCCGCCGGCGTCGCCGAGCTGCTCGCCGCGGCCCTCGCCGAGAGCCCCGCGCTGCGGGTGGTCGACAGCCTGCGCCTGCTGCGCACCGTCGAAGACCTCAAGCTGCCGCGCGGTCCGCTGCCCGACGCCGAGCTGCGGCAGCTGGCGGAGCTGGTCGAAGCCGATCGCGTGGTCACCGGGACGGTCCGGGCCGCGGGCGGCCTGCTGCGGCTCGATCTCGCGCTGGTGGCCGCCGACCTTCCCCGCTCGGCGGCGCCCTCCCTGCACGCCGAGGCCCGGGACGCGTCGCAGATCTTCCAGCTGGTCGCCGATCTCGGCGAACGGCTGCGCCGGCAGCTCGAAGCGGGCGCCGCGCCGCCGCCGGGTGCGGCACCGGCCCCGCTCACTGCCTCGGGCCCTGCCATGGCCGCCTACGCCGAGGGCCTCGGCAGGCTGTCGCGGGCGGACAGCCTGGGCGCGCGCCCGGCCCTGGAGCGCGCGGTCGCCGCCGATCCCGCCTTCACCGCCGCCTGGGTGCGCCTGGCCGCCTGCTACCAGGCGCTCGGCTACGCCGAGAAAGCGCAGGCGGCCGCGGCGCGCGCCGCCGCCACCCCCGGCGCCGCGGCGGGACGCCTGGGCTTCGCGGCGCGGGCGCAGCTGCAGCAGCTGCAAGGTGCACCC
The DNA here is from genome assembly GCA_035949675.1 of Thermoanaerobaculia bacterium. Taxonomy (GTDB): domain Bacteria; phylum Acidobacteriota; class Thermoanaerobaculia; order Multivoradales; family UBA5704; genus JASLEW01. The sequence goes on from DASZHY010000245.1 coordinate 9,663, forward strand.
GAGGCGGCCCAGGAGACCCTGCGGCAGCTGGTCAAGAGCTACCCGCACGACCTCGAGGCGCGCCTGGCGCTGGCCGAGGCGTACGGCCAGCAGGGCAAGCTCGAGGAGGCGGTGGACGCCCTGCGCCAGGTGGTCCGCGCCGATCCCAACCACCCCCGAGGCTGGTTCCTGCTCAGCAGGTACCTGATCGAGCAGGGCAAGGCCCGCCAGGCCGTCGACGAGACGCTGGTCCATGCGATGGTGGTGCAGAACCGCCTGGGCAGCGAACAGGGCCGGGCCGACGCGCTCAACGCCCTGGGAGTCGCCTACCAGCAGCTGGGGGATCTCGACCGCGCCGCCGACAGCTATCGCCAGGCGGCCGCCATCCGCCGGCGCATCGACGATCGCCGCGGCTATGCCACCAGCCTCAAGAACCTGGCCACTCTGGCGCTGGTGCATGGGGCCTACGAAGAGGCCGAGCGCAATCTCCGGCAGGCGCTCGAGATCCTGCAGGCGCTCGGCGACCGGGCCGGCGTCGCCGAGCTGGAAAACGCCTTCGGCGGCCTCGAGGAAGAGCGCGGCCGCTACGACCGTGCGCTCGCCAGCTACCGTCAGGCCTTGCAGCTGCGCCGGGATCTCGGCGATCGGCTGGCCCTGGCTGAAAGCCTGGGCAACGTCGGATTCGCCTACCATCTGCTGGGCGACTACGACAACGCCCTGGTGTACTGGCAGCAAGCCCTGTCCTTGAACCGCGCCACCGGGGACCGCGCCGGGGTGGTGACCACCACCCAGAGCATCGGGCAGCTGCAGCTGGCCCAGGGCAAGTGGACCGAGGCGCTCAAGTCCTTCCTCGACACGCTGGCCGAGAGCCGCAAGCTGGGGCTCAAGGCCGGGGCCGCGGTCTCGACCGGCTACCTGGGGCGGGTGGCGCAATACCAGGGTCGCTATCAGGCGGCGCTCGCTTCCTACCACGATGCCCTGGGGCTGGTGCGCGAGCTGGGCGACCGCCGCGGCGAGACCGAGTTCACCCTCTACGAGGCCGAGGCGCTGCAAGAGATCGGCATGCAGGCGGCCGCCGCGGGACGGCTGGCGCAAGCGGCGGCGTGGCTCCATGGCTCCGGCGCTGGCGGTGGCGGGGCCCCCGCCGCCGCGGCAGCCGGCGGCGGCGCGGCAGCCGCCGGCGGGGAGGGGGCCGGCGGCAGCGGCGAGGCAGCTGCCGGCGGGGAGGGCAGCGGCGGCGAGAACGCCGAACAGCTGTCCGCGCTCGAGAGCCTGCGCGGCAAGGGCCTGCTGCTGGCCGGCGACGCCGCGGCGGCGCTCGCCGCCTTCCGGCTGGCGGAAGCGCAGGCGGTGGCCAGCCACAGCCTGGTCGCCCGCCTGCAGGCGCGGGTCGGGAGGGCGCTGGCGGCGGCCGCCACGGCGGCCGCGGCGGCTGCGAGCCGGGGCGGTGGCCGCTCGCTCTCTGGCGCCCGGAGCGCCAGCGCCGCCAGGGCCACCGCCGGCGCCGGCGGTTCGGCCAGCTGGACGGAGCTGCGCGCCGCCGCCGGCGAGGTCGAGCGCCTCGGCCACCTGCCGCTGCTGCTGTGGGCCGAGCAGGGGATGGCCGCGGCGGCGCTGGCGGCGGGCGATGCCGCAGCCGCCGAGGAGGCGGCTGGCCGCGGCCTGCGCCTGGCGGACCGTTGCGGGCCCTACGCCGGCGCCTACCGGCTGCACCTGCTGCTCGCCCGAGCTCTCGCCGCGCGCGGCGCCGCCGCCGAGGCCGGCGCCGAGCGGCGGCGGGCGGCACAGGAGGCGGCACGCGTCGAATCCGGACTGACTCCCGAGCAGCGCCAAGCCTTCGCGCGGCTGCCGGAGGTGCGAGACCTTGGCGGACACGGTTGACCGGCAGGACCCGGTGCAGGAGCTGCTCGACCGCGTCGGCCAGGTGGCGCGCGACAGCCAGGGGCTGGTGCGCCAGCTGGCAGGCAGCGAGCGCCGCTTTCGCGCCCTCGCCAAGGCGGTGTGGCAGGTGCAGGAAGAAGAGCGGCGCCGCCTGGCGCGCGAGCTCCACGACGGTTTGGGCCAGGAGCTGACGGCGCTCAAGAACTTACTCGAGCAGCTGGCCGGCGAGGCCCGGGCGGCGCCGGCGCCGCCGCCGGCGGCGTGGGGGGCGAAGCTGGCCGCGGCCGTCGAGCTCGCCGCGCGCGCCCTTCACGACACCCGCGAGCTGTCCCGGCTGCTGCGGCCGCCGATCCTCGATGACCTCGGCCTGCTGCCCGCGCTCTCGTGGCTCACCCGCACCCTGCGCGAGAGCTCCGGGCTCGAGGTGCGGGTGGCTGGCGACGGCATCGACGGCCGCCTCGACCCGGACCTCGAGATCCTGGTCTTCCGCGTCGTCCAGGAGGCCTTGACCAACGTCCTCAAGCACTCGGGAGCGCAGGCGGCCGCCGTCCTGCTGCGGCGTCGCGGCGGCTGGCTCGAGCTCGAGATCACCGACGCCGGCCGCGGCTTCGATGCCGCCCGCGCGCTCGACCCGGGCCAGGGCGCGGCCGGGTCCGGCCTGCGCGGCATGAGCGATCGCCTGGAGCTGTTCGGCGGCCGGCTGCGGATCACCTCGTCGCCGGGCGCGGGCACCCGGCTGCACGCCGCGGTGCCCCTGCCGCCGGCGGCACCGGCGGTGTCGGCAGCTCCCGCGACCGCGGGCGGCTGATAAAACCATGCCGGCGATCAGGGTGCTGCTGGCGGACGACCACACGGTGGTGCGGCAAGGCCTGGTCAGCCTGCTCGAAGCCGGCGGCGCCTGCGAGGTGGTGGCGCAGGCCGCCGACGGCCTGCAGGCGGTCGCCGAGGCGCGCCGTACCCGACCGCAGGTGGCGGTTCTCGATCTCGGCATGCCGGGCCTGAACGGTCTCGAGGCGGTGCGGCGCATCCATGCCGAGCTGCCCGCCGTGCGCATCCTGGTGCTGACCGTCCACGACGAGCAGGAATACGTCCTGCCGGTGGTGCGGGCGGGCGCCGCCGGCTACCTGGTCAAGGACAGCGCGGCGGCCGAGCTGATCGCGGCCGTCCGCGCGCTCGCCTCGGGGCAAGGTTACTTCGGCCCGCAGGCGGCGCGGGCGCTGGCCGAGCAGCTGCGCGCACCCGAGGCGGGCGCCGACCCCTACGGCCCGCTGACCGCGCGCGAGCGCGAGGTCTTCCACCTGGTGGTCCAGGGCCGCACCACCAAGGAGGTCGCGCGCGCTCTCGGCATCAGCGTCAAGACCGCCGAGAACCACCGCACCCGCATCCTCGACAAGCTCGGCCTGCACAACGCCGCCGAGCTCGTGCTGTACGCCTCCCGCAAGGGCCTGCTGGGCTGAGTCCTCTGGGCTGAGCCCTGAGGGAAAACCCCCACCCGCCGCTGAGGGGATCTCCGGATTCCCTGGCCCCCTTATTGCTTGGATAGTGGAGGTCGAGGGGCTGTCCGCCGGCGCTGGCCGCTGCCGGCCATCGCCGGTTGCCAACGGCAGGTCACGAGCCCGAAAAGGAGGGGGAGATGAGCCGCATCGCTTCAGGTCGTCGCAGCAGATCGCCGTGGTCGCAAGGGTGGGTCGCCGGCGCGCTTGCCGTGGTGCCGCTGTTGCTGCTGCCGGCCGCCGCCGCGGGGGCCGCGCCGCCGCCTGCGCCGGCGTCGGGCGCGACGCCGCCCACCTACACCAACTACCCGGCCCCGCCGCCGCTGGCCACCAGCGCCGGCGAGCCGTCGCTGAGCTACGACGCCAAGTCCGGCAACGTCATGTTCGAAGCCGGCCTGCAGACGCTGCGGGTGAGCTTCGACGATTCCACCTCGCCGGCCCGCGCCAGCTGGACGGACGTGAGCTACGTCCTGACCTCGATGCTGACTCTCGATCCCATCCTCTACACCGAGCGGACGACCGGCCGGACCTTCGTTTCGCAGCTCGCCGGCGCCACCAGCCTGATGGCGTACAGCGACGACGGCGGCGCGACCTGGACGCCGAGCCAGGGCGCCGGCATCCCGGCCGGCCCCGACCACCAGACGGTCGGCGCCGGCCCGCTGCCGAGCGGCGTGCTCACCACGCTCACCTACCCGTACGCGGTCTACTACTGCTCGCAGGCCATCGCGCTCGCCAGCTGCGCCGTGAGCCTCGACGGCGGGCTGACCTTCGGGCTCGCCGTGCCGATGTACAACCTGACCCAGTGCGGCGGCCTGCACGGCCACATCAAGGTCGCTCCGGACGGCACGGCGTATGTGCCCAACGCCAACTGCGGCAGCCAGCAAGGGGTGGCGGTCTCGACCGACGCCGGCGTCACCTGGACGGTCCGGCTGGTGCCCGGCAGCAACTCCCCCGGCGCTTCCGACCCGTCCGTGGCGGTTGCCGCCGACGGCACGCTCTACTTCGGTTTCGCCGACGGCAGCGGCCATCCGGCGGTCGCGGTTTCGCATGACCGCGGGCAGACCTGGACCAACGTCTGGGACGTCGGGGCCTCCCTGGGCATCAAGAACACGGCCTTTCCGGCGATGGTGGCCGGCGACCCGGCGCGCGCCGCCTTTACCTTCCTGGGCACCACGGCCGGCGGCAACGCCACCGGCGACGACCCCAACTTCCCGGCAGTGTGGCACCTGTATGTGGCCCACACCTACGACGGCGGCGCGACCTGGGTGACCGTCGACGCCACTCCCAACGACCCGGTCCAGCGCGGCACCATCTGCACCGCCGGCACCAGCTGCGCCTCGACCCGCAACCTGCTCGACTTCATCGACGCCCGGGCCGACGGCAAGGGACGGGTGCTGGTGGGTTACGCCGACGGCTGCGTCGGCAGCTGCGTCACCGCCGGGCCGAACAGCGGCACCGCCCTGGGCACCATCGCCCGCCAGCTCTCCGGCAAGGGAGTCCTCGCCGCCTTCGACTGAGAGAAGCCCGGCTCGCCGCGACACCTCAGGCCCCGGCCCAGGCCCCGGCCCGTCCCAGCGCGGACCGCGGGCCTGGGCCTCGTCTCATGAGCACCTCCTGGCAGACTCGCGATCCCACCAATCGGCTCCTGGCGAACCCGCTTCACCGGGCGGGGGAGCGGCCGCGTCCCGGCGGCTAGTTGCGCAGCGGCTTGAACTGGCCTGGGGCATTGGCTAGACTGCGGTGCTGGATCTGTGGGCCCAGGGGGAGCGCCGCGCCGGGCAGGCCGCCTGCCGGGAGGCATTCGTGCAGCCGAGGAAAGTGCTGGTCGTCGACGACTCGAAGCTGATGCACAAAATGTACGAGGTGATGCTGCGCCAGTATTCGCTGGTCTACGCATCGGACGGCCGCCAGGCCCTCGACCGCCTGCGGGAGCATCAGGACATCGACCTCGTCCTGCTCGACATCAACATGCCGCACATGAACGGCATGGAGTTCCTCGCCCAGCTCGAGGAGGGCGGCGGCCGCGACGGCATGGCGATCGTGATCATCAGCACCGAGGGGCGGGAGGAGGACACCGCGCGAGGGATCGAGGCCGGCGCCGCCGCCTACATCAAGAAGCCGTTCCACAGCGAGGAGATCCTCGACGTGATCTCCCGCTTGCCGGCGAGGCCCGCCGCATGAGCGACCGTCCGCCGGCACCACCTACCGCCGCCGGCCTCGAGCTGGTCGCCGAGCTGCGCAGCACCCTGGACCGCGCCGGCGAGCTGGCGCGGGTCGCCGAGCTCAACCTGCGCGAGCTGGCGGAGCGCGGCGGCGACGCCGCCGGCCTCTCCCGCGTCACCGAGCTCGAGCGGCGGCTGTCCTCGGCCGAGTCGGACGTCAAGGAGCTGGCCTCGCGTCTCGTCGACTCCGAGCACCAGGGCGGCCGCCTGATGAATCTCTACGTCGCCACCTACCAGCTGCACGCGACGCTCGACCCGGCCGAGGTGCAGGCGACCATTGCCGAGATCGCCATCAACCTCCTGGGCGCCGAGCAGTTCGTGCTGCTGCTGCGCAAGGACGACGCCCCCGGCTGCGACATCGCGCTGCTCGGCGGTACCGGCAGCGCGCGGGTGGCGAGCGCCAGCGAGGTGAACGGCCTCTACAGCGGCGAGATCTACGGCGGCGGCGATCCGGTCGTCGACGCCACGCTCGCCGACGGCGTGCTGCGCCTGGGTCCGACCGCCGACTCGAAGGCGCTCGCGGCGGTGCCGCTGCGAGTGCAGAACGAGGTGGTCGGCGCCCTGGTGCTGCTCAAGCTGCTGGACCACAAGCCGATCCTGCGCGCCGAGGACCGCGATCTGCTGGACCTGCTTTCGGCACATGCCGCGTCGGCGCTGTTCGCGGCGCGGCTGTTCGCCACCAAGGATCGCAAGCTGCGCACCCTCGAAAGTCTGGTCAAGCTGGCGCGCGGCGAGTGATGGACTGGGAGCCGGCGGCAATGACCCCGGCGGCCGCGCCGGCGGCACTAGGTTAAGAAAATGGCCATTTCCGGCAGTCTCAAGGACGTCTCCGTCGCCGACGTGATGCAGTTCATCCACCTCGGACGGCGCACCGGCACCCTGCTGCTGACGCGGGGCGCGCAGCGCGCGATGATCGGCTTTCACGGCGGCCGCCTGGTGTCGGCGCAGGCGCCGCGCACCCCCAAGCTGGGCGATCTGCTGATCTCTTCGGGGCTGCTCGACCGCGCCAACCTCGACCTGGCGGTGCAGACCCAGGCGCTCGAGCGCGAGCGGCGGTCGCTCGGGCAGGTGCTGGTGACCTCGGGGGCCATCGACGCGGAGGGCCTGCGCCAGGTCATCGCGCAGCAGATCGAGCAGGCGGTGTCGGAGGTGATGGTGTGGGACGCCGGCACCTTCGAGTTCGCGATCGACGACCTGCGGCCGATCGACGACATCGCGCTCTATCCGAGCGACGTCCTGCCGGACGCCGACCTCAACACCCAGATGGTGCTGCTCGAAGCCGCCAGGATCTTCGACGAGCGCAACCGCGGGCGCAGCGAGCCGCTGCTCGACGGGGTGCCGCCCTCGCTCTCTTCGCTCTCGCCCCTGTCCCCGCTCATGACGCCGCCGGCGTCCCCGGAAACCGCCGGCGGGGGCCCTCTCGGAGCTCCGGGGAAGCCTGGCGGCACGGCGCCGGCGGCGGCCGTGGAGAGGCGGCGTCAGCGCGGCACCGGTGGCGTCCACCACCCCGCGGTGTCCGTGGCGGCGGCCGCCGGCGGCTACCTGGACGGCGATTCGACCAATCCGTCGCTCGAGTCGATGCTGGCGGTGGCGGCGCCGGCGGCCGCCGCTCATCAGGCCGGCCTGATGCTGCTCGAGGCGCGCCCGGAGAGCCCGCATCGTCGCTGGGAGATTCCCAAGCACGCGGCGGAGCGTCTGCACCTGCAGCTCGTCTCTTCCGACGCCGGCTTCGCCGAGAAGCTGAGCGAGGCCCTGCACCACGAGGTCGCCGGGATCGAGGGGCTGCGCATCGAGCAGGCGGGAGCGGCGGCGCCGGGAGAGCCGCCGCCCATCGTGGTGGTCGACCTCCGGCAGGGTGGAGTGTCTCTCGAGCAGGCGGCGGCCCTGCGCCGCGCGCGGCCGCGCGCCTCGATCATTGCGCTGGTGGACCCCGGCGTCTCGGTGGCCAAGGTCTACGCCGCGGGGGTCCTGACGGCGCTGCCGCCCGACGTCGAGGCGGTCGCGGCCTGCGTCGAGAACCTCATCGAGAGCCGCGACGACCTGATCCGCGGCGGCGGCGCCGGCGTCGTGCCGGCGGCGAGCATGCAATCGGGTGTGGCGCGGCTGCGGCGGGTGTTCGGCGACCTGCGCTCGGGGCTGATCTCCGCGACCGTGGCCCTCAACCTGATGCACATCATCTCGGAGTCGGTCGAGCGCGCGGTGCTGTTCCTGGTCAAGCGCGACCAGCTGGTGGCGCTCGGCGCCTTTGGCGCGGACACCCTCGGGCGCCCGCTCGCCGAGCTGACGCGCGGCATCAAGCTGTCGACCCAGGCGGAGAGCGTCTTCTCCCGCAGCCTGGCGCTGGGCGAGGTGCAGTCGGTGAGCTTCGAGGACGCGGGCCTGCCGGAGCCTTTCCGCTCGCTCGTCGGCCGCTCGCGGGCCGGGCAGGTGGTGGTGTTCCCGGTGCTCGGGGCCCAGCGGGTGATCTCGGTGATCTACACCGACAACGGCGAGCGCGACCAGCCGATCGAGGACATCGACATCCTGGAGCTGGCGACCGCCCAGGTGGGGATGGCCTTCGAGAACGAGCTGCTGCGCCGGCAGATCTCGCAAAACCGCGAGGAGTAGCCTCCGGGGGGGCCTCCGGGGGCACCCCTCCGGCCGGTCCGCGGACGGCGGGCTCCCGGCTGGCGACGCCAACGCTCGCCGAGGTGCGGTGCCGAGATCGACGCGTCTTGCCTCGCGTTTTGAGTCGCCACCCGGGAGCCCGTCGCCCGCGGACCTCCTCGCCCCTCTCCGGCTTTCGTTTTGCTTCGGCGACCGACCTCGCTGGCGGGACTCCGTGCCCTACTTGGGGTTTCCGACCGGAAACCCAGGGGTTGAGGCTACTGCGGGGCGCGGAACGGGTCGTAGGGTACGGGGTTGAAGCCTGCCGGGGGATCGAAGGTCACGTCCGTGAGCTGCTTGGACTCTGCTTGCACCACCTCTTCGTGAGACTTGAAGGCCGTGCCGCCGACGCTGACGGTGGTCTCCTGGTACACCGGAAAACCGTCCAGGTCGCCGATCTTGCGCGACCAGTCGGCGGAGCTCACCTGCAGCGAGGCCAGGACGCCGGACATCTTGTTGTAGGCGGCGTAGAGGTCGAGGTCCTTGGTCAGCCACATCTGCGTGGAGACCCGCAGGCCCTGGGCATTGGTGAGCTCGACGTCGACGCGGTGAGTGTTCCAGGTGCGGACCTTCCTGGTCTCGGCGGACGGCTTGATCGACGACTTGAGCTGGCTCTCGGTGACGAACTGCTGGAACTTCTCACGGTCGCTGCTCGGCACCAGCTTCGCCCAGTCGATCGGCAGGTCCACCACGCTGTAAGTCCGGTCGGTATGGTTGACGAGATAGAGCTTCTTGCGGTCGAGGCGGACGATGGCCGACAGCGGACCCTCGTCGCGCCGCATCTTCTCGGCGGTAATCCAGATCTTGACGTCGGCGTCGCGCGGCTCCTGCACGCGGTCGCCGACCTTGAAGGCGTCGGTGTGCCCCTTGACCGTGATGACGAGATCGGCGCCGGCCCGGGCGGCGAGAGCACCGGTCAGCAGGGCGGCGAGCGGCAGAGCGAGAAGGACGGCGGCGGGCGGAGCGGCGTGGCGGCGAAGCATACGGCGGGCAGCTTACCCGCCTCATCCCTGATTGGCAAGGCGAGCTCCGTCGCCGTTCGTCGCCGTCAGGCCGCCGTGATGGCCTGGTGGCCCCGGGCCGGTTTTTGGCGCAGAATCAGCGCAGGTTTGCGGCGTGCCGGGGGTTCCAGTCCACGCGCGGGGTCGGCTTCGCGGCCCGTGCGCTCGGAGGATGTATGAGAGCAGCGAGCTCGACGACGACCTGGACGATGACCATCCTGACCTCTGCAGCTCTGGCCGGCGGACTGGCCTGGGCCAGGCAGGGCGCGGTGACCGAGCCGCACCGAGCGTCGCTGCACCTCCCGTGGAAGGAGGCGGGCCTCACCGAGCGCCAGGCGGCCGCTCATCTGCTCAACCGGTTCGCCTTCGGGCCGCGGCCAGGCGAGGTCGACCAGGTCGTCGCCGTCGGACTCGACCGCTGGTTCGAGCGCCAGCTTGCCGCCGACCTTCCCGACCCCAATCTCGATGCGCGGCTGCATGACCTGCCGGCCCTGGCCATGTCGCAGCCCGACATGGTGCGCATCTACAAGAACCCGGGGCAGATCCTGGCGGAGGCGGTGAAGGCAGGAGTCATCGACAAGAACCAGCTGGCCGCCGCCAAAGCTGACCAGGGGCTCAAGCGGCTCTACGCCAGCGGCAACCTGGACGGCAACGGCCGCGGCGGCAACGGCAACCCGAACGGCAACGGCAACCCGAACGGCAACGGTAACGGCAACGCCGGGAACGCGGGCCGCCCGGCGAACGGTGGCCCGAACGGCGGCGTGAACGGCAACCCGAACGCCAACGCCGGGAATGCGGGCCGCCCGGCGAACGCTGGCCCGAACGGCGGCGCGAACGGCAACCCGAACGGCAACGCCGGGAACGCGGGCCGGCTGGTCTATGGCGATCCCGGGACGGCCGCGGCCGCGGCCGTCGGGGACACGGAGAACGACCGGCCGGAGCTGCGCGCCAAGCTGATCGAGTTCGCGCGCGAGCGGGGCTACCGCCCCGAGCGCGAGCTGCAGGAGCAGCTCATGGCGCAGAAGCTGTTCCGGGCGGCGGAATCGCAGAACCAGCTGCGGGAGGTGATGACCGACTTCTGGTACAACCACTTCAACATCTCGGCGACCAACGGCCGGGCGCGCCCCTACCTGCTCTCCTTCGAGCGCGACGCCATCCGCTCCAACGCGCTGGGCAACATGCGCCGGCTGCTCGAAGCCACCGCGCGCCATCCCGCGATGCTCTACTACCTCGACAACGCGGACTCGACGGCGGCGTCCGACGCGCCGAACCTGCTCGGCGACGAGATGCAGGCGATGCAGCAGGCGATGGGCCACCCGCCGCCGTTCCGCGGGCCGGGCGGCCCCCGCCCGCCCGCCGGCAAGGGTCCCCAGAAGAATCAAGGCCTCAACGAGAACTACGCCCGCGAGCTGCTGGAGCTGCACACGCTGGGCGTCGACGGCGGCTACACGCAGCAGGACGTCATCGAAGTCGCTCGCGCCTTCACCGGCTGGACCGTGCTGCCGTCCGGTCCGGCCCGGGAGGGGGTCGAGAAGCGGCTCGAGAGGGTGCGGCGTTTCGGCGGCCTGGGTTTCCAGGTGGACGGCGATTTCCTGTTCCGCGCCGACATGCACGACTCGGGCGCCAAGCAGATCCTCGGCCGGCAGTTCCCGCCCGGGCACGGCATCCAGGACGGGGAGCGGGTGCTCGACGTGCTGGCCGCCCACCCCTCGACCGCCCGCCACATCGCCACGCAGCTGGCGGTCCGCTTCGTCTCCGACAAGCCGCCGCAGGCCCTCGTCGACCGCCTGGCCGCCACCTACGACCACTCGCACGGCGACGTGCGCGCCATGCTGCGCACCCTGGTGCAGTCACCGGAGTTCTGGAGCCGGGAAGCGTTGGGTGCCAAGGTGAAGTCGCCGCTCGAGCTGGCGGTTTCGGCGGTGCGCGTGACCGGGGCGCACATCGAGAATCCGCGGCCCCTGCTCGGCTGGATCGGACGGATGGGCGAGCCGCTCTACGCCTACCAGGCGCCCACCGGCTACCCTGACCGCGCCGACGCGTGGGTGAACACCGGCGCGCTGCTCAACCGCATGAACTTCGGGCTGCAGTTCGCGTCGCAGCGCATCCCCGGCATCGACATGGACCTGCCGTCGCTGCACGACGGCCTCGAGCCGGAATCGCGGGAGGCGGCGCTGCGCACCTATGCCGCGCTGCTGCTGCCGGGCCGCGACCTGACGGCGGCCATCCGGCTGCTGACGCCGATGGTGAGCGATCCGGGGGTGGTGCACCGGGTCGCCGAGGCGGCGCCCAAGGAGAGCCCGGAGGCGATGCAGGCACGCGCCGCTGACGACGACATGGCCGCCGCCGGCGCCGCCAAGGCCGCCGGACCCGGCGGCGCCGCTGGCCCTGCCGGAGCCGCCGGGCCCGCTGCCAATCGTCCAGCCGTGCAGCCCCCGGCAGGCGATTGGCGCCAGCAGCAGGGCCAGGTGGCGCGGCCGCAGCCGCCGCGCCAGCCGACAGCGATCGAACAGGTGGTGGGGGTGGTTCTTGGGTCGCCGGAGTTCCAGCGGCGATGAATCGCAAGCGGTAATAAAGATAGGAGCACGAAGGCAATGTTGACGCGAAGAGTCTTTCTCAAGGCCGGTGGCATGGCCCTGGTCACGATCGGGGCCGGACCCACCTTTCTGAATCGCGCCGCGCTCGCGGCGGCGGCGCCCGGACCGCACATGCGCCGCAAGGTGCTGGTGACCATCTTCCAGCGCGGCGCCATGGACGGCATGATGGCGGTGACGCCGCTCGACGAGGGGACGCTCAAGCAGCTGCGGCCGCGGTTGGCGATGAGCGCCGCGCGCGCCGCCGGCGACAATGCGCTGACCGACCTCGGCGTCGGCTACGGGCTGCACCCGGGATTTTCGGCGCTGCTGCCCTTGTGGCAGGAGCGGCGGCTGGCGATCGTGCACGCGGTCGGCTCGCCCGACCCGACGCGCTCCCATTTCGACGCCCAGGACTACATGGAGACCGGCACGCCCGGGCGCAAGGGCACGCCGTCGGGCTGGCTCAACCGGGCGGTGGGCCTCCTGGGGCACGACCGCACGCCCTTCCGCGCGGTGGCGATGACGCCATCGCTTCCCCGCTCGCTCTACGGCGACGAGCCGGCGGTGGCGGTCACCAACCTCGCCGACTTCCGGGTCAGGCTGCCCGGCGCCGACCAGGTGGCGGCGGCGGCTGGCCAGGGCTTCGAGGCGCTCTACGAACAGGCCTCGCAGGGCCTGCTGCGCTCGACCGGCACCGAGACCTTCGAGGCCATCGACGTGCTGTCGGCGACCGACATCGCGCACTACCAGCCGGCCAACGGCGCCGTCTATCCGAAAGGGCCGCTGGGCGACGCGCTGCGCCAGATCGCGCTGCTGATCAAGTCGGACGTCGGCCTCGAGGTGGCGTTCGCCGAGTCGGGCGGCTGGGACACCCACGTGCAGCAGGGCACCGTCAACGGCACTTTCTTCCGCCGCGCCCAGGACCTGGCGCAGTCGATCAGCGCCTTCTGGGCCGACCTCGGTCCCCGCCAGGACGACGTGCTGCTGACCACCATGACCGAGTTCGGCCGCACGGCGCGCGAGAATGGCTCAGGCGGCACCGACCACGGCCACGGCTCGTGCTTGTTCGTGGTCGGCAACCGCGTCGCGGGCGGCAAGGTGCACGGTCATCTTCCCAGCATCCACCCTGACGCTCTCTACGAGGGGCGCGACCTGCCGGTGACCACCGACTTCCGGTCGGTGTTCTGCGAGCTTGCCGGCAAGCACCTGGGCATCCAGGACGACGGCGCGCTCTTCCCCGGCTGGACGGACCGGCGGCTGCCGATCCTCCGCGCCTGAGCGCCGCGCGTTCGGAGGTCTCGCCGGCTCCGGCTCCTTTCGCTCGTGGGCTGCCGTGTGCTCGCGGGCCGGCCGCGCTTGGTGCGTGCGGCCTGCCACGTTTTCCGTCAAGCATGATTGAGGGGGTTTATACTCGCGCTATGGCCGTGGAGTACCTCGAGGAAACCCCGCTGACGCCGCCCACCGAGCTGGGCCCGTACCGGGTCAGGGACTACGACGGGCTGCCGGACGAGCCGCGGTGCGAGCTGCTGTACGGCAGGTTCTACTTGATGTCCGGCCCCACGCCATTGCACCAGATGGTCGCGCAGATGGTCTGGCGCCATCTCGACGACATTGCCCTGGCCGCCGGCGCCACCGCCTTCATGGCGCCGCTGGACGTCGAGCTGGCCGATCATTCGGTCGTGCAACCGGACGTCATCTACCTCTCGGCCGGGCGCCGGGAGATCGCGCGCCACCGCATCGTCGGCGCCCCCGACCTCCTGGTCGAGGTGCTGTCGCCCAGCTCCATGGGCCGTGATTGGCGCGTGAAGCTGATGCTCTACGCCGAGTCGGGCATCCGCGAGTACTGGATCGTCGACCCCAAGACGCGATTGATCGAGTTCCTGGTCAACGAGGGGGGCCGGTTCATGATCGCCATGCCGGCGGGTGCGCAGTACCGATCGCAGGGCCTCCCCGAAGTCAATCTTGACGTCGCCGAGCTCTGGCGCCAGGTCGAGTCCCGCTTGCCGGGCGCTGCCTAGCCGCGGTCCAGCCGTCCTCAGGATCCGCCTCGGCCTCGGCACGGGGCGCATCTCTTCGGTCCCAGTCCTGACGGGCCTTTAGCGCGGGCCGGGCCGCGTTTTCCGTCAATCAGTCTGAGGGTCTATACTCGCGCAATGGCCGTGGACTTGCTCACGGAAGCCCCTCTGGCGCCTCCGGCTGGACTTGGGCCTTACCGGCGAAAGGATTACGAAGCGCTGCCGGACCAGCCGCGCTGCGAGCTACTGTTCGGAAGGCTGTACGTGATGCCCGCTAATTCGCTACGGCACCAGGCCGTCGTTCAGGCGATGTTCTTGCACATGAATCGGATCGCCCAGGTTTCGGGCGGCCGCGCCTATATCGCGCCGACGGACGTCACGCTGGCCGACCATTCGGTTGTGCAGCCGGACGTGATCTATGTCTCCCCCGAGCGTTTCGCGGTGTTGCAGCGGCGCATCGAAGGCGCGCCGGACCTCCTGGTCGAGATCCTTTCGCCCAGCACAGCGCGCCGCGATCGGGGCGAGAAGCTGGTCCTCTATGCCCAGTCCGGAATCCGCGAGTACTGGATCGTCGACCCCGAGGTGCGTCAGATCGAGCTTCTGGTCAACGAGGCAGGGCGCTTCGTGGTCGCTCTTCCCGATGCGGGACGTTACCAGTCCCAGAGCCTCCCCGAGATGCATCTGGACGTCGCCGAATTCTGGCGGCAGGTCGAGACCCAGTTGCCCCCGGGCGAAATCGCCACCCCTTCCTCGTAGCGCAGGTTCCTCCGGCATTGCAGGGGCCGTCGCGGGCGAAACTCGCGGCGGGGAAGCAGAGTATTGGTTGCAGGATGGGCGACGCCGCAGATCGCCGGGGGTCATGCCTGGCGCGGGCTTGACAGACAACTACCGCGGTAGTACTATCTCGGTAGTGGAGGTGCCGCGGATGCCGACCGAACCCAACGAAAGCGAGCACGAAACCGAGCTGGAAGCGGGCGGTGTGCGGCTCGGCAAGCTGCAGCTGGCCATCATGCGTGTGCTGTGGCGGCGCGGCGAGGCGGCGGTCACCGAGGTCCACGAGGACCTCGAGGCCGAACGCGACCTGGCACCGACCACGGTGGCGACGATGCTCGCCAAGCTCGAGCGCAAGGGCGTCGTCGCCCACCGCACCGAGGGCCGCCGCTTCATCTATCAGCCGCTGGTCAACGAGGAGCAGGTGCGGCGCTCGATGGTGGACGAGCTGACCACGCAGCTGTTCCACGGTGACGTGACGGCGCTCGTCAACCACCTGCTGTCCGAGCATTCAATCGAGGCGAGCGAGCTTGCCGAGCTGCGCTCCCTGATCAGGGCGCGCGAGCGCGGGCTGGGAGGGCGCCAGGGCAGCGGCGCCGGGACGCCGGCGCGACGCGAGGAGGAAGGCTGATGTTCCACTCCCTGACGACCTCCAGGGCCGCCGGCCAGGCGCTCGCCTGGCTGCTCACCTATGCCGTTCACAGCACCGTGCTGCTGACGATGGCCTGGGCCGTGACGCACCGGTTGGGTGCGCGCCGGCTACGCCTGCAAGAGACCATCTGGCGGTGGGCGCTGGTGGGAGGGCTGGTGACCGCCTCGGCGCAGCTCGCCTTCGGTCACCTGGGCCATGCGCCGATCGCCGGGCGCTGGGCCCTCGTCGTTCCCGAGGCCCCAGCGGTCTCGGCGGCGGGGTCGCCGGTTTCCGGCGCCACCGTGCCTGCCGGCAAGCCGCTGGGCGCGGCCGGCATTGGCGCACCCGGTGCTGGCGCGCCCGGCGCTGGCACGCCCGGTGCGGCCGGTGCGGCGGCATCAGCAACCGCCGATGCTGTTGCTGGGTCATGGGCGCCGGCGGGGCAGCAGCCGGCGGCTCGGGCAGTTGCCGGACCAGGGCGGCGAGAGGCTGGACAGCAGGCTGGGCAACAAGCCATTCGCGGGCGCCGAGTGCCGCTCGGCGCCTCCCTGGCGCCAGCGGCGGCTGGCGGCCCACGCTCGGCCGAGCGCGGCTGGCTGGCACAGCTCGAGCCGATGCTGTTGCCAGCCTGGCTGCTTGGCGCGCTGGCGCTCACCCTCGGGAGCGTCCGCTCCTACCTGTCGCTGCGGCGCCGGCTGCGTTACCGCCCCCAGGTCGTGGGCGGCGGCGTACTGGCCCGGCTCGCTTTCCTGGTGCGTGGTTCGGGAATCTCGCGCCGCGTCCGGCTGACCTGCACGTGGCGTTTGCGCGTGCCGGTGGCGCTGGGGCTGCGGGTGGCGGAGGTGTGCGTGCCGCCACGCGTCCTCTTCCAGCTCGACGACGAGCAGCAGGACGCGTTGCTGGCGCACGAGCTGGCCCATCTGGTGCGGCGCGATCCTGTTTGGCTGCCGCTCACCCAGCTGATGGTCGGGATCTGCTTCTTCCAGCCTCTCAACTGGCTGGCGCGGCGGCGGCTGCGCGAGCTTTCCGAGCTGCTCTGTGACGAATGGGCGGTTTCCCGCACCGGCAGGCCGCTGTCGCTGGCCGCCTGTCTCGCCGAGGTCGCCGGCTGGTCTCTGGCCGCGCTGGGCGCTAGCGGTGTGCGGCGCTACCCTGGCCACCTGCCGGTTCCGGGCATGGCCGACCGGCCCTCGCAACTCGCTCACCGCATCCGCCGCCTGCTGGAGGGCGTGACTCCGGATGGGCGTGGGCCGGACCGCCGCCGCCTCGCCGTCGTTCTGGCGGCGGTCTTGCTGGCAGTGACCCTGGCGGCGCCCGGCATCCACGCCGGCTCCTCTGCTACCGCGCCGAACCCTGCGAGCACCGGTCGACGCAGCCCGGTCGTCACGCCGGTGACCGCGAACGCCGCTCCTCTCGGCGCCAAGCAGGCCAGCGTCTGGACACCCGCCGCGCACGCCGAGATGGTTGTCGTCGCCATGGCACCTGCGGTCGAGCAGGGGCCGGAAGGCGCTGCGGCCACCGCCCCAGCGGCCGCACCGGCTCCAAGTGCGGCGCCTGCGGCGGCACCGGCTGCCGCGCCGGCACCTGCGGTGGCTCCGAGCCCGGATGGCGAGCGCGAGCGGCTGGCGGCGGCGGCCGGCCGGCTCGAGCAGCTCGACAAGCTCAGCACCCTTTCGCAGGACCAGCTCGAGGCCATCTCCGCGACGGTGGAGCGCATCTCGCGCGAGATCGACGGCAAGCTGGGCGAGGAGCTCGAGCGTCTGAACCACCAGATGTCAGCCGTCCGCGCCGCCGCCCCGCACGGAGATCCTCTGCCGGCAGCGGAACTTGCCGAGTTGGACGCAGAGCTGGCGGGACTGACTGCGCAGCTGCACCCATCGGCCAAGGAGATGGCGGATCTCGACGCTCGGCTGCGCGCGCTCGACGCCGAGCTGCCGCATCTCTCCGCCGAAGAGATGAAGCGGGTTCAGGATGAAGCCAAGCGCGGGCTCGAGCAGATGCACCATTTGGGTCTCAGCCAGGCCGAGATCAACCGCATGCACGCCGAGCTTGGCCGCGCGCTCGAGGAGGTGCCCAAGGCCCGCCTGAGCCACGAAGAGATCGAGCATCTCCGGGCCGACGTCAAGCGCGCAGTCGAGGAGAGCGCCGCCGCCATGGCGCACGGCCTCTCGCGCGCCGAGCGCGAAAAGATCGTCGCCGACGCTCGCCGTCTCGCCGAGCAGATGCGCCCCGACCAGGCCCAGCTCGAGGCCCTCCGCGCCCTGCAGCACGAGCACGAAAAGCTGAGCCGAGCTCTCGCCGAGCAGCGCGCCGAGATCGAAGCGGTGCGGCGCGAGATCCTGCAGCAGACCGAAGCCCTGCGCGACCAGGCTCGCCGCTTGACGGAGTCGCGCGGTCTGCATCCCAAGGCGAGGCCCGATCGCCATGCGCGGCCAGCCGCGCCCCCGGCAGCCCCAACGCCCCCCTCGAATCCCGCCGCCGCGCCGCCTCCGCCGCCTGGCGGCCCGGGCGCGACATCGCCCTCCAACGCAGCACCCCCGCCCGCGCCGCAGGACAGTTCAAATCCGCCGCCGGGCGCCTGCGAACCCTGATGTGCTGATGCTCGCCGGCTGATCGTCGATGGTGGCGATGCCGTCGATGCGAGCGAAGCCAAAGTTGCCGGTCCGGCCGTCGGCTACAATACCGCCGGAAGCGCTAGGGGGCTGGTGCCTCTTGCGGTCTTCAAAACCGTTGTCGCGAGCCGTCACGGCCCGCGAGGTGGGTTCGATTCCCATGCGCTTCCGCCAATCATTCCTGCCATTGAGCTCGCAACAGCGGCTCCGGCGATGAATCAGAGGATCACCCGATCCGCCGCTCCCGGTCTCTCTGCGCGTGATTTGCGCATGTCGCGGGTGACGTTGATCCGTTTGAGCCAGCGATCGGTGCCGTCGTAGCGGGCCTTGAAGGGCCGGCGTCCGTGCACCGCCTTGAAGTTGTCGATCAGGTAGACGTCGCCGGGTTCGAGGACCACCTCCTGGAGTCGCTGATCGATCGCCTCGATCAAGGCCTCGAGAGCGCGTTGGGCGCGCGGATTGTCGGTGACCGGGCTCATGAAGTAAGGATCGATGCGGATGTAAGGCGACCGCGGATCGCCGTGCAGGACCGCGATCTTCGGCGGCGCCGCCATCATCTCTTCTATCCGCTGGTAGGCGGGCGCGTCGCCGCCGTTCTGCGGGCTCGGCGCCGCGGCGTTCTTCTGGCGGTGGGACTCGTCCGGCTGGATGACGTAGTTGGGCTCGAAGAGCAGCCGCAGGTCCTCGGCATCGAGCCCGAGCCGTTCGAGGGACGCGAAGGTCGTGGGCACCCGGTCGCTGTTGCGCAGGCACAGCATCCCCACATAGTCGCCGCGCAACGGATGGAAGGCGTCCTCGGTGTGCCACCAGATGGGCTGCTCGCTGCCGCTGCTGATCTGCTCGCCTTCATGGCCCTTGATGGGGATGATGTCGTGGATGATGCGGCCGCCCTGCTGCGTGCTCCAGCCGAAGCACTCGCCGAGGAGCGAGGTCAGCAAGACGAGGAAGATCTCTTCTTCGAGCACTCGTCCCCGCGCCGGCTCGCGCCAGTGCTCGGGGGTGGGGCCGATCTTCGCGTCGTCGATCGGCAAGCCGGAGACGACGAGCAGCGACGAGGACGGCTCGGTCAGCTTGAAGTCGTAGAGCTCACCGCGTAGCCGCCGCGGCAGCTCGTGGCCCGTCAGGGCGGCGGTCATCAGGAACGAGGGGTCCTCGGCGGAATCATAGGCCGCCGCGAGCTCGCCGACGATTTGACCGATCGCTGCAATTTCTTCCTGGGTAAGCGAAATCCTAGCCATGTTTCACCTGATTTCACCTCAATCAATGAGGGTCGTTGACGACGGAAACGTTCGGTGCCTCCAAGATCTCCGGGCCTTCCAATGCAGCCGGGACCGGCGGCGTCGCCCGCAGGGATTGCTCCATCAGCCGCGACAGCCGAGCCAGCCCGAGACGCAGCCCGGCAGGCGAGTCGCCGAAGCCCAACCGCGCGTGCGCGGGGTGGTTGAAGCACGAGCCCGGGATCAGCAGCACCCGGTGCTCGCACGCCAGACGGTGACAGAACTCATCGACGCGGCGCAGCCGGCGGAAGCGGATGAATGCGCAGGCACCGCCGGCAGGCGGCACCCATTCGATCTCCGCGCGCGCGCCAGCGATCCAGGCAGCGAGGAATGCGAGGTTTTGCCGCGCCTGCTCGCGCCTGCCGGCGACGATCTCCGCGCCGTGCTCGATCGTCCTGGCGGCAAAGAACTCGACCAGGGGAGACAGGTGCAAGGTCATGTGATCGCGCAGCCGCAGCATCCGTCCGAGCAGCTCCGGGGCGGCGAGACACCAGCCGACGCGCAGCCCGGGCAAGCCGTACGCCTTGGAGAGCGTGCCGACCGACAGCACGCGGTCCGAGCGCCGGGCGGGCTCGGGCAGCGGCGGGCGGCCGTAGGCGAGCTCGGTGAAGGCGCCGTCCCAGAGCAGGTAGGCTCCCGCCTGCTCCACCAGCCGGATGAGCTCGTGCTGCTCGCCGGGGGCCAGCGTGGCGCCGGTGGGATTGTGGGGAAAGTTGACGATCACCATGCGGGTGCCAGGGGTGATGAGCCGCGCTGCCTCCGCCATGTCGGGCGCGTAGCCCGCCTCGAAGCGGAGCCGCCAGCGCTTGATGCGGCAGCCGATCGCCGCCGCCAGCGAGTCGTATTGCGGGTAGCCGGGATCGAGCAGCACGACCTCGTCGCCGGCGGCGAGGAACGTGCTCATGGCGAGGTAGATGGCCTCGCTCGAGCCATGGGTCACCAGCACCCGCTCGGTCTCGCCGTCCAGCCAGCGCGCGGCGAGGGCCTGGCGAACTTCCGCCCCGCCCAGCGACTGGCTGTCGCGGAGCACGATGCGATCGAGATCCCGCTCGGTGAAGCCGAGGATCGGCCGCAGCTCCGCCAGCGAAAAGGTCTCGACGCCGCTGCTGCCGATGTCCGCGTCGACGGCGAAGTAGTAGCGACGCATCCAATCTTCGAGCAGGATCTCGGTGAAGTTCATGATTCCCCTTTCAGCACGGGAGCTCTCGCCGCTTCGCCGGCCGTGGCGGCGCCGTCGCGGTCAGGCGCGACCGGCTCGACGCTGAAACGGACGACGAGCGCGCGCCGCAGCATGCCGAGCCGCCAGACGAGCGTTGGCTCGTCCATCGCCGGCGTCAGCTTCCGCAACAGCTCCCTGCCGCTGGTGCGGCCGTCGATGTGGCGCAGCAGGCCGTAGAGCAGCGGGCCGATCCGCGGCGTCACCTTGCCGCGCGCCGGCGCCTCGACCTCGAAGCTCGCCGTCTGCAGGTGGTCGAGCTCGCCGCTCAAGGCACCGCCGTTCGCCGCGAACTCGAGCACGTAGCGCGACGCCGGGCACCAGGGATAGAGGTCGAGGAGGGAGGTGAAGCCGGGGCGGCGGCGCACCACGCGGTCGCCGATGACGCAGGCGTCCAGCCCGGTGTCGAGCAGCGACCAGAGGGCGTCGTCGGGGGTCTCGACGATCGGCTCGCCCATGACGTTGAACGAGGTATTGAGCAGCATCGGCACGCCGGTGGCGCGGAAGAACCTCTCGAGCAGCCGGTGAAAGACCGGGTTGGCAGCCGGCGAGACGCTCTGCAGCCGGCCGGTGCCATCGACGTGCACGACCGCCGGCACCTCGCGACGCCGCGCGGCGTGGAACGCGCAGACCCGCAGCATGAAGTCGCCGGCCGAGGACTCGCTGCCGCCGGTCTCGAACCACTCCGCGACGTGCTCGGCGAGCACTGCCGGCGCAAAGGGGCGGAAGCTCTCGCGGTGCTTGACGCGGGAGTTCAGCACCTCCTTGCCATCCGCCCGCCGCGGATCCGACAGGATGCTGCGCTGACCGAGGGCTCGCGGTCCGAGCTCCGACCGCCCCTGGAACCAGCCGATGATCCGGCCTTCCCGCAGCAGCCTCACGGCTTCCTCGAGGGGGTCGTCGCAGGCGACGACCTCGATCGCCGGCGTCGCGGCGATGGCCGCGTCGATCTCGGCGGCGGCGTAGGCGCGGCCCATCGCGTCGGCGGTCTGCGCCCGGCCGCGCAAGCTGCCGGTGAGGTGCCACAGCCCGTAGTAAGCCGCCCCGATCGCCGGCCCGCTGTCCTCCGCCGCCGGCATGATGAACACCCGGCGATAGCCCGATTCGTGGAGGATCCGCTCGTTGGCCACGCTGTTCAGCGCGACGCCTCCCGCATAGCAGAGGTTGGCGCTGTCGCACCGCTGCCGCAGCTCGTGCACCAGGTGCAGCAGCGCCGCCTCGAGCGCCGCCTGCACCGAGGCCGCGAGGTCCTGGTACTCCGCCTGGCAGCAGGGCCACCGCTGGTCGTGCCGGAAGCGTTCCGGGACCCGGGACGAGAACTCGAAATTGCCGTCGACGAGCGAGAAGAACTCGGCGACCGGGATGCGCGGTTCGCCATAAGGGGCCAGGCCCATCACCTTGCCGGCCTCGAGGTAGTTGTCGAAGATCTGCAACGCGGCCGAGGAGAACATGTGACCGAGGCTCGCGAACGGCGGCATCCCGCCCCGGCGCAAACTCATCACGTACTCGAAGTTGCCCAGGTGCTTGTCGAGCGGCGTGAACGACCGCTGGTCGAAGCGATAGCAGGAGACGTGCTCGGCGCCCCGGGCGAGCGCTCGCCTGGCCACCTGCTGCTCCGCCGCGGGCAGGAAGGGAAAGAGCGAGCCGCTGCCGTCGACTACCAGCACCGCTGCCTCGGAGAAGCCGGAAACGGCGAAGGCGCCGACGGCGTGGCCCAGATGATGGGGTATGGTGAGCGTCGGAATGCCATGCCCGTGGACGCGGAGCGCCGGGTTGAGGCCGAGGTCCTGCTGCTCGAGCTCCCAGGGCAGCAGGATGGGGCAGGATACGACCAGGCTCAGGTCTGGCGGCGCGATGCCGGCGGCCGCCAGGCAATAGTCGATAGCGAGACTGCGCCGGCCGCTATAGATCCGGCTCCGCTTCTCGCGCGTCAAGCGCTCCTCCTGGATGGCCACCACCACCTCGTCGCCGTGCAGCAGGCAGACGGCGCCGTTGTGAAAGCCGGCGCTGATGCCCAGGATCCAGGGTCGTTCGTCGGTTGCAGCCATGCGACCTCCTCAATCGCGATGATCGCCGCGCCTGCCGCGCAGCGTCTCGACCACGGCCATCCGGACTCCGCCTCGCGGTCCCATGACCGTGTGCTGGCGGGTCAGCGGCTCGGATCGGTCGGGTGCCAGGCGGAAGCGGTAGCGCGACAGCAGAGCGGCCAGCACCACCTTGAGCTCCAGCAGGGCGAGCGAGGCTCCCGGGCAGCGGCGCACGCCGCCGCCGAAGGGAAGGAACTCGAAGGGAGAGAAGCTGCGTTCCAGGAAGCGCTCCGGCCGGAAGCGGTCAGGTTGCGGAAACGCC
The DNA here is from genome assembly GCA_035949675.1 of Thermoanaerobaculia bacterium. GTDB lineage: Bacteria > Acidobacteriota > Thermoanaerobaculia > Multivoradales > UBA5704 > JASLEW01. Next base: position 32,332 of record DASZHY010000245.1, read on the forward strand.
TCCTGCCGCCGGTGGGCCAGGACCACGCAGGCGTTGACCGCCTGCCCGGCCACGAGCTGGTGACCGAGCAGCGAGAAATCCCTTTGCAATCGGCGCGGGATGTCTGCGACCGTCGGGTGGAGGCGCAAGACCTCGTTGCACACCGCGCCGAGATATGGCAGCGCCGCGACCGTCTCGGGCTCCGGATCGGGTCCGACGGCGGCAAGCTCGGCACCCAGCCTGGCGAGCACCGCCGGCGAGCGATGCAGCCAGTGGCAGGCCCAGGCGATGGCGGTGCCGGTCGTCTCCCTGCCGGCGAGGATGAGCGTCACCATCTGATCGCGCAGGTCGGAGTCGGAGGGCGCGGTGCCGTCGTCGTAACGCGACGCCGCCAGCTCGCCGAGCACGTCCGGCGACACCGCGGCCGCTGCTCCGCGGCGTCCGGCGAGCGCTGCGTACACCAGCGCGTCGATGCCGGCCAGGGCGCGCTCGAAGCGCGCCAGGCGCCGGCGCCGCGCCGCCTCGCCCAGGCCGATGGCGCGGCCCGCGCCGCGCCACAGCCGCCCGGCGATAGTCGGCAGCCGCAACGACTCCCGCAGCGCGCAAAACGCCGCCGCGGCGGCGTCGAGCGCCGCCGGCTCGTCCAGCCCGAGGAACGACCGCACCAGCACCTCCAGCGAGATGGCGTGCGCCGCGGCGAGCATCGAGAAGGGCCTGCCGGCCGGCCATCGCACTGCCTGTCGCAGCGCCGCCGCCCGGATCTGGCGGCCGTAGGCGTTGACCCGCAGCGGCGACAGCGGTCGGGCGAGCAGCTTGCGCTCCTGCTTGAGGCGATCGCCGGTGAGCACCATGATCGAATCCTTGCCGTTGATCGGCACGAGATGATCGCGTTCGAAAGGCGCGAAGCTGGCGGGGTCGGCGCCGAAGATCTCGGCGATGCCATCGGGCCGCCCCGTCACCAGCACGTCCGCGGTCAGCGTCTTCATCAGGAACGGGTCGCCGTAGCGGCGGGCGCAGCTGGTGAAAAACGCATAGCTGTCGCGCGCATAGGCCCAGGCCTGCCAGAGCCGGCCGCGGGGACCGCGTGGCGGCGGGCTCACGGCTCGCCTCCGCCGGCGGCGGCGACGGCCGTCGCTCCGGCCGCGCTCGCCGCGCTCGCCGTGTCCGCGGCGTCCTGCTCCCGCGCGTGCCATTCGCGCAGGAAGCGCCATGCCGGGTGCTGGGCGACGTTGGCGCCGAAGCCACGGTCGGCGAAGTAGCGATAGACCGTCCGGGGGACCAGCGCCAGGGGAATGCCGAGCCGATCGAGCTCGGCGCGGAGCTCCTCGCGTTTCGAGCCATAGTGTGCCGGCAGATCGTCGCCGGCCTCGCACAGCAGGAAGTAGTCGAGCTGCACCATCCGGCGGTAGTGCTCCTGGAACTGGCCGCGGTCATCCTTCATGCGGACGTACCAGCTCGCCGCGTTGACGTGGATGACCTCGTCCGAGAAGTAGGCCGGCGTCTCGGGCGTCCCGCTCAAGGCACGCACCCGGTGCAGGCGATAGCCGAGCGCCAGGGCGACCAGTTGATAGAGCACCAGCGTGTCGAAGCAGCGCAAGAAGAAGCGGGCGGGGACGTTGGACGGATAGACCGGCCGGCCGTCGCTGCCCGCGGGCAGCACCCGGCGAAGCAGGCGAAGCTGCCGGCGCGTCGGCACCTTGCTGAACGAGAACTCGCCGCGCCCGACGTTCGAGCCGTCGTAGTTGTAGGTGCACGGCGTGACCGCGATGCCGCGCCGCTCGATGGCGCGCAGCACGCCGACGTTGACGAACAGCAGATGGGTGCACATGATGTCGACGTTGCCGGCCCCGGGAAAGGCGTAAACGCAGTTGAGCGCGACGTCTCCGTCGATCCGGGCCATCTCGGAGAACAGCCGCGGGTTGGCGACGAAGCAATCGATGTCCAGCCAACCGAAATCGTGGCGGGCGCACCGCCACAGGAACTCCCACATCGTCTTGTCGTCGATCCGCACCGGCACGTGATGGAAGGGCCGCCCGAGGCGGCGCCGGAGCCACTCCACCTCGTCCGCTTCGAGGTGGGAGCCGACGACCACCAGGTTGATCTCGGCGGGCACGAACTGCAGGGCCTTCAGCGCCCAATGCAGCAGGCGCTCGGTGAAGAAGAGGAAGAAGATGTCGCGCTGGTCGGCCAACCCGTCGTAGAACCGGCGGAAGTCCTCGTAGCAGCGGCGCTCGCGCCGGCGGTGACGGAGGGTCGTCCAGGCGCTCCGCGCGCGCGGCGGCAGCAGCCTCCAGAGCAGCTGATTCATGGATGATCCTCCCGTGAGCGGGCGCTGACGAGCCGGGGCGGGAGCCGCCGGTCCAGGCTCGGCGGGTCGGCCCGATCGAGGCAGCGCCGGAGCTCGCGGGCCAGGTCCACCACGTGGGGCTCGCGGACGATCTCGAAATGATCGCCCGGCAGGTCGCGCACCTCGATGGCTGGGGCCAGGGAAAGCCAGCCTGCTGCCGCCGGCAGGTCCGCGGGACCCTGTCCAGCGGCGGCCTGCAGGACGGTGAGCGGACCCGCGTAGCGTCGCGGACGGTAGGCGAGCTGAGCGTCGAAGTTGGCGCGAAAGACGTCGAAGAGCGACCGCAAGCGCTCGCGATCGGCTCCCGGCGGCAGCAGACCGCGGCGGCTCGCCTCCACCAGGACCGGCGGCAGGGGATCGGCGGCGCCGGCGCCGATCTCGCCCCAGCCGTCCGCGGGCCCGAGCCGCTCCTCGGCGATGCCGAGCTCGCGGGCGAAGCCGCGCAGCTGGAACCGTGCCAGAGCGGGTCCGGCGAGGTCGACCGGAGCCGGGACGTGACAGTCCAGGAGCGCCAGCAGCTCGACCTGGCGCCCCTGCCGCGCGAGCTGGTGCGCCATCTCGAACGCCACCAGGCCGCCGAACGACCAGCCGGCGAGCAGATAGGGACCGGCCGGCCGGAGCGCCAGCACGACCTCGAGGTAGCGGCTTGCCATGGCCTCGACGGAGCGCAGGGGAACCGTGCCCATGTCGATTCCCTCTGCCTGCAGGCCGTAGCAAGGTCGCCGGCCACCCAGGTGGCGGGCCAGGGGCTCGTAGCAGAAGACGGTGCCGCCGGCGGGATGCACGCAGAACAGCGGCGCTCCCTCCCCGCCGCCGGCAAGCGCCACCAGCGCGGAGCCGCCGGCGCCCCCGGCAGCCGGCTTGGCGGCCGGTGCCGGGGCCTCGCGTGCCGCGAGCTGCGACTCGATCCAGGCGGCGAAGGCCCCCAGGCGAGGCCGCTCGAACACGCTGCGGAAGGAGATCTGGAGCTGGAAGCAGGCGCGCAACCGCGAGCCGAGCTGCAGGGCGGTGATCGAGGTGGCGCCGAGCGCGAAGAAGTCGCCGTCCGCGGGCACCGCATCGACCCCCAGCAGCTCCGCCCAGATCTGGGCCACGATCGCCATGACGCCAAGCGGCGCCGCTTCGGCCCGGGCCGCCTCCACGGCGAGGGCGTGGAGGCGCGGCCGCGGCAGCGCCTGCAGGTCCACCTTGCCGTTCGGCGTCAGCGGCCACGCCGGCAAGGCCACGATCGCCGCCGGGACCATGGGCTCCGGCAGGGCCTCGACCATCAGCCGGCGCAGCTCGGCCTCGGGCGGCGGCGGCCGCGAGGGGGTCAGCGCGTAGGCGACGAGGCGGGGCTGCTCCGGGTCCGAGCGGTCCAACCGGACCAGCGCCTCCTGGACCGCGGGATGCCGGCGCAATGCCGCCTCGATCTCCGCCGGCTCGACGCGGAAGCCGCGCACCTTGAGCTGCCGGTCGGTGCGCCCGAGGAACTCGATCACGCCGTCGTGCCGCCGGCGCGCCAGGTCGCCGGTGCGGTAGAGCCGGTTGCCGGGCCGCTCCGAGAAGGGGTCGGGGACGAAGCGGTCCGCCGTCAGGTCGGGCCGCCCCAGGTAGCCGCGAGCCAGGCCGCCGCCGCCGATGAAGATCTCGCCGGGCACTCCGATCGGGACCGGCTGCAGCCCGCGGTCGAGCAGCAACAGGCAGGTGTTGGCGATCGGCCTGCCGATCGGCACCGGGCCGCGCCCGCCCGCCCCGGCGGCAACCTCGTGCACGCAGCAGCCCACCACCGTCTCGGTCGGGCCGTACTCGTTGAAGATGCGCGTCTCGGGTGCGTGCTCGAGCCAGAAGTCGATGGCCTCATGCGTGAGGGCCTCGCCGCCCACCACCAGGCTACGGCTGCGGCCCCGCAGCGCCTGCGGCATCACCAGCTGTCGCGCTACCTCCAGGTGCGCAGGGGTCAGCTTGACGAGGCTGTAGCTGCGATCGCCGGCGAGCGCCTCGGCCAGGGCCTCTCCGCCCGGCTTCTCGGGCAGGAGCAAGACGGCGCGGCCGCTGACCAGGGGCGCCAGCAGGCTGGTCAGCGTGAGGTCGAAAGCGAGCGGTGAATGCAGCGGGCAGCCCCAGCCCGCGGCGACGGGGTAGGCGGTGAGACACCAGCCCAGGTAATGAGCCAGGCCACGGTGGGAGACCATGACCCCTTTCGGCAGGCCGGTGGAGCCCGAGGTGTAAAGGACGTAGGCGAGATTCTCCAATCCGGAGCTGCCGGCCCACGAGCCGGCTGCCGTCGGCGGGCCCTCGTCGGCCACCCCCAGGACCCGGGCGCGCGTCGCCGGCAGCCCCGGGATCAGCTCCTCGGCGGCAAGGACGACCGCCGGTCCCGCGTCCTCGAGCAGCCAGGCGAGGCGCTCGCGAGGCCAGGCGGGATCGAGCGGCACGAAGGCGCCACCGGCCTTGAGCACGGCAACCAGCGCCGTGACCAGGGCGGGCGAGCGCGGCAGCAACAGCGCGACGCGAACCTCCGGACCGACTCCGGCCTGCCGCAGGCGGTGCGCCAGGGCGCTCGCCCGCGCCTCCAGCATGCCGTAGCTCAGCTGCTCGTCCATGCCGGCGAGCGCCAGGGCGTCGGGGCAGCGGCGGGCGTGCTCCTCGATCCACTCGTGGATGGGGCGCGCTGGTGCGTCTCGCCATCCGGTGTCGTTCCACTCCCGCACCAGCTGCGCCCATTCGGCGGCGGCGAGCAAGGTGAGCTCGGAGACCCGCAGCTCCGGCTCCGTGACCGCCGCCGTGAGCAGACGCTCGAAATGACCGCTCAGGCGCTCGACGGTAGTCGGGTCGAAAAGCCCGGTCTGGTAGCTGATCGCGGCGAAGAGCCCATCGGCGACCGCGGACGCGACGAGGGTGAGATCGAACTTGGCGGTGGTCACCGGCAGCGGCAGCCGCGAGACGCTCAGGCCCGGCAGCGCGATCGGCGCGGTGGGGGCGTTCTGCAGCACGAACATGAGCTGGAACAAGGGCGCATGACCGAGGCTCCGCTCCGGCGCCAGCTCTTGCACCACTCGCTCGAAGGGCACCTGGGCGTTGGCATGGGCCTGCAAGGTCAGCCGGCGGACGCGGGCGACGAGGCCGGCGAAGCCGGGATCGCCCGCGAGGTCGGCGCGCAGCGCCACGGTGTTGATCAAGCAGCCGATCAGCTCCTCGGTCTCCGCGGTCTCTCGTCCCGCGACGCTGGTGCCGACGACCAGGTCCGTCTCCCCGCTGTAACGCGCGAGCAGTGCGAAAAAACCGGCGAGGAGGTTCATGAACAAGGTCGAGCCGTTCCTGCCGGAGAAGGCACCCAGACCCGCCGCGAGCTCCGGTGAGAGGCGCCAGGCCCTTTCGGCTCCAGCCGACGATCGCGCGGCGGCACGGGGCCGATCGGTCGGCAGCGACAGCAAGGCGGGGGCCCCGGCGAGCTGCCGGCGCCAGTAGGCGATCGCGGGCTCGAGCCGGTCCGGGCTCCACCACTCGCGCTGCCAGACCGCGAAGTCGGCATATTGCAGCGGCGGTTCGTCCAGCGCGAAGGCGCGGTAGCAGGCGAGCAGCTCTCTGACCAGCAGGTGCAGTGACCAGGCGTCGCCCGCGATGTGGTGCAGGTTGAGGAGCAGCACGCGCTCCATCGCGCCCAGCCGGAGCAGGGTGACGCGCAGCACCGGGCCCCGCGCAAGGTCGAAGCCGCGGCCGGCCTCCGCCGCCAGCAGCCGGCGGCTCTCCCGCTCCCGGTGGACGGCGGCGAGGGCCGAGAGGTCGACCAGGCGGAGCGGGGCGGCAGGGGCGGGCTGGACGACCTGGACGGGTGCCGCGACGCCCGGCCGGTACACGGTGCGCAGCACCTCGTGGCGGCGCACGACCGCGGTCAGGCCGCGCGCCAGGGCGGCTTCGTCGAACGGTCCGCGCACCGCCAGTGCCTCCGGCATGGCGTAGACGGCGCTGCCCGGGTGCAGCTGCTCGGTCAGCCACAGCTGCTGCTGGGAGAAGGAAAGCGGCAGCTTCGCGCCGGGCGAACGGTCGAGGCGCGGCCGGATCGGCGGCGGCGGCGGTTGGCGGTCGACGGCGCCGCGCGCCTCCTCGACCCGCCGCGCCAGGCCGTCAACGGTCGGCTCCTCGAACAGCGCGGCGAGCGGCAGCTCGAGGTCCAGGGTGCGGCGCAGCCGCGAGATCAGCCGCGTGGCCGACAGCGAGTCGCCGCCGAGCGCGAAGAAATCTTCGTCGACGCCCACCCGCGCGACGGCGAGCACGTCCTGCCAGAGTGCCGCGACGATCTCCTCGAGCGGCGTGCGCGGCGGCCGGAAGGCACGGGGAGCGGTGGCCGCGACCGCGGCGAACGGGGCCGGCAGGGCCTGCCGATCGACCTTGCCATGGGCGGTCAAGGGCAGGGCCGGCAGCATCACGAAGGCGGCGGGCCGCATGAACTCCGGCAGCTCGCGGCCGAGCAGCTCGCGGAGCTCCGCCAGCAGCGGCCGGGCGCGATCGGGCGGACAGTCGGCGACGAGGTAGGCGGTGAGCACCTTGTCAGGCGGCCGGTCCTCGCGCAATGCCACCGCCGCCTGCAGCACGGCCGGGTGCCGCAGGATCGCTGCCTCGACCTCGGCGAGCTCGACGCGCGAGCCGCGGACCTTGACCTGGCGATCGCCGCGGCCCAGCAGGTCGATCGCGCCGTCGGGGTCCTGCCGCGCCCGGTCGCCGGTGCGGTACGAGCGCGCCCCGGCCTCGCCGCCATGCGGGTCCGGCACGAAGCGCTCCGCCGTCAGCTCTGGACGCCCCAGATAGCCCCGGGCAAGCAGCGCACCGCCGATGGCGAGCTCGCCGGTGACGCCGGCGGGCACCGGCTCGCCGCGGTCGTCGAGCACCAGCAGCCGCACCCCGCCCAGCGGCCGCCCGATGGGGAACCGGTCGGACGCCGCGCCCGCCGCCAGCCGGCCGAAGCTGGAGGTGACGGTGGCCTCCGTCACTCCGAAGACGTTGAGCAGAGCCGGCGCCGCGTCGAAGCGGCGCCACTTCGCGAGCGCCGCCGGGCTCATCCGCTCGCCGCCGACGATGAGCAGCCGCAGCCACCTCGGCAAGCCCGGTCCCTGCCCTGCCAGCTCCTCCACCCATTCCTGCCAGTAGGCCGTCGGCAGCTCCGCCACCGTCACCCGGCTGGCCTCGAGCTCGCGCCGCAGCTCGCCGAGCGAGAGCGGACCAGGCCGCCGGGGTAGCACCACGGCCCCGCCCGCCAGCCAGATCGGCAGGATCTCCTCGATCATCACGTCGAAGCTGGGAGGCGCGAACTGCAGGAAGCGATCGTCGCGGCCCAGCCCGAGGTGCCGCGCCGCCTCTTGCGCGTAAGCCGCGAGCGCGGCGTGCGCGACCAGCGTGCCCTTCGGCCGGCCGGTCGACCCCGAGGTATAGATCACGTAGGCCAGGTTCTCCGGCGCCGGCGCGCGGACCGCTCGCGGCGCGCCGGCGGCGCGCCCCTGGCGCGGCAGCACCCGCCCCTCGCGGTCGCACAGCACGAGCTCGAGTCCGCCCGGCCACGGCCGCTGCGCCAGCGCCGGCTCGGTGAGCAGCACCGGCGCGCCCGCATCGGCGAGCATGAAAGCCAGGCGCTCGCCGGGGTGGGAGGGATCGAGCGGCAAGAAGGCGCCGCCGGCCTTGAGCACCGCGAGCAGGCCGACGGCGAGGGCGAGCGAGCGCTCGACGCAAATGCCGACCACCACCTCCGGGCCGACGCCGGCCGCCACCAGGGCATGGGCGAGCAGGTCCGAGCGCTCGGCGAGCTGGCGGTAGGTCAGGCGCCGCTCGCCGCAGATCGCCGCCAGGGCGGCGGGCGCGGCCCGCGCCGCGATGCGGTCGACGAGCGAGCCGGCGACGACGGCGACCGCCGGCGTGTCGTTCCACTCCCGCAGCAGCTGGTGCCGCTCGGCCGCCGACAGCGCCGTCCAGCTGTCGCAGCTGGCTCCGGGAGCGGCGGCGATCGCCGCGAGCGCGCTCAGGTAGTAGCCGCGGATGGCGCGCATCTGCGCGGGCGCGAGCAGCGCGACGTCGTGCTCGAGCTGCAGCTCCAGGCCGCCGGCGAGAGGGTCGATGCCGAAGCCGGCGATGAGCGGGAACTCGGCGGTCTCGGAGAAGCCGCCGCTCAGGACCGCGATCTCGCCGCGGTCGATCAGCTGATCGTAGACGTGGAAGTGGACGAAGTTGAACACCGCCGCGAAGGGCTGCCGGCCGCCGAGCGCGCGCCGCAGCTCGACGAGCGGATAGCGACGGTAGGGCAGCGACTCGGTCTCGGCCGCGAACACCCGTGCGATGAGCTCGCGCCAGCTGAGGCCGGTCAGCCGCAGGCGCAGCGGCACGGTGTTGAGGAAGAGCCCCAGCGCGCGGTCGCCGTCGGCCTGCTCCGGGCGGCCGTTCGCGATCACTCCGGTCACCGGTTCGTCGCTGCCGGTGAGCAGGCGAACGACGGCGAGATGCGCCGCGAGCAGCACGCTCTTGAGCGGCACCGCGAGCGCGGCGCCCAGCCGCTCCAGGCGCTGGCGCAGCGGGTCCGGGACCAGCTCGCGCGTGCGGGCGAAGGTGGCGGCGGCGGCGGCGCGCGCCGACGGCCAGCGCGGCAGCGGCGCCACTCCCCCGCCTACCTGGCGGAGCCAGTGCTCGCGCTGCGCGGCCGAGGCGACCGCTTCGCGCTCGAGCGCGACGAAGTCGGCGAAGCGGGCCATGGGCGGCTCCGCCAGCCGTGGCTCGGCGCCGCCCAGCAGGGCGAGATAGATCTGGAACAGCTCGGTCACCAGGGTGGCGAGGCTCCAGCCGTCGAGAATGGCGTGGTGGAAAGTCAGCGTCAGCTGGAACGATTTTTCGCTGCGGCGGTGGAGGTGGACGCGCAGCAGCGGCGCCCGCCGCCAGTCGAACGGCCGCTTGCTTTCCGCCCGGAGCCAGACGCGCAGCTGCTCTTCCTGCGCCGCCGCCGCCAGCCGGCGCAGGTCGACGGCGGCGAACGGCACCTCGACCTCGGCATATACCAGCTGCAGCGGCTCGCTGAAGTCGCTCAGCTCGAACGCCGTGCGCAGCATGGGGTGCCGCGCCGCGAGCTGACCCAGCGCCCGCCGCAGCAGGGTTTGCGCGCAGGCAAGCTGGAGATGATGGCTGAGGACGTCGTGGTACATGCCCTGCGCGGCGTGCAGCTCGCTGTGGAAGAGCATGCCCTGCTGCAAGGCGGAGAGCGGACACGCGTCCACCACCCCGGCGGGGAGGCGGCGGCGGTCCGCCGGCTGCAGCAGCGCATAGGGCGCGCTCGCGGGCCCGCCGGCCGCCGCGGTGGTCGCGGCCGGCGCGGCGGCGGCCGTGGACATGGCCTGCGCCAGGGCGCCGACCGTCGGGTTCTGGAACAGCTGCTGGATGCCGAAGCTCATGCCGCGGCGCTCCGCCAGCAGGCGCAGTCTCAGGCTCGAGATGGAGTCGCCGCCGAGGGCGAAGAAGCTGTCGTCGACGCCCACGCGCTCGACGCCCAGCACCTCGCGCCAGGCCTCGGCGAGGGCCGCCTCGAGGGGGGTGCGCGGGGCGACGTAGGCGGCGGTGGCGGCGGCGCGGGCGCCGTCCGGCGGCGGCAGCGCCCGCCGGTCCACCTTGCCGTTGGCGGTCAGCGGCAGGCGCTCGAGGAACACCCAGGCGGCCGGCAGCATGGACTCCGGCAGCTGCCGCGCCAGGTGGCGGCGCAGCTCCCCGGCGGCGGGCGCGGCGCCGCCGCGCGGCACGACGTAGGCCACCAGGCGGCGCGCGCCGCCGGCCTCCTCGGGCGCCGCGACCACCGCATCGGCGACGGTCGGGTGAGCGAGCAGCGCGTGCTCGATCTCCCCCAGCTCGATGCGGAAGCCGCGCACTTTGACCTGGTGGTCGCGCCGCCCGAGGTAGTCGAGCTCGCCCGTCGGCCGCCGCCGCGCCAGGTCTCCGGAGCGGTACAGGCGTGTCCCGGCCTCGCCGCCGAGGGCATCGGGCACGAAGCGCTCGGCGGTCAGCTCGGGGCGTCCCAGGTAGCCCCGCGCCACTCCCGGACCGGCGACGCAGATCTCGCCCGGCACGCCGATGGGCACCGGCGCCAGGCCGGCGTCGAGCAGGTACACCGCCAGGTCGGGCAGTGCGCGGCCGACCGGGCTCACCCCCGGCCGCCGCGCGTCCTCGGCGCGCAGCTCGCGGTAGGTGACGTGCACCGTGGTCTCGGTGATGCCGTACATGTTGACCAGGCGCGGCCGGCCGCGCGGGGGCGCCGGCGGTCCTGGCGCGGCCTGGCGGTCGGCGAGCCAGGGCGTCAGGCGGGCGGGTTCGAGCGCCTCGCCGCCGAAGATCACCCAGCGCAGCGCCGGGTGCGGCTGGCCGCTCGCGGCCAGCTGCCGGAACGCCGACGGCGTCTGGTTGAGCACCGTCACTGCCTGGGTGGCGAGCAGCCGCGCGAACTGCTCGGGCGTGCGGCTGACGAAGTAGGGCACCACCACCAGCCGGCCGCCGTAGAGCAGCGCGCCCCACAGCTCCCAGACCGAGAAGTCGAAGGCATAGGAGTGGAACAGGGTCCAGACGTCGTCGGGGCCGAAGCCGAACCGCTCGGCGGTCGCGCTGAACAGCCGCACGACGTTGCGGTGGGTCACCCCGACCCCCTTCGGCCGCCCGGTCGAGCCGGAGGTGTAGATGACGTAGGCGAGCGCGTCGTCGAGCCCGCTGGGCGCGCTGCCGGCCGGCCACTGCCGGCCGCCACTGCCCGGGCCGGCGGCGCCCGGGCCGGCGGCGTCGGCGCCGGCCGCCGCGGCGTCGTCCGCGACCAGCTCTCCGGCGTCGTCCACCACCAGCACGCCGGCCGCCGGCGCCCCCCGCGGCGCGGTCTCCACCCCCGCGCCCACCACCAGCACCGCCGCGGCGGAGTCGCGCAGCATCAGCTCCTGGCGCTCGCGCGGCGACTCCGGCTCGATGGGGACGTAGGCGCCGCCCGCCCGCAGCACCGCGAGGATGGCCACCACCATGGCCACCGAGCGCTCGAGGCACAGCGCCACCCGCGCCTCCGGGCCGACGCCGAGCGCCGCCAGCCGGTGGGCCAGGCGCTCGGCCCGTGCCAGCAGCTCGCCGTAGGGGAGCTGCTCGCTGCCGCAGACCACGGCTACCGCCTCCGGCCGCGCCGCCGCCTGGCGCGCGAACAGCTCGTCGAGCCGCCAGCCGTCGCCCGCCCACCCCGCCGGGCGCGCCGCCGGCCACCGCCCCGCTTCCCACTCCACCAGCAGCTGCTGGCGCTCCGCCGCCGCCAAGGGGACGCCCCCATCGCAACGCTGCCGCGGCGCCGCCGCCAGGATGGCCAGCGCGCGCAGGTAATAATCGGCCGCCAGCTCCATCTGCGGCCGCGGGAAGTGGGCGGCGTCGAACCTGATCTCGAGCCCGACCGCGCCGGAGAAAGGCTCGATCTGGAAATGAGTGGTGAGCGGGAAGTCGGTCGTCTCCTCGACTTCTCCCGCCAGCACCCCGAGCCGCCCGTCGTCCGCCAGCGTCGTGTAGACGTGGAAGTGAACGAAGTTGAAGGCGCTGTCGAGGGTCAGACCGCCGAGCAGGCGCTTGATCTCCGCGAGCGGGAAGCGGCGGTGCGGCAGCATCTCCTGCTCGGCGGCGAAGGCCTGGCGCACCAGCTCTTCATAGCTGTCGCGCGGCAACCGGAAGCGCAGCGGCAGCGTGTTGAGGAACAGGCCGAGGACCCGGTCGCCGTCCGGGGCCTCGGGGCGGCCGTTGGCCACCAGACCGGTCAACACTTCGGCCTCGCCGCTCAACCACCCCAGCACGCGCAGGTGCGCCGCCAGCAGACTGCTCTTGAGCGGGACGCCCAGCGAGGCGGCGAGCCGTTGCAGCCCGTCCATGACCTCCGCGGGGACCCTTCGCCCCACGGCGGACATCACCGACCTCGCCGAGCCGCTCGCGCCTGGCCAGCGCGCGATCGACGCCGGCGGGTCCCCCGCGAGCCGCTGCAGCCAGAAGCTCCGGCTCTCGCCGGCAGCGAGCGCCGAGCGCTCGAGGGCGATGAAGTCGGCGAACGAGCTGGCGAGCGGCGGCGGCGTCGTTCCCGGGTCCGGGCCGCCGCCGAGGGCGCCGCCGAGCTCGGTGAGCAGGGTCGCCACGCTCCAGCCGTCGAGGATCGCGTGGTGGAAGCTCACGCTGAGCTGACAGCGCTGCTCGGCCAGGTCGTGGACCGTCACCCGCGAGAGCGGCGCCCGGCTCCAGACATAGGGCCTCGTCCGCTCCCGCCGCCGCCATGCCGCGAGCTCCGACGCCTGGGCCGCTGGGGCCAGCGGCCGTAGGTCCAGCACGGCGATCGGCAGCTCGGCGCGGCGGTGGACCAGCTGCAACGGCTCCTGGTAGGAGACGAGATCGAAGGAGGTGCGCAGCACCGGGTGGCGCCGCAAGAGGCCCAGCCACGCCTGCCGCAGCCGCGCCAGGTCGAGGGGCGCGCTCAGACGGTAGGTGAAGAGATCGTGGTACAGCCCGAGCCGCAGGTCGCGGTCGCTGTGGAACAGCATGCCCAGCTGCAGCCGCGACAGCGGGTAGGCGTCCGCGAGGCCCACGGGCAGGCGAGCGCGGTCGGCCGGCGCGATCAGCGCGAAGGGCGCGGCCCGCTCCTCGGCGGCTGCGGCGGTGGCGTCACCGCCCGGACCCGCCGCCGCGGCGATCTCCCGCGCCAGCCCGGCGACGGTCGGCGACCGGAAGAGCTGCGGGATGCTGAAGCGCGCTCCTCGCTGCTCGGCGCGCGCGCGCAGTCTCAAGCTCGAGATGGAGTCGCCGCCGAGGGCGAAGAAGCTGTCGTCGACGCCCACGCGCTCGACGCCCAGCACCTCGCGCCAGGCCTCGGCGAGGGCCGCCTCGAGGGGGGTGCGCGGGGCGACGTAGGCGGCGGT
>DASZHY010000246.1:0-2176 GCA_035949675.1 Thermoanaerobaculia bacterium
GCCGCCGCCGGCATCCTGCGCGGCGAGCCCTACCGCCGCGAGATGTTCGGCTGGATCGCCACCGGCGTGGCGCCGGAGAACGATTGGCGCCTGTTCCTGCCGGTGCACCTCGAGCACCTCGGGCTGTTCCTGCTGCTCACCTGGGCGAGCGGCGGCTATCTCGGGCTGGCGATGGGGGCGGCGCTCGTCGGCTGGATGAGCTACTTCGTCGGCAGCTTCGCCGTCGCCAGCGGCCACCCGGTGCTGGGCGCCGTCGCGGCGTGGGTCCCCTGGTCGGTGCTGCGGGTGTTCGCCTTCGTGCTGCTCGGGGCCCTCTTCGCCAGGCCGCTGCTGCTGCGCCAGCCCTGGCCTTTCGGCCGCAAGGAGGTGCGCCTCATGGCGCTCGCCGCGGCCGGTCTCGCCGCCGACGTCACGGTCAAGCTGGCGCTGGCGCCCAGCTACGGCTTGTGGCTGCGCGAGATGGCGCGCCACGCCGCCCCCGCGCTATACTCTGGCGCCTTCAGGACACCGGGATGAACGGCATCGAGGAGACGCGAGGAGACCTGGCCGGCAGCGGCCGGCGCTTTGGCATCGTGGCCTCGCGGTTCAACCAGCGCATCGGCGAGGCGCTGATCGCCGGCGCCGCCGACTGCCTGCGGCGCCACGGGGTGGCGGTGGGCGACGTGCTGCTGGTGACGGTGCCGGGGGCATGGGAGATCCCGCAAGCGCTGGCGGCCCTGGCGGCGGCGGAATCGGCGGCGGCAGCGACCGGGTCGGCGGGGACCGCGGGCAACGCGGGCGGACGCTTGGATGCGCTGATCGCCCTGGGCGTGGTGATCCGCGGCGAGACGCCGCATTTCGACTACCTGGCGCGCGAGTGCACGGCCGGCATCGCCCGTGCCGCCGAGCGCCACGGACTGCCCGTGGCCTACGGAGTGCTCACCTGCGACACCACCGAGCAGGCGGAGGAGCGGGCGGGAGGCAAGGCGGGCAACAAGGGCTGGGAGGCTGCCCTGGCCGCGCTCGAGATGGCCGATCTCTTCGCCCGCCTGCGAGCGCCGCGCGCACCTGAAGCTCCGCGGGCCTGACCGGTCGCGCCAATCCTGAAACGTCGGCAACCAGGCCACTGAGGAAAGCTGTACGGCGGGGAATTCCCCGGCCGCGGGATCATTGAGACGAGGGCGATGACTGCAGGCAGGCGGCGCACGGCGCGCGAGATGGCGGTCCAGATGCTCTATCAGAGCGATCTTGGCGGCAGCCCGCTGCCGCACATCTTCTCTACCTTCGACGTCTCCGAGTACCTGAGCGGCGATCTCGGGCGTCACAAGCGGCGGGTCGAGGACGCCTTCGAGTACGCCCAGACGCTGGTGCGCGGCACCGTCGACCACCGCGAGGAGATCGACTCGATGATCCGCGGCCAGGCCGACAACTGGCGCCTGGAGCGTATGCCGGCCGTGGACCGCAACATCCTGCGCCTGGCGATCTACGAGATGCTCTACGAGCGGGACACGCCGAAGCTGGTGGTGGTGGACGAGGCCATCGAGCTGGCGAAGAAATTCGGCTCCGAGCAGTCGGGACGCTTCGTCAACGGGTTGCTCGACGGCCTGCTCAAGCAGCACACCTTCCCCGGCAGCCTGACCTGAGCCCGGACCGGCGGAGGCCCGGAGCCCCCTGCCGGCAGTCAGGCGCGGGAAGAGTGGCCCCGGGTTCGGGTTTCGAGGATAATCCAGGCCCCGACGGCGCCCCGACAGCGCCCCGACGGCGCCCCGACAGCGGTTGGCAGGAAGCCCCGGACAGGAAAGCGAGAGAGCGCGATGAGCAGCAGCCCGTACGATCCCAAGGCGGTGGAACCCAAGTGGCAGGACCGTTGGGAGAGGCAGCGCGTGGCCGAGGTGGACCTGCGCCATGCCGAGGGCAAGTACTACATGCTCATGATGTTCCCCTATCCGTCGGGAGACCGCCTGCACGTCGGGCACGGCCGCAACTACATCCTGGGCGACGCGCTGTTCCGCTACCTGCGCATGCATGGCAAGCGGGCGCTCAACCCGATGGGTTGGGACGCCTTCGGCTTGCCCGCCGAGAACGCCGCGATCCAGCGCGGCGTGCACCCGCGCGACTGGACGTTTGGCAACATCAAGGTGATGAAGGAGCAGTTCCGGCGCTGGGGCATCCTCTACGACTGGAGCAAGGAGATCGC
>DASZHY010000247.1:0-9950 GCA_035949675.1 Thermoanaerobaculia bacterium
CAGCTCGCGCAGGATGCGCTTGTCGCGCGCCGCCATCTCGTTGAGCCGCAGCAGCTCGCGCAGCACCACCGGGTTCTCGCACAGGGCTTCGTAGATCATCCACTCGCCCTGCTCGATGCGCTGGGCGATCTCGACCTCGCCCTCGCGATCGAGCAATGGCACGGTACCCATTTCGCGCAGGTACATCCGTACCGGGTCGTTCGTCTTCTCGTGAGTGGTGAGGCTGAACTCGGTGGTTTCGTCCTCTTTCTTGTCGAACTCGCTCGCGCCGGACTCGAAATCGTCGCGGTTCTGGTAGCGCTCCGGCCGGTCGATGACGTCGATGCCCAGGTCGGCAAAGCGGATGTAGATCTCGTCCAGCTCGTCGGGGAGGCTCACGACCTCCTCGGGAAGGCTCTCGTAGATCTCGTCGTAGAGGAGATAGCCCTTCTCTTTGCCCAGCTCGATCAGCTGCTTGACCGTGGTGTACTTATCTTCTACGGGTGTGAGGCTCGAAATGGTCAATGGGTTCTCCTCTCGTCCACTGGTATACGGCGCTGCAATAGATCGACGTCAAACGAATGCCGGCGGTTGCCGGCGTGCGCCGCCGCCGCCTTCAGCACCAGGCAAGCGGCCCGCGGCACGCCGATGCGGCCGGCGGCGTCCGGCATCAGGCCGGCCCGGGGCCCTCCCCGGAGCGCGGACCCCGGTGCAGGCTCTGGCTCATGCTGGTCTTCTCGTCGAGGAGCCTGGCCAGCAGCACCAGGTCCCCGTTGCGCTGCGCTTCGGCGATCTCGCTGAGCAACTCCCGGAGCCGCTGCTGGCGCCAGCGGCGGACGAGCTTGTCGAGGGATTCGGACAGCCCGGATTTGCCCGGGTCAAACGGCTCTTCTAGCAGAATCTGCGCCATCCGGTCAACCGTTGCCTGCTGCGAGGCGACCCTTGCGAGCACCGCGCGCGCATCGACTGCCTTTCCACCCCCCTCGGCATATAGAGTGCAGAAACTGCGGTAAATATTCCTGCATTCAGGGTCCAGGAAGACCTCGGCCGGGGGCAGGTCTCCGGGCAGCGGCGGCGCCGGCAAGCGGCCGCCGGTATCGCCGGCGTCCGCGGCACCCATCTGTAGCAGGTTGGCAAGCACTTGTTCTTCGACGCTCCGCACCAGGTGGGGACGGGCAGCCCCGGCGGTGCCGCCAGCCCCGCCGGCCCCGCCGAGCCCCGAAGCGGCCTGCTCGGCGACCCCGCGCCAGCCCTTCAACTCCTTGAGGCGGCTCAAGAATTCCTTTTCCGGCAAGCCCAGCATCTCGGAGGCCCGGCGGGCGTATTCGTGGCGCATCAGGGGGTCGCGGATCGGTTCGAGCAGCGCGACGATGGAGGCGGCCTGGGTGGCCTTGAGCCTGGCGCTGGCCGTGGGCGCCGGGATGGCGCGCCGGAGCTGCAGCACCACCCCGTCCTCGGCGGCGTCGATCGTCGCCGCCACCGCCGCCTCGCCGCTCTGCAGGCGCAGCGAGTCGGGGTCGTGACCCTCGCCGAAACGGGCCCGCAACACCCCCAGTCCCTCGGCCAGCAGGATCGGCAGGGCGCGCTCGAAAGCGGCCTCGCCGGCGCGGTCGCCGTCGTAGGCGACCACGACCTCGTCGGCGTAGCGCGCCAGCAGCTTGGCCTGCTCCTGGGTAAGGGCGGTGCCCATGCCCGCGACCGCCCCCGCCCGGCCGCTGGCGACGGTCGAGATGACGTCGAAATAGCCCTCGACCAGCACCGCGCGGCGCTCCTCGCGGATCTCCTGGCGGGCCTGGTACAGGCCGTAGAGCAGATGGCCCTTGTGGAAGCGCTCGGTCTCGACGGTGTTGATGTACTTGGCCTTGTCGTCGCCCAGCGTGCGGCCGCCGAAGCCGACCAGCCGGCCCGAGGGGTTGTGGATGGGGAACATGAGCCGGTGGCGGAAGCGGTCGTAGAACCTGCTCTGATCCCGCTCCGAGCGGCCGACCAGGCCCGCCGCCTCGAGATCGGCGAGGGCCACCCGCGCCTTCAGGGCGTCGGTCAGCGCCTGCCAGCTGTCGGGGGCGTAGCCGAGGCCGAAGCGCTCGACGAGCTCCGGGGGCACGCGGCGGCTGGCGAGGTAGTTCTGCGCCACGGCAAACTTGCGCAGCTGCTCGGCGAAGAAGCGCGCCGCCGCCTGCAGCGCGCCCTCGAGATCCCGCTCCGGCGCGCCGCCGGCGCGGACGGCGCGCGACGGCAGCGGGATGCCGTAGCGCTGGGCCAGCGCCTCGATGGCGGCAGGGAAGTCGTCGTTAGTCGTGAGCATGTGCAGCTTGATGGCGTCGCCGCCGGCGCCGCAGCCGAAGCAGTAGAAGAGCCCTTGCACCGGATCGACGCTGAACGACGGGGACTTTTCCTTGTGCAGGGGGCAGAGCCCCTGGTAGCGGCGGCCGGCCTTGCGCAGGCGGGTGTGCTCCGACGCGATGGCCACGATGTCCACCGCGTCGCGCACCGCCTGGACCAGCTGCGGGGTGAGGCTGACGTTGCCTAGTGGCATGCTCGAGGTCCTGAACAGAGCTTAGCCGGCGTCGCGCAAGGTGACCACCGTCGCGCCGTTGCCGCCCTCGTCCGGGGCGCCGGTGCGCACCTCCTTGACCGCCGCGTGGCTGCGCAAGTGCTGCCGAACCGCCTGGCGCAGGCGCCCGGTGCCGTGGCCGTGGATCACCCGCACCTCGCGCCGCGAGGCCAGCAGCGCGCTGTCGAGATAGCTGTCGAGCTGCTCCAAGGCCGGCTCGACGCGCACCCCGATGAGATTGATCTCGGACGGCACCGCCGTGGCCTCGTCGAGGTCGCGCCCGGGGGCGAGGGGCGCCTTGGCCCCCGCGCCGCGCGGACGGACGCGGGCAGCGGCGGCGGCGCTCGCCACGGCGGCGCCGGCGCGTCCGGCCCCTGATCCGGCGGTGGCGCCGGCGCCGCCTGCCGGCACCAGCTCGTCGGCGCGGCTTCTCACCCGCTTGCCGTGAACCAGCACCTCGGCCCGCCCGTCCTCGAGCTTGCGCAGGATCCCCTGCCAGCCGAAGCCGCGATGGCGGACCGGCTGGCCCACGACCAGCGGTCCCGCGGACTCCGGCTCCGGCTCGCCGCCGAGGTCGGGAGCCTGCGCGAACAGACGCTCCACCGCCGCCGCCGCCAAACCGCGCCGGCGGCCGGCGACGAAGCTCGCCTCGAGGCGGCCTACCTCCTGCCGCAGCCGCTCGCCCGTCTCGCGGCGAAAGGCTTCGAGCTCGGAACGCGTGCGGCGCGCCACCTCCCGGCGCTCCTGCTCGAGGGCCCGCCGCTCGGCGTCGAGCCGCAGCCGCAGCTTCTCGGCGTCGGCCACCTCGGCGTCGAGCCGCAGCCGCTCGCCCGCCAGCTCCTGCCGCAGACGGTCGACCTCGGCGAGCAGCCCGCGCAGGTCGCGGTGCTCGCTGCCGAGACGCGCCTCGGCGCGGTCCAGCCAGGCGGCGGGAAGGCCGAGCCGGCGGGCGAGAGCCAGCGCCTCGCTGCCGCCGGGCGGTCCCGGCATCAGGCGGAAGGTGGGGCGGCCGGTCCGCGCCTCGAACTCCATGGCGGCACAGGCCGCGCCGTCCATCTCGAGCGCCGCCGCGGCCAGCTCGGTCAGGTGGGTGGTGATCACCGCCATGCTGCCGCGCTCGAGCAGACCCTCGAGGAGGGCGATCGACAAGGCCGCGCCCTCCGCCGGATCGGTGCCCGAGCCGAGCTCGTCGAGCAGCACCAGGCTGTCGGGGGCTGCCGCCTCCCAGGCCTCGCGCAGCCGCAGCAGCCGGCCGCTGAAGGTGGAGCGGTCGGCCAGCAGGTCCTGGTCGTCGCCGACCGTGGCCACCATGGCGCCCAGCCAGGGCACGCGGCTGCCGGCGGCGGCGGGGATCGGCAGCCCGCACTGGGCGGCCAGGGCGAGCAGGCCGATGGTCTTGAGCGCCACCGTCTTGCCGCCGGCGTTCGGGCCGGTGATCACCAGGGCGCGCCGTTCGGGGGCCAGCTCGACGTCGAGCGGCACGATCGCGCCGAGGTGGCCCGGCTGTCCCAGGGCGGCGGTCCGCAGCTCGGCCAGGCGGGGGTCGAGCAGCGGGTGGCGGGCGGCGACCAGCGACAGCCGGTGGCGCGGCGCGATCTCCGCGAGCCGCCCGTCGCAGTGCTCGGCGAACCGCACCGCCGCCTGCAGCTGGTCGAGCAGGCCGAGGAACCGGCCGTGCGCCTCGAGAGCCGGCAGCGCGGCGCGCGCCTCGGCCAGCAGCTCGGCGAGGATGCGCCGGCGCTCGGCCTCCTCGTCCTCGCCGGTCTGCTGCAGGGTGTTGTTGGTCTCGACCACTTGCAGGGGCTCGAAGTAGAAGCTCTTGCCGGTCGCCGAACGGCCGTGCACCAGGCCGCCGCCGCGGCCCCTGGCGCCGGCCGTCTGCACCAGCATCAGGCGGCCGCCGCGCATCGGGATGGTGTCCTCGGACAGCTCGTCGCGATGCGCGGCGACGTAGTCTCCCAGGTCGCGGTAGAGCTGGTCGCGGACGCGGCGGAGCTGGCGGCGCAAGGCGGCCAGGCGCGGGCTGGCGTCCTCCCGCACCTCGCCGCGCCGGTCCAAGGTGCGCTCGATGCGCCGCAGCAGCGGTTCGATCTCGGGCAGCTCCGCGATCCACTCCGCCAGCCCAGGACACGGCGGGTCGGCGCTGCGCACCCGCTGCGCCGCGGCGCGGCTGGCCCGGCCCAGCTCGGCCAGGCGCACCAGGTCGGCGCCCTCAATCGGCGGCAGCCCCGTAGCCAGCCGGCGCAGCAGGTCGCCGACCGGAGCCTCGCTCTCCGGAACCAGCGGCTGCTCGGCGGCGAGACGCGCCGCCTCCTCGTAGCGGCGGCGATGGGCGCGCAGCGCCGCCTCGCCGGTAAAGGGCTGCAGGCCCAGGATGCGCTCCCTGCCGAGATCGGTGGCTGCCAGCTGCGAGAGCACGGCCAGAAGGCTCGGGAGCTCGAGGGCCTGGGCGCTGGCGGGGGAGAGCAGGGAGGACGGCTCGGCGGCGTTCACCAACGGCAGTTTATCTTCAGTACCACGGTACGCCCCTCTCCCCTTCGTCTCCTTCGCTTCGGCCAACAGTTTTTTTTCTGAGCATGAAACGGCACGAACGGAGGGCCCCTGGGCGAGCGGTTCCGAGGAGCGCGACTCAAGCGGGCGAGGCAAGACCTTCGATCTCGGCACGTACCCGCGGCGCCCGCTGCGTCGCGATCCTCGGGACCGCTCGCCCCCCCGGGCCCGGTCGGGAGGAGCTTCGCCTAGGCGACCCGCTCCAGCCGGCGGTGCCGGGGATCGTGGGGGTACAGCGGCACGTGCGGCGAACGGGAAGCCAGATAACGTGCCAGCTCGCCGAGCAGCTTGACGGCGGCCGGGTGCGCCGGCTCGCGGGTGGCCAGGACCTGGAACACCAGCACCGCCGCCACCCACTCCCAGCTCTTGTCCCGCGCCTGCAGCAGCGGCCAGCGATCGAGCCCCAGGCGGCGGACGTCGGCGGCACGCCCTTGCTGGACGAGCACCAGGGCGAGCTCGATCTGCGCCAGCGTCGCCTCCCTCCCGAACCCGTGCTCCGCGAGGCCGGCGGTGGCCGCGAGCAGGGTGGCTTCGGCTTCGTCGAGCTTCCCCAGCGCCCCTTCGATCTGGCCTTGCAGCC
Source organism: Thermoanaerobaculia bacterium (assembly GCA_035949675.1). Classification (GTDB taxonomy): domain Bacteria; phylum Acidobacteriota; class Thermoanaerobaculia; order Multivoradales; family UBA5704; genus JASLEW01. Next base: position 5,664 of record DASZHY010000247.1, read on the forward strand.
GCGTCAGGTGGGCTTCGGCGGCGGAATCGCCGAGCGCCCGGTAGAGGGTGCGGGCGCGCCGCACCAGGCGCAGCGCCTCGGTGAGCGCCCGCAGGGCGGGCAGAGCATGGTTGGCGGCGTGGGGAGTGTTCGGGAAGAGGGCGATGCCGCGCAGCAGGGCAGCCAGGCGGTAGAGGTTGGCGGCTACCAGGCCCGGCTCCGCCGCCGGATCCAGCAGATCGACCCCGGCGCGGAGGAGCTCGGCGCCGCCCTCGCGGTCGCCCATGTCGGCGCGGATCAACCCCTGCTGCACCAGGGTGCGGCCGGCCCGCTGGGGCTCGGCGCCGGCGTGGAAGAGCTCGGCGGCACGGCCGAGGAGCCTTTCCGCGCCTCCAAGGTCGCCGCGGTCGGCGAACAGGCCCGCCTTGAAGACCAGCAGCTCCGCCCATTCCGCCGGCACGAACGGCAACGTCCCGGCCGCGGTCTCGATGCCGGCGAGGTCCGCGTCTTGCGGCGCGCCCGGAAAAGCCGGCGTTTCGGGCAGGCATGTGGTGCCGCGGATGCCGGGGATGCCAGGGGCGGTGGCGAGGCCGGCCATCTCGCGAGCCAGGGACTCGGCGACCGCCAGGGCCCATTCGGCGCCGTCGAGGTCGTCTCCCAGTCGGCGCGCCTGCGCCAGGTGCGCCCAGGCACGCACTCGCAGCCCGTGGGCGACGGTCGGACCGCAGGCGCCGTCGTCCAGACGCTCGGCGATCGCCAGCGCCAGCTCCGCGGCTTGCAGCGTCAGTCCTGGCTCGCCGGCGGCGGCCTCGCGGCTGCGGCCGAGCAGCGCCTCGCAGACCGCGGGCGTGAGGCAAGCTGGCCGCGCCAGCAGCGCGGCGCGGGCTGCCGGCGGGCCGGCCAGCAGCTCCGCCGCCAGCGGCGGGGCCTGCTCCCGCTCCTGCTCGATGCGCCGCCCGGCGTCGGCGAGCCGCTTTGAAAGATCGCTGGTGGCCGGCGCCAGCTTCCTGGATTCCCGGGGGAGCCGGGGGCGCCCGGGTCGCAGGACCCCGAGGGGGCGGTCCTCCGGGCTCGCCGGGCGCTCCCGGTGCTCGCGGGTCGCCTGATTCGGCGGCTCAGCCGCGGAGGCGTCGGGCGGCTCGCCCGGCGGGTCGGCCAGCGCCCAGAGCCTGCTGGTCACCGCGATGCACCGCGAGCAGCCGGCGATCAGGTGACGGACGACCCGGCGCCGCTCGGCCGGCTCCGCCTCGTTGCGCATGAACCGTTCGAGGAGAGTCGGATGCGGGTGCTCGCCGGAGTCGGACTGGTGCGTCATCGCCGCGGGCCTCCTGGAGATGGCAATACCGATGCACAAGGTCTTCCGCCGCCCGAATCGGGGCGCCTTTCGAATACTTGTTGTCGCCGCCAACAACTGTACTCGTCCCCAATCTCGCTGTCAAGTAATAAAGAGTTGCCTGCCGAGAACCTGGATATCGATCTAAGTTATTGATATGCAATGTTTTGCGCTTGCCTGAAAGAGAGGTTGAGGATACATTCCCGCGCATGCCCATTTTCGACGGCCTTGGCAGAGCGCTGCGCTGGCTGCGCGAGCGGCAGCTCAAGCGTCAGTATCAGGTGGCGGCGGGCGCCGGCATCACCAAAGCGATGCTTTCCGCCTACGAGACCGGCAAGCAGAACCCTTCGCTCGACACTCTCGAGAAGATCCTCGATGCGCTGGTCTGCGACTTGAACGATCTGCACAATGCCCTGCAAATCGTCAATGGCCGTCCGGAGCGGATGCGCAATGCCGGCGCGGGCGGCGACTACTGGCGCGGCGCTGCCGACCAGGCGGGAAGAAGCGGTGCCGCCGGCCCGGGCCTCTACGAGATCCTGGGTGCCGATGAGCCGCTGCCGCCGCAGGAGGAGCAGGCCATGAGCGAGATGCTCGGCGGTTTCCACAAGCTGCTCCGCTACATGCACGGGCGCGTGCCGAAGGCCGCCGCCGGCTCGCCCGCCTCCCAAAAAAATGAAACCGGTGCAGATGAGTGAACTCGTCGCGCTTGCCACCCGCGGCCCGGGCCCCGCGGAGGCATGCGCATGCTTCTTGCACCTCCGATTGGGCAGTGCCGCGGAGGGGGGCCGCGACGATGTGAGGGGAAGGGGAGAGTGGCCACTGGCGGTGGTTGCCGGAAGGCGCTCAGGTGATGCAACGTCAATCGCAATTTCTCGACCCCCGCGGCACCATCGCCACCCTGGGCGAGCGCGCATCCGGCCAGAGGACGCAGCCGGCAACCGGCGGGCCGCCTCCGGGCCGGTCCGAGGCTTCGCCGCCGCCGGCACCGGGTCCGCTGCCTTCCCTTGCCGGCGCCCGGCCCGGCGGTGCGATCGAGCGGCAGCACGCCAAGCACATCTGCCTCGTCTATGAACGGGCCGCCGAGGCCCGCGCCGCGGTAACTGCCTTCTTCGCCGCCGGGCTGACTGCCGGCGAGCGTTGCCTCTACCAGGGCGGTGCCGGCAGCTGGCGGCGCATCGAACGGGGGCTTGCGCCCGGCCAGCTCCGCGGTGCGCCGGCGCTCGGCGAGATCAGCCTTCCTCGCGGCGGCGGCCCCAACGCCTGGCTGGACCTGCTTCGCGACGCCGAGCGGCAGGCGCTCGCCGATGGGTTCCTGGGCCTGCGCGTGAGCTGGGAGATGCCGCCGGCGGCGGAGTCCGGGCAGCTCCTGGAGCTCGTCGAGACGGAGGAGAGGCTCGATCGCGCCCTGGCCGGCGCACAGGTCTCTCTGCTCTGCCGCTACTCCCGCCAGCGCTCCTCGGCGCCGCTGCTGCAGCGCGCCCTGCCCAAGCATCCCGCGGCCATGATCGCCGGCGAGGTCGGCGCCAACGTCTTCTACGAGCCGGAGCGTGCCGGCGCCGGCGAGGCGGGCGCCGAGCAGCGGGTGCATCGCATGCTGGCGCGGCTGCGCCGCGAGCTGCGCCGCGACCGTCAGCTCCGCCAGCTCGAGCGCCAGCTGGCCGAGCGGACGATCGACCTCGATCGCGCCGATCGTGAGCGCGAGCAGCTGCTCGCGATGCTCGCGCACGAGCTGCGCAACCCGCTGAGCACGGTGAGCATCGCGCTCTCCGTGTTGCGCTTGCGTGGCGGCCGCAGCGAGGCCGACGCCACCTGGCGGCGGGCGCTCGACACGGCCGAGCGCCAGGTGTTCCATCAGGCGGCCCTGGTCGACGATCTGATCGAGGCCTCCCGCGCGACGCGCGGCGAGATCGACCTGTACTGCGAGCCGCTGGATCTCGCCCACCTGGTGCCGGAGGCGGTCGACGCCTATCGTGACGAGGCGCTGGACGCCGGGCTGGTGCTGGACGCCCAGTTGACGGCGGAGCCGCTGCCGGTGTCGGGCGACCGGCCGCGGCTGCGGCAGGCGGTGGGCCACCTGCTGCAGAACGCCTTGAAGTTCAGCCAACCCGGCGGGCTGGTCAGGGTGCGGTTGCGTCGTGCCGCCGGCGGCCGGGCCGAGATCAGCGTGCGCGACAGCGGCGTCGGCATCAGTCCGGAGCTGCTGCCGCACGTCTTCGAGGTCTTCACCCAGGCCGACCACACCCTCGACCGCACCAAGGGCGGGCTCGGCCTCGGGCTGGCCGTGGTCAAGGCAGTCATCGAGGGTCACGGCGGAGAGGTGCTGGCCCGCAGCGAAGGCGAGAGCGGCAAGGGCTCGGAGTTCAAGCTGCTGCTGCCGCTGGACCTCACGGCCCGGCCGGACGTACCGGCGGCGGCCGGTAGGACCTCGGGAGCGGCGGGAGCGGCGGCGCAGGCGCGGCGGGTGCTGGTGGTCGAGGACAACCTCGACACCGCCGAGACCCTGCGCGATCTGCTGGTGCTGTCGGGCTTCGAGGTCGAGATCGCCGTCTCGGGCGACGACGGCGTCGCGGCGGCGCACCAGTTCCACCCCGACGTCGTGCTTTGCGATCTGGGGTTGCCGGGGATGAACGGCTACGAGGTGGCGAACGCGCTGCGTCACGATCCGGAGACCGCGCCGGTGCGCCTGATCGCGCTCACCGGCTACGGCGGCGACGAGGACCGCCGCCGGTCGCGCGAAGCGGGCTTCGACGTCCATCTCACCAAGCCGGTCGATCCCAGCCTCCTGCGCCGCCTGCTGAGTGCCTCGTAGAAGAGCGAGTGCCTGATCCAAGCGTCCGCGGGCGGGGTGGTCCTTATACTCAGGTGGTGGAGGAGGCCTGGTTCAGTCCGATGGGGCTGTCGCTGCGCGTGCGCAGCAGCCACGGGGCCGTGCTGGCCGCGGCCGAAGGCGCCTTTCGCGGCTTTGGCCCGGCTGA
>DASZHY010000248.1:0-18757 GCA_035949675.1 Thermoanaerobaculia bacterium
GTTGCGCCGCCGGAGACGTTGCCCGAGAGAGTGCGCACCACGGCGGCGCTGCCCTGCGGCGTGACGTAGACGCGGATTTCGGCGTTGCCTGACGGCAGGTGGAAGGTGCGCCGCACCCAGCCGGTGCTCGGGTGCGAGCGGAACAGACCGCTTCTCTCATAGAAACGGAAGGACTCCTGCATCACCTTCCGGCCGTTGATGTAAACGAGCAGCGTCCCCTCCGGCATCGCCGAGAAGAAGCCCAGCTCGACCGTCGCATCCTTGGCCTCGGCGGCCGGGGCCGTGGACGGCTGGTCGGTGCGCGGCGCGGCGTCCGGCCGGATGGGGGGCGCGGCAACCGCAACGGTGCGCGCCTGCTGCCGTGCGGCGGCCGACGCCGTGCGGTCCTTGGCGCGGGACCGCCCGTCCTTGACCGAGGCCAGGATCTCCTCGGCAACGGTGTTGCCGGGGCTCATCGTGAGCACCGCCAGCGCCGCCGTCTCGGCCTCCTGGTAGCGGCGGTCCGCCAAGGCCAGCCTGCCTTCGTCGAGCCTGGTCTCGATAGTCCGCTCCTGATCGATTCTCCTGCGGCGGTCGCCTTGCCGGCGCTCGGCCTCCTGACTCAGCTGGCGCAGCGCGCGCCTGCCGGGCAGCTGCTGCTCGGCGGCGTGGAACGCCGCCGCCGCCCCGTCGGCATCGCCGGCGTCGAGGCGGCGCCGGCCATCGCGAACCAGCCCGAGCACCTGCAGCCTGGTCGCCTGTGACGCCTCCGGGCGCGCCGCGGATGAGCCCGGCGCGGCCGGCGCTGCCCCCGCTCGCGCCCAAAGGACGCCCCCCGCGGCGAGCAGCAGCCCTACGCCCAGGCCGACCGCTACCGCCGCCGCCAGGCGCGCCGGGGGAGGCATGGCGAAGAGTCCCTTGGCCGGTGCCCGCCCCGGCGTGGACGGCCGCAGGTCCGCGGACGGGGATGCCTGGACCGCCGGCGTCTCGGCAGCCGCCGGCAGCGGCACGGGCGCCGCTTCGAGGTGTCCGGCGCCGCCCGTTGCCGCCGGCTCCGCGCCGGCCAGCTCCGGCGGCAACACGATCGGCCGGGTGGAGTGCGGGTACGGCAGAACAGCAGCGGGCGCCGTCGGCGGAGCGGCGACCGGCCATGCCGCCGCAGCAGGGAACGCCTGCACTCCGAAGGCCTCGGCGACGACCGCGGGCTCGCCACCAGTTGCCGGGAGCGGCGGCACGGCCACCAGGACCGCCGGCGAGACCGCGGCAGCCGCAGCCGAAGCAGCCGGCACGGCAGGAGCCGCGGGCCGCAGCAGGTGCGCGGGCAACACCGCGGTCGTCGACAGGCTCTGCGTCTCGTTGAGGGTGTCGCGCACGCCGACGCTCCCGAGCACTCGCCGCAGGTCGTCGGCCATGTCCCGCGCCCGCTGGTAGCGCCGCCCGGGATCTTTCTCCAGCGCTTTCGCCAGGATCTGGTCGGTGCCGGGCGGCAGGTCGCCGGCGTACTCCTTGGGCGGCGTGAACTGATCGTAGACGATACGGTGGCTCACCACCGTCAGGTTCTCGCCCTGGAACGGTTTGTGGCGCGTCACCATCTCGTACAGCACGACGCCCAGGGAAAAGATGTCGGCGCGATGGTCGACGTCGCGTCCCAGGATCTGCTCGGGCGACATGTAATTGGGCGTGCCCAGCAGCTGCCCTTCCTGGGTGAGGTTCGAGGTATCCAGGCGGGCGATGCCGAAATCGGTGATCTTCGCCCGGTTTTCGGTGTTGATCAGGATATTGGCCGGCTTGATGTCGCGGTGGATGACCTTGCACGAGTGGGCGTAGTCGAGCCCGTCCGCGATCTGGGTGAGGATCTCGCTGGCAAAGGTGAGCGTCTGCCGCTGTGGCGCTTGCAGCAGGGCCTTGAGGTTGGTGCCACGGACGTACTCCATGGCGATGAACGCGAGCCCTTCTTCGCCGCGCTCGACCACGTCGTGGATGGTGACGATGTTGGGATGCGACAGGATGCCGGCGCTCTGCGCCTCGCGGATGAACCGCGCCCGGAACTGCTCGAGCTCGGCGTCCTTGACCGAATAGCTGATGCGAAATGTCTTGAGCGCAACCAGGCGCCCGATCAGCGGATCGCGTGCCAGGTAGACGACACCCATGGCCCCCTTGCCGATCTCGTCGACGATCTCGTATCGGCCCAGCTTGCTAGGAGAGAGGGGCAGCATGGCAAAGGGTTGTCGTTGGCCCGATTCTAGGGCGGGCGGGACCGGCGAGTCAAACCGCCCGCAGCTCCGGGCTCACCTGGTAACCCGCTCATTATCCGCTGTTTAAGCCCCCGCCACCCGGCCCGGCGGCAAGCTCCGCTATGCTATATTGCCGAGCTGGCTCGTGCTCTTGATGGAGGTCCAGGCGATGCAAGTGGACAGTCCTGAGAAGCTCCGGAACGTGGCGGTCGCGGGGCATAACGACACCGGAAAGACCACCCTGGTGAGTGCGCTGCTGTACGCCGGAGGGGTGACCAATCGTCTGCTGCGAGTCGAGGACGGCAATACGTTGACCGATTTCGACCGTGAAGAGGTCGAGCGCAAGATCTCGATCGGCCTGGCCGCTTGCTTCGTTCCCTGGCAGCAGCACAAGGTCAACCTGATCGACTGCCCCGGGTACCACATCTTTCTCAGCGAGACGCAAGCCGGCCTGCGCGCCGCCGACGCCGCTGTGCTGGCCGTTTCAGGCGTTTCCGGCGTCGAGGTGAACACCGAGAAGGTCTGGAGCTGCGCCGCCGAGATCGGCCTGCCGGTGATGCTCAACCTCACCAAGATGGACCGCGAGCGCGCCGACTTCGACCGCGCCCTGGGCAGCGTGCAGCGGGCCTTCGGCCGCTCGGTGCTGCCGATCCAGCTGCCGATCGGCAGCGAGCAGGGCTTCGCCGGCGTCGTCGACCTGGTGCGGCAGAAGGTCTACCGCTTCAACCGCGACGGCAACGGCAAGGCCGCCCCGACCGATCTCGAGGCCGAGACGGCCGACTCGAAAGCGGTGGCGGAGCAAGCGCGCGCGCGGCTGATCGAGGCGGTTGCCGAGACCGACGACCGCCTGATGGAGGTCTTCTTCGAGCAGGGCTCGCTCTCCCAGGAGGACTTCGAGGCAGGTCTGCGCCGCGCCATCGCCCGCCGCCAGATCTTCCCGCTCACCCTGAGCGCCGGGGGCCACGGCATCGGCCCGTCGGCGCTGCTCGACGCCGTCGTGGCCTACCTGCCGTCGCCGGCCGACCGCACGCCCTTCCCCGGCACCAACGTGGGCGGCGACCCGGTCGAGCTCGCCGGCGACCCGGCGAGACCGCTGGCGGCGCTGGTCTTCAAGACGCTGTCCGACCCCTTCACCGGCAAGATCTCGATCCTGCGCGTCGTCGCCGGCACGCTGGCCAGCGATTCGACGGTCTACAACAGCCGCACCGAGGAGAACGAGCGGCTCGGCAACCTGCTGGCCCTCCAGGGCAAGAGCGGCACCGCCGTCCCGCGCCTCGTCGCGGGCGACATCGGCGGCGTCGCCAAGCTCAAGGCGACCGCCACCGGCGACACCTTGACCAGCCGCGAGCGGCCGCTGCGCCTCGGCTGGATCAACGTCGCCGAGCCGGCGATGGTGTTCGCGGTCGAGCCCAAGGCGAAAGGCGACGAGGAGAAGATCGGCGAGGCGCTCGCCCGGCTGATGGAGGAGGACCTCAGCCTGCGCGCGGGCCGCGACGCCGAGTCGCACGATCACCTGCTCTCCGGCGCCAGCCAGCAGCACATCGAGATCGCCGTCGCCAAGCTCCGTAACCGCTACCACGTCGACGTCATCCTGCACCCGCCCAAGGTCCACTACCGCGAAACCATCCAGCGCCCGGCCGAGGGGCACGGCCGCCACAAGAAGCAGACCGGCGGCCGCGGCCAGTTCGCCGACTGCAAGATCGCTATCGAGCCGCTGCCGCGCGGCGAGGAGTTCAGCTTCGTCGACCAGATCTTCGGCGGCGCCATCCCGCAGAACTTCCGGCCGGCGGTCGAGAAAGGGATCCAGGAGGCCCGCCGCCGCGGCTTTCTCGCCGGGTACCCCGTGGTCGACTTCAAGGTGCGGCTCCTGGACGGTCAGTACCACGACGTCGACTCATCCGAGCTGGCCTTCAAGATCGCGGGATCGCTGGCGTTCAAAGAAGCCATGGCCAAAGCCAGCCCGGTGCTGCTCGAACCGGTGATGAAGGTCGAGGTCACCACCTCCGAGGAGTTCATGGGCGAGATCATGGGCGATCTCTCGCATCGACGCGGCAGGCCGCAGGGCATGGAGTCCAAGAACGGCACCCATGTGATCCGCGCCCAGGTGCCGATGGCCGAGATGCTCGATTACGCGCGCGTCCTGGGCGCCATGACCCAGGGGCGGTCGAGCTTCCACATGGAGTTCTCGCACTACGAGGAGGTGCCGCGGCAGGTGCAGGAGAAGATCGTCGCCGAGGCCGCCAAGCAGCGCCACCCAGAGCAGGAATAGCTCTCGTGCCCCCCGTGCTATTCTGTACGGCCCAACGCGCGGCGAACCCCGCATTGGGGCGTCGGAAACCAATCGGGAGACCAATCGCTTGATCCAGGCAACTCAGCTGCGAGCCGGCATGTGCATCCTTTTCGAGGGCGACGTCTGCCGGATCATGAACGTCCAGCACGTCACTCCCGGCAACTGGCGCGGCTTCGTGCAGGCGCGGATGCGCAGCTTGCGCAGCGGCAACAGCTTCGAGCACCGCTTCGGCTCCACCGAGAAGGTGGACCGTGCAATCCTCGAGACCCTCCCGATGGGGTACCTCTATTCCGACTCCTCGGGGCACCACTTCATGAACCAGCAGAACTACGAGCAGATCACCCTGGACGACGAGACGCTGGGCACGACCATGCTCTACCTGCTGCCCAACACGGTGATCACCGTCGATTTCTACGAGGACCGGCCGGTCGGCATCGAGCTTCCCAACACCGTCACGCTCGCGGTGGTCGATACCGAGCCGAGCATGAAGGGGGCGACCGCCAGCGCTTCATACAAGCCGGCCAAGATGGAGACCGGGCTGGTCGTCCAGGTGCCGCCGTTCGTCGAGGTGGGCAACAAGATCCTCATCGACACCCGTGAAGACAAGTACCTGAGCCGAGCCTGATGCCCCTGTCAGGCCAATCATCCGGCCAGCTCCGCCCCGCGCGGCAGCCTCGCCCCGCGCGCCAGCCTCGGCGCTACCTCGAGGCGGCGCCCGGGGCACCGGCGCCCGGGCCCGGGCACTGACGACGGCGTGTCTCTCGAACCTCATCTCTCGCTCGCGACGGTGGGGCTCGGCCTCACCTGGTTCGTGGTCTTTCTCTTCTCGACGACGCTGCACGAGGCGTCGCACGCCTTTGCCGCTTACCGGCTCGGCGATCCCACCGCTTACCATGGCGGCCAGGTCACCCTCAACCCGCTGCCTCACATCCGGCGCGAGCCGATCGGGATGGTGGCGATCCCGTTGATCACTTTCTTCACCCGCGGCTGGATGATGGGCTGGGCGAGCGCTCCCTACGATCCCGCCTGGGCGCGCCGCTTCCCCCGGCGCGCGGCGGTGATGGCGCTCGCCGGCCCGGCGGCCAACCTGTTGCTGGTGCTGGCCGCCGGCGCCGCGATCCGCGGCGGCATGGCTGCCGGCGTCTTCAAAGCGCCCGAGAGCGTCTCCTTCACCCAGATTACCGCCAGCACCGTCGAGGGCCCGCTGGCGGGCGTGGTCGGGCCGCTGTCGCTGGTGTTCTCCTTGAACCTCCTGCTCTGCATCTTCAACCTGCTGCCGCTGCCGCCGCTCGACGGCAGCGCGGTGATCCCCGCCCTGCTCCCGCCGCCGGCCGCGGAGCGCTACGCCGCGCTGATCACCCAGCCCTTCATGTCGCTGCTCGGCCTGGTCGTCGCCTGGCAGCTCTTCAACCCCATCTATTACCCCATCCAGCTGGCAGCCCTTCGCCTCCTCTATCCAGGCGTGAACTACGGTTGATCCGGAGCGCGCGAGAACCCGGAGCGGACGCCCGCGGCGCTCGCGGCGCCTGCGGCGATCACCGCGAGCGCCGACCGCGCGATCCAACCGGACCGCGCGGCACGACGCGAACCGTCGCTAGCAGGTGCAGCTGTTGACGTGGGTGAGCACCGTCGTCGTCGGCTGGGCTCCCTTCACCCGATCGAGCGGGGTGTCCTCGAGCTGACGGAGAGTGTCCTTGCTGAGCTTCAGCTTCCCGGTTTCCTTTTTCTTCATCGGTTTCTCCCGCGCCGGCGCCAAGAACGATCCGGCGCCAGCAGGCTCGTGTGCAAGGTCTGGTTGCCGGTCCGGGGGCCGGCGATCCTCCGCCGGACCGTGGCCCTGCCTTCGGCGCACCCGAAGGCCTCCACCAATGATCGTGCGCTGCCGCTGACGGAACGGGGCGGCCGCCTCCAGCCACCTGCTGCCATGGGCCTGCTGCCGGGGCCTGTGCGGCCGGCCACCCCGGGGCGCGAGGCCGCCGGTTCGGCTACAATCAACGCAACTCCTGAGTGGAATCCAAAGTGAGGCGAGCCGCCAGCCGGCCCCCCATGAGCTCATCAGCCTGCTCCACCTTCGCCGTCACCTGCCCGGGATGCGGCCAGCGGCTGCGCTTCGAGCTCGACGCCGATGGGCCGCCGCGGGTGCGGGTTCGCTGCGCGGGCTGCAACCGGGAGTTCGGAGTGCGGCGGCCGGGGGTCGGCGCCGCGACGGTCACCTTGGGCGGTGCGCTGAGCGGGGCCGCCGCCGGCCCGCCGACGGTCGTCGGCACTCCCGCGCCGCCTGGCTCCCTGCCGCCCTCGGCGCCGCCGAGCGCCGGCGCCGGGCCCGGACCCCTCACCTATTTCTCGCCGCGGCCGGCGAGCGAGGCGGAAAAGCTCAAGCGGCCGCCGGTCTTCACCGCAGGCGAAACGCTGGCCGGCCGGTACCGGCTGGTGCGCTTCCTGGCGCAGGGCGGCATGGGAGAGGTCTACGAGGTCGAGGACCTCGAGCTGCACGAGCGCGTGGCGCTCAAGACGGTGCGCCCGGACGTGGGTGCCGACATCCTGGCCGTCGAGCGCTTCCGGCGCGAGATCCAGCTGGCGCGCAAGGTGACCCATCCCAACGTCTGCCGCATCTTCGACGTTTCCCACCATCGCCAGCCGGGAGACCCCGGCCCGCCCATCATCTTCCTCACCATGGAGCTGCTGGCGGGCGAGACCCTGTCCGAGCGGCTGCGCCGCGCCGGGCCGCTGCCGCCCGAGGCGGCGCTGCCGATCGCCCGCCAGATCTGCCTCGGCCTCGAGGCCGCGCATCAGGTGGGGATCATCCACCGCGACCTGAAGCCCGGCAACGTCGTGCTGGTGCCGGCGCGCGACGGAGTGCGGGCGGTGGTCACCGACTTCGGCCTGGCGCGGCTCACCACCGGACATCCGGCCGAGCAACTCAGCGCACCGACCCTGACGGTTGCCGGCGGCCTGGTCGGCACGCCCGCCTACCTGGCCCCCGAGCAGCTCGAGGGTGGCGCGATCACGACCGCCGTGGACGTCTACGCGCTCGGGATCGTGCTCTACGAGATGGCGACGGGCACCGTGCCGTTCTTGGGCGACTCGCTGCTGGCCACGGCCGTCAAGCGCCTCAAGGAGAACCCCGTCTCGCCGCGCGCTTACGCCCCAAACCTCGACCGCCACTGGGAGCTCGCCATCCTCCGGTGCCTGGAACGCGAGCCGGCGGCGCGCTTCGCCAGCCCGCTCGAGGTCATCGCCGCCTTGAATGGCGACGCCCCGGCCGCGGCGGCGGCCGGCGCCTCGCAGCTGGGGACTCTGGGCGCCTCGTCGCAGGGCGCCGACACCTCCGGGCCGATCGGCGGCCGGGCCGGCGGCGCTCCCGATGCCACCTCGACCGCGGCGGTCGGCCTCCCGCGCCTGCCGTCGCCGGAGGTCTCGTCCCAAGGGGCCGGCGCATCCGTCGCACAGCCCACGGCGGCGGACCCCGCCCTTGCTGCCGCGGCCGCGGCCGCCGGCAGCCGCGGCTCCGATCGTCGCCAATCGCGGCACTCGTTGCTTGTCGCTCCCTACGGGTCGCACCTACGCCGGCGCCGGCTTGCCACCGGCGCCCTGCTGGCGTTGATCTTGGTCTCGTTCGCGGTCGCCTGGTACCGCTATGCGGAATGGCGAGCGAAGCGGGCGGAGGCCGAGCGCCGGTTCGGCCTGGCCAGCGCCGAGGTGACGCCCCGGCGGTCGGTGGCGGTGCTCGGCTTCAAGGACCTTTCCGGTTCCCCGGACACCGCCTGGCTGTCGCCGGCGCTGGCCGAGATGCTGAGCACGGAGCTGGGGGCCGGCGGCGCGCTGCGGATCGTCGCCGGCGAGGACGTGGCGCGGGTGCGGGTCGAGCTGCGGTTGGGCCAGCCCGAGAGCCTGTCGCGCGACACCCTCGCCCGGGTCCGCACCGTGCTCGGCAGCGACGCGCTGGTGGCCGGTTCCTACCTGGTGGCCGGCGCCGCCGGCAACCGCCAGATCCGCCTGGATTTGCGGTTGCAGGACGCGCACAGCGGCGAGACCAAGATCCTGATGGAGACCGGCACCGAGAGCGGCCTCTTCCAGCTGGTGACGAAGACCGGCGAGCGTCTGCGCCGCGAGCTGCGCGCCGGGGGCGCAGCGCCGGCGCGCCCGGCGCTCGCCGCCAGCCCCGAGGCGGCGCGGCTCTACTCCGAGGGGGTGCAGAAGCTGCGCCTCTTCGATCCGGTCGGGGCGCGGGACCTCCTGGCACGGGCGGTCGCGGCCGATCCCGGGAGCGCCCTGGCCCACTCGGGGCTGGCGTCCGCCTGGGCGGCGCTCGGTTATGACGGTAAAGCACGGGGCGAAGCCAGGACGGCTTACGAGCTCTCCGCCAGCCTGCCGGCGCCGGACCGCCTGCTGATCGAAGGCCGTTATCGCGAAGCCACCGGCGAGTGGAGCCAGGCCATCGACCTGTACCGCCGTCTCTACGGGTTGTATCCGGACAGCCTCGACAACGGCTTGCGCCTGGCCGCCGCGCAGATCGCCGCCGGCCGCCCGCAGGAGGCGCTCGCCACGGTCGCCGTCTTGCGCGGTCTGCCGGAGCCGTCGCGCGACGACCCGCGCCTCGATCTGGCCGAGGCCTCGGCGGCCGGCGCGCGCTCCGACTTTCAGCGCCAGCACGGCGCCGCCGGGCGGGCGGCGGAGCGCGCTACGGCGCTGGGTGCGAGCTTGCTGGTGGCGCAGGCGCGGCTCAACGACTGCCGGGCGCTGCGCAACCTTGGCCGTGCCGACGAGGCCCTGGCCGCCTGCGGCGAGGGCCGGCGGCTGTACGCGGCAGCGGGCGACCGCTCCGGCGTGGCAGAGGCCTTGACGCATGCCGCCAACGTGCGTTTCGACCGCGGCGACCTCCCGGGGGCCCGGGGCCTGTACGAGCAGGCGCTCGCCACCTATCGCGAGATCGGCAGCCGCGGCGCCGAGGCAGGCGTGCTCAACAACATCGCCGTCGTGCTGCGCAGCCAGGGAGAGCTCGACAGGGCACGCCAGCTCTACGAGCAGGCGCTCGCCGTCGCCCGCGAGATCGGCAGCCGTGACGCCGAGGCGATCACGCTCAACAACCTGGCCGGCGTGATGCTGCGCCGCGGCGACCTGGACGGGGCCGCCGGGCTGTACCAGCAGTCGCTCGCCATCCGCCGCGAGCTGGGCGACGCCGCCGGCGAGGCTTATGCGCTCGACAACCTCGGCGTGGCGCTGCGCCGGCGCGGCGACCTCGCGGGCGCCCGGCATCGCCACGACGACGCACTGGCCATCCGCCGGCGCACCGGGCAGAAGATCGGCGAGGTGGCATCACTCAACAATCTCGGCAGCGTGCTGCTCGATCAGGGCGATCTCGGGGGCGCCCGGCGGCGGTTCGAGGAGGCCCTGGCCGGCAGCCGCGCGATCGGCAGTCAAACCGCCTCGGCGTACGCGCTGTTCGGGCTCGGCGAGGTGCTGGCACGGCAGGGACAGCTCGACGAGGCGCGCCGCGACCACCAGGCGGCGCTGGGCCTGCGCACCGGCCTCGGGGAGAAGGGCACCGCCGCGGAGAGCCGGCTGGCGATCGCCGAGCTCGACCTGGCCGCCGCCCGGTCCGGTCCGGCGCCGCCGGCGGCGTCGAGCCTGGCCGCCGTCGCGGCGGCCGCCGAAGCGGTGGCTGGCGAGCTGGAAAAACAGGGGGCCGCGGATGCCGAGGCCCGCGCCCTGTCGCTCGCCGGCGTGGCCGCCGCGGCGGCCGGCGACACGTCGCGGGCGCGCAGCGCCATCGATCGCGCGACGGCGCTGCTGCAGGCATCGCCTGCCGCCCCCGCCTCCCAGGACTTGCGCACCCATCTCACCGTCGCCCTGCGGGCCGCCTCGCTGCTGCCGCCGGCGCAACGCCAGGAGGCCGCCGCGGCCCTTGCCGGCGTGCGCGACGAGGCGACCCGCAGCGGCCTGCTCGAGCTGCGCCTGGAGGCCGAGCTGGCGCTCGCCGAGCAAGCCCGCGCGAGCGGCCCGCCGGCCACCGCCCGCGCCCTGGCCGCCGCCCTGCAGCCCGAGGCGCGGGCCAGCGGCTATGCGTTGATCGACGCCCGCGCCGGCGCGCTCGCCGCGGCGATGCCGGCGCCGGCGCCGGCGGGCCCCCGCGCCGCCGGGTCGCCGCACTGACTGGACATGGTCAGAGATCCGGGACGCAGGCGCAAAGCAATCCCCGTTCCCGCCGATCTCGACCGCGTTGCCTTTACCGCGCCGCCTCAGGCTGGCTCGCTGTAAAGCTTCCCTGCCACCCAGCCGCCGGCGAGCATCGCCACCAGCGCCCCGGCGGTCGAGGCGACGGCCAGCGACAGCGGGTACAGGCCTTGCCAGACCAGCGACCCGAGGGCGACGTGCATGATGAACCAGGTGGCGACGCCGGCGCGCAGGGCCGTCCCCGCCCCCGGGCGCCCCATGGCCAACGCGGTCCCTCAGAGATCAAACGCAGCCTTGTTGGCTCTGATGAAGGCGAATAGCTGCTGCTCGATATTTTCTGCGGCTTGATAGTACAATTGATCACAGCGGTCGAGCTCTTCGTCACGCTCCTCGTCGTCTACAGCAATGGCGGCCTCGATGGCTTCGGCGCTCAGGTCCTGGAGGCGAAGCGCAGCTATCGCTTTCTGCGTTAGTTCCGCTGTCCTTGGACAGCCGATCCGCGAGAGTGCGTCTATGATGGACGATGCAAAGTCGCGTGTAGAGTTGGTGAAGAATTGATGATACCCACCGTTGTTGACCTCACGTTCCAGAGCCTCGATCGCAAGGACTATTCGCTCCTCGATAGTGATGCTCTTCTCGCCTTTGCGGTCAGCTTTCTGATCTATGGCTTGCTCGAACGCCAGGACCAATGAGTCGATCCGATACTCTCCCTCCAGCGCGAGCAGTTCGTCGACAGTTTGACCAGAGTAATAGTTGAGCCATTTGTCGTTTGACATCGGCAACCTCACGAATGGGAGCGTAAATCCGGGCCGGCCGCACCAGCTGCGGCGGCCACGCCGCGCGGCTCGCCGGGCGGGGCTACGAAGCAGATGGCGACGGTGGCCAGCAAGGCCATGCCGGCGCCGAAGAGGAAGGCGGCGCGGGCTCCGGCGTGGTCCACCAGCTCGCCGAAGATCAGGGAGGCCGGCAGGGCGGCGATGCCGAGCGCCAGGTTGTAGAAGCCGAAGGCGGTGCCGCGGCGGTCGGCCGGCACGAAGTCGGCCACCAGCGCCTTCTCCACTCCTTCGGTGGCCCCGAAGTAAAGGCCATAAACCGCAAACAGCGCCCACACCTGCCAGACCGCGCCGGTCAGGCCGAAGCCCAGGTAGACGGCGGCGTAAATGGCCCAGCCGGCGACCAGCAGCGGCCGCCTGCCGAAGCGATCCGAGAGGACGCCGCCGGGGACGTTGCTGAGCGACTTGACCAGGTTGAGCAGCGCCCACAGGACCGGCACCAGGGCCGGCGCGACGCCGAGCTGGGTGGCCCGCAGCAGCAGGAAGACGTCGCTCGAATTGCCGAGCGTGAAGACGATCAGGATGCCGAACAGCCACCAGAAGCGGGCGCCGAGCCCCGACGTGGGCGGCAGCCGCGATGCTCGCGACGTTCGCGATGCTCGCGATGCTCGCGGCCAGGCCGATCCGGCGGCTCCCTCCTGCTCCTCACGCGGCTGGCGCGGCAGCTCGCGCAGTCCGAAGACGAGCAGCGCGACCGACAGGGCGGCCGGGATGGCGGTGAGCAGGAAGATCCGGCGCAGGTCGATGCCCCGGCCATAACGCAGCAAGGCGAAAGCGATCAGGGGGCCGATCACCGCCCCCAGGTTGTCGGCGGCGCGGTGGAAGCCAAAGGCCCGGCCGCGGATCGAGGGCGCGACCGAGTCGGCGATCAGGGCGTCGCGCGGCGAGGTCCGTATCCCCTTGCCGACCCGGTCGGCGACCCGGATCGCCATCACCTGCCCGGGAGTGCGGGTGAGAGCCAGCAGCGGCTTGACCAGCGACGCCAGCCCGTAGCCGATCACCACCAGCAGCTTGCGCCCGGCCAGGCGGTCCGACAGCCTGCCGCTGACCAGCTTGAGCAAGGAAGCTGTCGACTCGGCCACGCCCTCGATCGCCCCGAGCGCCGTGGCGCTCGCGCCGAGCACCGTGGTGAGGAACAGCGGCAGCAGCGGGTACGACATCTCCGAGGAGACGTCGGTCAGCAGGCTGACCCCGGCCAAGGTCACCACGTTGCGCCCCAGCCGCTCCGGCTTCGCCGCCGCCTCCCCTACCGCCGCCATGGCGGCCATTATTCATCAGCTCCCAGGCTGCGCATCCACCAATCCGAGAAAGGAGCGTCGCGCCGCGGCGTGAAACGGGCTCGCAATTGCACTGCCTGAAGCACCTCGAGCAAGCGATCGCCGGCCGGCTGGGCGCGATCGGCCCAGGCATGCAAGAGCTCTGGCGTCTGCACGATCGGAACGCCGGGTGCCAGTTGCCCGAGGATCCTGATCGCCTTCCGGTCGTCGGTGGCCACCGCCCCGCCGCGCATGACCGCAAGGGCGCACACGGCTGCTTCGCCGTCGTCGAGATGCCCGGCGAAACGCACGAGCTGTTGCTTTTCCGCCCTGGTTTCGACGTCCCAGACCGAGACGAGCGCTCTCGCCTGGAGCTCTGCGAAATCGCAGCGCTCCTCCACCCCCGTCACTGAGATGGTGGTAAGGACCTCCTCTTCCACCACGTAGCGTGGGACCGCGAGCCGATAAGGCAGAGCTGCGACGATCTCGTTGATTCTACCGGTTGCGAAGAGGTCGATCCAGCAGCAGGCATCGACGACCAGCGGGGAACCAGGCGGCTGGCGAGATGTCACCGCCGCGCGCTTCCACCGCCGCTCGCGCCTACCAGGGGAGCCCCCAGATCCATGCTGCCATCCTTCTCATGCCCGGATGGTTTCAGGCAGTCGAGGAGCCCGCGCGCCTCCAACCTATTCATGCGCAGGATTTGGGCGAGCTGTCCCTCGGAGAGATCCCCATTTTGCCAGGACTCCAGGGCCAGGGTGACATATCGCACGGGCAGCGGCTGCTCGGCGGGCACCGCTGCGTCCAGACCAAGGATCTGCTGCGCCTCGCGGACTCGAAACCCCTCGCGACGGAGCCGGTCCCGCAGCCCGGAGGGGACGAGCGCGAGCTCTTCGAGACGGCGGACCATGGCCTCGACGGAAACGGCGAAATAATGGGCGAGGCGGCACAGGTCGCCGCGAGTCATGCCACCCTGGCGCTCACGTTGAAGGTCTAGAAAGCGTCTACGGACCCCTGCCGCAGGCATCAGGAACGCCCGGCCGAACGCTTCAGCGAACCATTCGTGGTGAGGCTTGCGCTGATAGCGATCCTGCTCCAGCACCTCGGAGCGGAACCGC
Organism: Thermoanaerobaculia bacterium; assembly: GCA_035949675.1. GTDB lineage: Bacteria > Acidobacteriota > Thermoanaerobaculia > Multivoradales > UBA5704 > JASLEW01. The sequence goes on from DASZHY010000248.1 coordinate 13,885, forward strand.
GCCGTCAGGAAATGGCCGTACTCATGGGCGAGAGTGTGCCGCCGTCGCTCCGGGGGGTGGTCGAGGTTGATCGCGACGCAGCCACCTAGAGGCTCGGAGAAAGCATACATACCCGCCACCTTCGAGGGCAGCTGGAGCAGGAAGATGCGAAGTCCCACCTCTCCCTCGAGAGCCTCTCTGAGATCCCAGAGCGGTCCTTCGCCCAGGCCCAGACGTCTACGCTCCTCGGCTGCGATGTCCTCAGCGGCGTGCCCTGGATCGACCTTGTCCAACTCATACGGCGGCGGATACCGGCGGCGAAGCGGCGCGTGGCGAAGCTCTTCCAGCCTCAAATAATCCTCACAGAGGCTCTCGAACTCCCGGATGTGAGGCAGCAGCTCGGACTCGATAGGCGTCGCAGGCGGCAGGGCGCTCCGCAGCTGGACGGCGAATCCCTCTACGAGCGCTCCACGTTGCAAGAGAGCCGAGAGCCTTCGCCCATAAAGGGTCGCTAGCTCCACCAGCTCCTCCGGCTTCACTCGCCGCTCTCCCTTCTCGATGGCCACGATCGTCGTGCGTGCGAGGCCGAGGTGCCGAGCCACCTGGTCCTGGGTCCAGCCGCGATCTTCCCTAGCCTGCCGCAGCCTGACACCCAGGGCACGGGGTTCGACGTCAGCCAGAACTTGCTCAGTCATGGACGTAACTCCTCCCACGGACGCCGGCAAGAGGATGGTAGCACCCAATGTGACAATGTCAAGTATCTAGGATCTTTTCTAGTTCCTGATGTCGGAAGCAGGATCAATCGCTCGTGGAGCCTCGGGACCCTCCTTCGGCGGCCGGGTGCGACGTTCGTCGCCAATGAAATCGGCCTCACCCGGTCCATGAGGCGCAACGCTCGAGGAGATCGCCGCGCACAACGGCCTGCCGCGTTCGCGTCTCCGCTGACGCGATGACCGCCTTGAGGTTGGCTGGTGAAAGAGAACGGCCGCTACCGCAACGGTCCGGTGGCCGCGGCCGTCCTGGCAGGGCTCACCCCGCGGACCCGCGGCCTTTCTCGACGATGTTTTGCATCATGTTTTTGCTGGCCCCTCAGGCCGGCAAGGCCCTCGAGGCGCGCATGGGAGGCCCGCCTCCGAAAGGCCGCGACTCAGGACTCCCGGAACCGGCGCGGTGCCTCCGGCACCTCCGCGAGATCGAGTTCCAGACAAGTCTCGCCGCCATCTGTCTCCACGCCGACCGTGAAAGCTCCATATGCCCGCAACGTCAGTCGAGACTCGCCGCGACGAGCGGCTCTCTTGATCTCCGAGTGCTTGAACGTCGGATGGAGAAAGAACTTAACCTCGCCCGCCAGCGGATGCTCCGGTTCGGTGGACCGCACTCTGAGAACGATGCGGTACCAATCCTTCTGCTCCGCGGCCGTGACTCTGGCGGTCAACAGTCGACCGTTGCGCGACGGTGACTCGCCAAACCTGCCTTTCTGCGGATCGTCGTTGGCCGAGGCCTTTGGTGCCCTCAAGGCCTGAGCAACCAGTGCCGCAATCTCGCCGGGGGGTCTGTTGCCTTCTCGGATGCTGCTGAATTGCCGCAGCAGGTTCGGAACTCCCGCAGAGGTCGCTCGTCCCTTGCCGCTGCTGGCAGGGGCCGTGGCAGCGAGAACCGGTATGAGGCGGCGGGCGGTCGTCGTCTCATTGGTGACTGAGCGAAGAAAGGATGTGACCTCATGCTGCTGGTAGCTGGTGAGCTCACCTCGTTCGACGACGACCAGATGCTCCGCGGTGGCGAGCGATTGCTCCACTGCGCTCACCCAGCTGTCGCCGGCACTTACATCCAGCGCCGAGAGGAACACCTTCAGTCCGCGTCCCGTCAGCCCTTTCGCCAGGGCCTTGGCCAGCGGATCGTCGGCGCTGGCGGCGCTCAAGTAGACGTCGTGCTTGAAGCGTTCATCGCGACCCCTGGCCTGCAGCGCGCCGGCCTGGGCGGCGGCTACATAGCTGTCCCGGTTGCTCACCAGCAGCTCGGTCTGGCCGAATTTCAACGCGATGAAGCTCGCCAAGGTCTCCAACGAGTAGCCGATGTTCTCTGAATCGCGTATATACTCCTCTATCACCGGCAGTTTCTCGCCGAAGCTCCAGTTGGCGACATAGGGGATCCTGATGAAGTTCAAGATCTCCGAAACGGCGATCTGTTTCGGGCGCCAGTCGTCATAGAGCGACAGGAGCTGAGTGGCGAATATGTTGAGCCATTCCTGTGCAATCGTGCTCTCGGCCCGCTTGTCGAAGCGGCTCGGCAGCGGGAGGATCAAGAGCTTTGAGCGCTCCATCGGCAGGTTATTGCGGCTCGCCGCCACCCGGCGGGCGATCTCCAAAGTCCCGTCGATGCTTTGCTGGTTGGGAGTGAGCGTGATTACCAGCAAGTCCGGAAGTTGCACGGCGCAGATGCCGCCGGCGTCCGTGATACCGGTGCGGCTGTCGATCAGCACGAAATCATACTGTTTCTTCCAGCTGTCCCGTAGGTCTTCGAGGACCGCGCCCAGCCCGTGTACACGATAGCTCACATTCCAATCGATCGACTGGAGCTTGGAAAAATAGCGGTTGTCTTCTTGGCCGGCCGGCATTAAGTCGAACTTCACATCAGCCTTGGGATAGGGGTTTGTAGGATTCAACTGGGTGGCCGCGATGTGCACCTTCCTGACGTAGGCGGCAGGATCGAGCCGCCGCCGGCGGCGATCCAGTAGCAGATCGACGACTCCCGGACCAGACGTGGGGGCCAACCACTTCTTGAAGTAAAGGCTCAAACCGGGGGCCTCCAGGTCCCAGTCTACGCACAGCACACGGTATCCCCACACCGCCAGCAAGGTGGCGACGTTGGCGAGCGCAAATGTCCTCCCCACCCCGCCCTTGTAGGAGTAGAATGTTACGATCGTTCCCGCTGTACTCGCCTGCTGCCTATTCTTTTCAGAATCTGGGGACATTCATCGATCTCGGATCTGGGATTTTCGGCAGCCGACTGGGCCGTGGAAGGATGACCGGGAAATCGGCGCTCCAGCCGGGCGCCCTGGCGATCATGGCCGCGACTTCCCTCGCAATCCTCTGCATCTCAACTTGGAACTTCAAATAGGCAGGAGTGTTCTGGAAGGCAGGTTGTGGAAAGTTCCATTCGTTGAGCTTCGCGACCTGCAGCCCCCTGGCAGCGCGCGGGAAGTACTCGCCATCGGCAAAGCTCACCGGATAGACCAGCTCTCCTCGCAGCTGACAGCTGCGCGCGCGCTGCATCATGGTCCTCCATTCCGCCACGCACCAGGGCGACCGGAAGTAGGGAAGGCACCAGACGGCGACCATGCACTTGGAGCGGTTCAGCTCGGTCAGTAGAACCTGGCGCCAGTAATCGCCCGTCTTGATGGCTTGCCGGTCGACGAAGATCCTGGGGGGGTGAGGCAGCTCGTGCTCGAGCCAACCCGTGAGGGAAGGCAGAAAATGGTTATCCACCCAATCGAGAACCATCCCCGGCCCGCTGGTGTAGCTGAGGAAGGCGTCCCAGGTGTAGCCCGCGGCCAGCTTTCGGCTCATCTCGTCCCTTACCCTTGCGGCGTATTTTAGCACAAGGGCCGTTGACCCCTGACTGGACCCGACGCGCGCATAGCCCGTCTTCGCCGTACTAATCGCCCGACGAGTTCCTGGTCCTTACCGGCGGCGAAGGCGAGTTCCCTACAGCGACGAGCAGGTCCGGGCCTGGCTCGCCGGCCACCGGCTGGGAAGCCGGCGGCGAGGTGCGGCCCCTGGGAGGCCCGACGGGATTGCTGACCGCCCGTGCCGTCTGAGCGCCCGGCCGGGCGGGGTTCTTGGTAGGTGCCGGATCAGCCGGTATCAACCGGTCTTCTGCGGCGTCGTGGGCTTGCGGCCACCCGGCCGCTGCCCGGACGGCCGCTTCGTCCCGCCGCCTCCCTTGCCCTCGCCGTGAGCGGCCGGCGGCGCTGCCTTGCGGCCCTCGGCCTTTGCGGGCTTCGGCTTGGTGGCCTTGGCGGCCTTCTTGGGCTGCTCCTCCGTGGCCTCTTCGTCCTCGCCGCCCTTCGCCGCTTTCTGCGGCTTGGCGGCGCCCTTCTTCGCGGCGCCGGCCTTGGCCGCCTTGGCCGTCCCGCCCTTGCCGCCCTTGCCGCCGGCAGGCGCTTCCTTTCCTGACGCCTTGTCGGAAGCCGCCGGTGCGACGCGGTCGACCATCTCGATCACCGCCATCTCGGCGCCGTCGCCCTGCCGGGGACCGAGCTTGACGATGCGCAGATAGCCGCCCGGCCGCTCGCGGAAACGCGGCGCGATGTCGTCGAACAGCTTCTTGACCAGGTCGCGGCGCAGCAGCCAGCGCAGCGCCCAGCGCCGCGCGTGCACGGTGCCCTGCTTGCCGCGCGTGATCACCCGCTCGGCCAGCGGCCGCAGCTCCTTGGCCTTGGGCAGCGTGGTGATGATCCGCTCCTTGTCCATCAGGGACTGCAGCTGGTTGCGGAACAGCGCCTCGCGGTGCGAGGTCGTCCTGCCGAGCTTCCTGCCTTTGACAGCGTGGCGCATCTCGAGTCTCTCCTCAGTTCCGGCAACGTGCTGCTGGGCGAGCGGGAGGCCGGGCTCAGGCCGAAGCCGAGCTGCCCGGCCGCTCCGGCACTTCCATGCCGAGGGAGAGGCCCAGCTTGTCGAGGACCTCCTGCACCTCCTCGAGCGACTTCTTGCCGAAGTTCTTGGTCTCCAGCATGTCCTTCTCGCTGCGGCGTACCAGGTCGCGGAGGGTGTGGATGTTGGCGTTCTTCAGCGAGTTGGCCGAGCGCACCGAGAGGTCGAGCTCGTCGATCTGCTTGGCGAGCAGAGCGTCCAGGCCGGCCAGCTCCTCGCTGACCTCGCCGCCGTCATGACGC
>DASZHY010000249.1:0-9104 GCA_035949675.1 Thermoanaerobaculia bacterium
CCGCGGCGCCGGGAACGCGGGCGTCGGGCAACCCGGACCGCGGCCTCCGGAGGTAGAATTTTCGGCTATGGTCACCGACGAGCCGTTGCAGACGACTACTCTAGAAGCTCCGCCAGCAACCTCTTCGAGCGCACCCGGCACGACCGCCTCCAGAACGCCGCATCCCGAGGAGCCGGCCGGCCTGCCGCCGGAGCCGCCCGCCGCGCCCAAGAAGAAAACCTGGTTGTGGCTGCTGGCCCTCGCCGCGGCGGCGGTCGCGGTCTACCTGCTGTTTGCCAGCCACAGCCGCTCGCAAGCGCAGGCGGAAGCGGCGAAGGCCAAGGCCGCCGCGTCGGCGCCGGTGCCGGTGGTGGCGTCGGCCGCCAGAACCGGCGACATCCCGGTCTATCTGACCGGGCTCGGCAACGTCACCGCCTTGAACACCGCCGTGGTGAAGAGCCGTGTCGACGGCCAGTTGCTGCGCATCGATTTTCACGAAGGCCAACTGGTCAAGCAGGGCCAGCTGCTGGCCGAGCTCGATCCTCGCCCCTTCCAGGTCCAGCTGATGCAGGCGTCAGGTCAAAAAGCGAAGGACGAGGCGGCGCTGCAGAACGCCAGGGTCGATCTGCAGCGCTACGAGGTGCTGATCAAGGAGGACGCGGTCCCCAAGCAGCAGCTCGACACCCAGGCCGCGACAGTCAAGCAGTTCGAAGCGGCGATCGAGAGCGATCAGGCCCAGGTCGAAAGCGCCAAGCTCAACCTCGCCTACTGCCGCATCGCGGCGCCGATCGGCGGGCGAGTCGGCCTGCGGCTGGTGGACACCGGCAACATCGTTCACGCCAGCGACGCGAACGGCATCGTCATGATCAACGAGGTGCAGCCGATCACCGTCATCTTCACCATCGCCGCCGATCGGCTGCCGCAGGTGCTGAAGCAGATGCACGCCGGCAGCCAGCTGACGGTGGACGCCTTCGATCGCGACAACAAGAACCGGCTCGCCAGCGGCGTGCTGGCCGCGGTCGATAATCAGATCGATCAAACGACCGGCACCGTCCGCCTGCGGGCGGTCTTCCCCAACCAGGAGGACGCGCTGTTCCCGAGCCAGTTCGTGAACGCACGGCTGCTGGTCGACACTCTTCGCCAAACGGTCCTGGTGCCGACCGCGGCAATCCAACGCAGCCCGACCGCAACCTTCGTCTACCGCGTCAAGCCCGACCGCACGGTCGAGGTGCGCAACGTCACGGTGCAGCTGACCGAGGGTGACTCGACCGCCGTGCGCGCCGGCCTGGCGCCCGGCGACGTGGTGGTCACCGACGGCGTCGACCGGCTGCGGCCCGGTATGAAGGTCGCCGCGACGATGGCCGGCGCCGAGCCCGGTGGTGGCGGCGGTATCGCCCAGCGGGGCGCTCGGTGAGCCCGTCCCGCCCGTTCATCCTGCGACCGATCGCGACGTCGCTGCTGATGGCGGGCCTGCTGATCGCCGGCACCATCGCATTCCGGCAGCTGCCGGTGTCGGCGCTGCCGGAGGTGGACTACCCCACCATCCAGGTGGTGACCTTCTATCCTGGCGCCAGCCCGGAGGTCATGGCGTCGGCGGTCACCGCGCCACTCGAGCGCCAGTTCGGCCAGGTTCCCGGCCTCAACCAGATGACCTCGACCAGCTCCGAGGGCAGCTCGGTCATCACTCTGCAGTTCGTCCTCGACCTCAACATCGACGTCGCCGAGCAGGAGGTGCAGGCGGCGATCAACGCCTCGGGCACCTACCTGCCGCGCGACCTGCCCAACCCGCCGATCTACAGCAAGACCAACCCGGCCGACGCGCCCATCATGACCCTGGCGCTGACATCGAACACCCTGCCGCTGTCGAAGGTGGAGGACCTCGCCGACACCCGGCTGGCGCAAAAGATCTCGCAGCTGCCCGGCGTCGGCCTGGTGAGCATCAGCGGCGGCCAGAAGCCGGCGGTGCGCATCCAGGTGAACTCGACCGCCGCCGCCGCCTACGGCCTCACGCTGGAAGACGTCCGCAGCGCCGTCGCCACCTCCAACGTCAATCAGGCCAAGGGCGCGTTCGACGGCGCCCACCAGTCCTACTCGATCGGCGCCAACGATCAGCTGCTGTCGAGCGACCAGTACAAGCCGCTGATCATCGCCTACCGCAACGGCAGCCCGGTGCGCCTGTCCGACATCGCCACCATCGCCGACTCGACCGAGAACCTCAGGCTGGCGGCCTGGATGAACCAGGTGCCCGCGGTGATCGTCAACATCCAGCGTCAGCCCGGGGCCAACATCATCTCGGTGGTGGACCGCATCACCAACCTGCTGCCGCAGCTGCGCACTTCGCTGCCGACCTCGATACAGGTCACCACCCTGACCGACCGCACCGCCACCATCCGTGCCTCGGTCGCCGACGTCGAGTTCGAGCTGATGCTGACCATCGGCCTGGTGGTGATGGTGATCTTCCTCTTCCTGCGCACCCTGGCCGCCACCATCATCCCCAGCGTCGCGGTGCCGCTGTCGCTGGTCGGGACCTTCGGCGCCATGTATCTGCTCGGCTACAGCTTGAACAACCTGACGCTGATGGCCCTGACGATCTCGACCGGCTTCGTGGTCGACGATGCGATCGTGATGATCGAAAACATCATGCGCTACATCGAGGAGGGGATGCAGCCGCTCGAGGCGGCGCTCAAGGGCTCGGCGCAGATCGGCTTCACCATCATGTCGCTCACCGTGTCGCTCATCGCGGTGCTGATCCCGCTGCTGTTCATGGGCGACGTGGTCGGCCGCCTGTTCCGCGAGTTCGCGGTGACCTTGTCGGTGACCATCCTGGTGTCGGCGGTCGTGTCGCTGACCCTGACGCCGATGATGTGCGCGAAGCTCTTGCGCCACAAGCAGGACTCCGAGCAGGGCCGCTTCTACCGCGCCTCGGAACGCGCCTTCCAGCGCGTCATCGCCTTCTATGGCCGCACCCTGACCTGGGTGCTGCGGCACCAGCCGGCGACGCTGGTGGTCGCCGTCGCCACCCTGGCGCTCACCTTCCTGCTCTACCTGGTGATCCCAAAGGGCTTCTTTCCGGTCCAGGACACCGGCGTCATCCTCGGCGTCTCGGAGGCGCCGCAGTCGATCTCGTTCGCCGCCATGGCCGACCGCCAGCAGGCGCTGGCCAGCGTCATCCTCGCCGACCCCGCGGTCGAGAGCCTGTCCTCGTTCATCGGCATCGACGGCACCAACACCACGCTCAACAGCGGCCGCATCCAGATCAACCTCAAGCCGCTCGCGGACCGCGGCATCAACGCCAGCGACCTCATCCGCCGCCTGCAGATCCAGCTCGCGAACGTCTCCGGGATCACGCTGTACATGCAGCCGGTGCAGGACCTCACGGTCGAGGACCGGGTGAGCCGCGCGCAGTTCCAATACAGCCTCGAGGACGCCAACGCCGCCGAGCTGGCGGCGTGGGTGCCGCGCCTCGTCGCCAAGCTGCAGACCCTGCCCGAGCTGCGCGACGTCGCCAGCGATCAGCAGAACGCCGGCTTGCAGGCACGCCTGGTGCTCGATCGCACGACCGCGTCGCGGCTGGGCATCACGCCGCAGAACCTCGACGACGCGCTCTACGACGCCTTCGGCCAGCGCCAGATCTCGACCATGTTCACCCAGCTCAACCAGTATCGGGTGGTGCTCGAGGCCAGCCCCAATTTCCAGCAGCGGCCCGAAAACCTCGGCGACCTCTTCCTCAAGTCCGCAACCGGCGGCTCGGTGCCGCTCGGCTCGTTCACTCAGCTGCAGACGGTCAGCTCGCCGCTGTCGGTCAACCATCAGGGGCAGTTCCCGGTGGCGACGATCTCTTTCAACCTGGCGCCCACCGCCGCGCTGGGCGAAGCGGTGAACGCGGTGACCAAGGCGCAGCAGGACCTGCACATGCCGGCCAGCGTGCAGGCGAGCTTCCAGGGCAGCGCCGAGTCGTTCCGCGCTTCGCTGGTCAACGAACCGCTGCTGATCCTGGCGGCGATCATCACGGTCTACATCCTGCTCGGCGTGCTGTACGAGAGCTACATCCACCCGGTCACCATCCTGTCGACGCTGCCTTCGGCCGGGGTCGGCGCGCTGCTGGCGCTGCTGCTGACCGGCAACGACTTCAGCGTCATCGCGCTCATCGGCATCATCCTGCTGATCGGGATCGTCGAGAAAAACGCCATCATGATGATCGACTTCGCGCTCGACGCCGAGCGCAAGGAGGGCAAGGAGCCCGAGGAAGCGATCTACCAGGCGGCGCTGCTGCGCTTCCGCCCGATCATCATGACCACGATGGCGGCTCTCCTGGCCGGCATCCCGCTGGCGCTGGGCAGCGGCATCGGCGCCGAGCTGCGCCGGCCGCTCGGCATCGCCATCGTCGGCGGCCTGATCTTCAGCCAGGCGCTGACGCTGTTCACCACGCCGGTGATCTATCTTGCCTTCGACCGCCTGGCGCGGCGGATGAGCCGCCGCGCCGAGCGGCCGGCCCAAGAACCGCCGCCGCGCGGGCTGCGGCCGGCCGAGGGCGGCGCGTGAGCATCTCGACGCCGTTCATCGAGCGGCCGATCGCCACCACGCTGTTGACCGTGGCGGTGGCGCTGGCGGGCGGCATCGCCTACCAGTTCCTGCCGGTGTCGCCGCTGCCGCAGGTGGATTTTCCGACCATCAACGTCTCGTCGGGTTTGCCGGGCGCCAGCCCGGAGACCATGGCCTCTTCGGTGGCGACGCCGCTCGAGCGCCAGTTCGGGCGTATCGCCGGCGTCACCGAGATGACTTCCACGAGCTCGCTCGGCTCGACCAACGTCACCCTGCAGTTCGATCTCAACCGCAACATCGACGCCGCCGGCCGCGACGTGCAGGCGGCGATCAACGCGGCGCGCGGCCAGCTGCCGGCGAACCTGCCGAGCAATCCTTCGTACCGCAAGGTGAACCCGGCGGACGCGCCGATCATGTTGATGGCACTCACCTCCGACCTGGTCGACCGCGCGCACATCTACGACCTGGCGTCGTCGATCCTGCAGCAGAAGCTCGCCCAGGTCTCCGGGGTAGGACAGGTGATCGTCGGCGGCGGCTCGCTGCCGGCGGTGCGGGTGGACGTCAACCCGACGGCGATCAACGACCAGGGCCTGAGCCTCGAGGACGTGCGCACCGCGCTCGCCGCGGCCAACGCCAACCGCCCCAAGGGCGAGATGGGCGACGTCCAGCATGCCTGGTCGCTCTCGACCACCGACCAGCTGCTGCTAGCCGCCGAGTACCGGACGCAGGTCATCAGCTTCAACCGGCAGAGCGGCGCCGCGGTGCGCCTTGGCGACGTCGCCGACGTCACCGACTCGCTCGAGGACATCCGCACCGGCGGCCTGGTCAACGGCAAGTCGGCGGTGATGCTCATCATCTTCCGCCAGCCGGGCGCCAACATCATCAAGACCGTCGACGCGGTCCGCGCCACCATCCCACAGCTCGCGGCGTCGATTCCGCCGATCATCAAGCTCCAGGTGATCATCGACGCGACGCGGACCATCCGCTCTTCGGTGCGCGACGTCGAGATCACGCTGGTGATCTCGATCCTGCTGGTCATCGGCGTGGTCTTCGTCTTCCTGCGCAACGTCCGCGCCACCCTGATCCCCAGCGTGGCAGTGCCGGTGTCGCTGATCGGCACCTTCGGCGTCATGTACCTGTTCGGCTACAGCATCGACAACCTGTCGCTGATGGCGCTGACCATCGCCACCGGCTTCGTCGTGGACGACGCGATCGTGGTGATCGAGAACATCACCCGCCACCTCGAGGCGGGGATGCAGCCGTACGCGGCGGCGCTGCGCGGCGCCCAGGAGATCGGCTTCACCGTGATGTCGATCAGCATCTCGCTGATCGCGGTCTTCATCCCCATCCTGCTGATGGGCGGCATCGTCGGCCGCCTGTTCCGCGAGTTCGCCGTCACCCTCTCGGTTGCCATCGCCGTCTCACTGCTCATCTCGCTGACCACCACGCCGATGATGTGCGCGCGGCTGCTCAAGGCGCACGGCGAGCAGCGGCACGGCCGGCTGTACAACGCCAGCGAGTCGGCCTTCGACGCCGTCCTGCGCGGCTACCGCGGCTCGCTGTCCTGGGTGCTGCGGCACCAGGGGCTGACGCTCTGCGTCACCCTGCTCACCATGGCCGCCACCGTCTACCTCTACGCGGTGGTGCCCAAAGGCTTCTTCCCACAGCAGGACACCGGCCGCATGAACGGCTCCATCCAGGCCGATCAGGACACGTCCTTCCAGGCGATGCGGCGGCGCCTGGCAACGCTGGCGACCATTGTCCAGAAGGACCCGGCGGTCGACTCGGTGTCAGCCTTCATCGGCGGCCAGGCGGTCAACACCGGGCGGGTGTTCGTGGGCCTCAAACCGCAGGGCCAGCGCGGCAAGGGCAATCCCACCGCCGACCAGGTCATCGGCCGCCTGCGCCCCCAGCTGGCGCGCGTGCCCGGCGTCAACCTCTTCCTGCAACCGATCCAGGACCTGCGCGTGGGTGGCCGCGGGAGCAACGCCCAATACCAGTACACGCTGCAGGGCGACAACACCGCGGAGCTGCTGCAGTGGGCACCCAGGGTGCAGCAGCGCCTGCGGCAGATCCCGATCCTGGCCGACGTCAACACCGACCAGCAGAACAAGGGGCTCGAGGCGACATTGGTGATCGACCGCGCCACCGCGTCGCGCCTGGGCATCACCCCGCAGGCGATCGACGACACGCTCTATGACGCCTTCGGCCAGCGGCCGGTATCGACGATGTACCGGGCGCTCAACCAGTACCACGTGGTGCTCGAGGTGCAACCCCAGTTCTGGCAGACCCCGGAAGGCCTCAAAGCCATCTACGTCAAGGCCAGCGATCCGAGCAACGTCAACTTCGGCAAGCTGGTGCCGCTCGCCGCCTTCACCAGCTACCGGGCCTCGACGGCGCCTCTGGCCATCAACCACTCGGCGCAGTTCCCGTCGGTGACGCTCTCGTTCAACCTGCCGCCCAACGTGGCGCTGGGGACGGCGGTCACCGAGATCGAAAAGGCCGAGCGGCAGATGGGGGTGCCGGCGACCATCCACGGCAACTTCCAGGGCACGGCGCAGGCGTTCCAGGCCTCGCTGGCCAACGAGCCACTGCTGATCGCGGCGGCGCTGCTCGCGGTCTACATCGTGCTCGGCGTGCTCTACGAGAGCTACATCCACCCGGTGACCATCCTGTCGACGCTGCCCTCGGCCGGTGTCGGCGCCCTGGTGGCGCTGCTGCTCACCAAGACCGACCTCTCGGTGATCGCGCTGATCGGCATCATCCTGCTGATCGGCATCGTCAAGAAGAACGCGATCCTGATGATCGATTTCGCCATCGAGCTCGAACGCAGCGAGGGCAAGTCGCCGGAGGAGTCGATCTTCCAGGCCTGCCTGCTGCGCTTCCGCCCGATTACCATGACCACCATGGCGGCGATGCTGGGAGGGCTGCCGCTGGCGATCGGCCTGGGCACCGGCTCGGAGCTGCGCCGCCCGCTGGGCATCGCCATCGTCGGCGGCCTGCTGTTCAGCCAGGCGCTGACGCTGTACACGACGCCGGTGGTCTATCTTTACCTCGACCGGTTCCAGCTATGGTGGCAGCGGGTGCGCGGCCGGACGTCGCCGCCCGGGGTCGTGAAGCCGGCGGGCCAGGAGGCTTGAGGCGCTGATGACAGGCAACGGTGCAGGAACGAGGGCGCTGGCAGCGCTGGGGGGATTGGCGGCGCTCCTCTCGGGGTGCATGGTGGGGCCGAACTACCAGCGGCCGCCGGCGTCGGCGCCGGCCGCCTGGAAGGAGCCGCCGCCGCCCAACTGGAAGTCGGCGACGCCCCGCGACGAGCTGCCGCGCGGCAAGTGGTGGGAGGTCTTCGGCGACCCGCAGCTCGACGCGCTCGAGGAGCAGGTCGCCGTGTCCAACCAGTCGATCGCCCAGGCCGAGGCGCAGTTCCGGGCCGCCCGCGCGGCGGCGGCAGTGGCCCGCGCCAACCTGTTCCCGACGGTGACGGCGGGAGCGTCGGCGACCCGCTCGCGCGGCAGCACCGGGCGCGGCTCCTCGGCGGCGGGTTCCGGCTCGGGCGGCACGACCGGCACGCCGGCCGCGTCGGCCGCGACCACGTCGCTGTACCAGGTGCCGATCGACGTCTCCTACGAGGTGGACGTGTGGGGGCGGGTCCGCCGGCAGATCGAGGCCGGCGTCGCCACCGCCCAGGCGGGCGCCGGCGACCTCGAGACGCTGCGTCTGAGCATGCAGGCCGAGCTGGCCGTGGACTACTTCGAGCTGCACGGCCTGGACGCCCAGAGGCAGCTGTTCGACTCGACCGCCGCCGCCTATCAGAAGGCGCTCGAGCTGACCACCAACCGCCACAACCAGGGGATCGCGTCGGGAGTGGACGTGGCGCAGGCGCAGACGCAGCTCGAGACGACGCGCTCGCTGGCGATCGATCTGGGAGTGCAGCGCCAACAGCTCGAGCACGCCATCGCGGTGCTCATCGGCAAGCCGCCGTCGGAGCTGACCGTCGCCGTGGCGCCGATCGGGGTCCAGCCGCCGCCGATCCCGGTGGCGCTGCCCTCGGAGCTGCTCGAGCGGCGCCCCGACGTCGCCGCGGACGAACGGCGCATGGCGGCGGCGAACGCCCAGATCGGCGTGCAGACGGCGGCCTACTACCCGACGCTCTCGCTGACCGCCGCGGGCGGCTTCGAGAACGGGAAGCTGGCCGATCTCTTCAGCTGGCCCAGCCGCTTCTGGTCACTCGGCGCCTCGGCCGTCGAGACGCTGTTCAACGGCGGCGCGCGGCGCGCCGCGACCGAGCAGGCCAGGGCCAACTTCGACGCGGCGGCTGCCGCCTACCGGCAGAGCGTGCTGACCGCCTTCCAGAACGTCGAGGACAACCTCGCGGCGCTGCGGGTCCTTGACGAGGAGGCGGCCCAGCAGGCGGTCGCGGTGGCCGCCGCCGAGCGGTCGCTGGCGCTCTCCAACTACCGCTACCAGGGCGGCATCGCCACCTATCTCGAGGTGATCACGGCGCAGGCCGCGGCGTTCGCCAACGAGCGCACGGCGGTGGACATCCTGACCCGCCGCATGACCGCCTCGGTCAACCTGGTCAA
>DASZHY010000250.1:0-2522 GCA_035949675.1 Thermoanaerobaculia bacterium
CGAACTTCAGCCGCTCGATCAACGGGTTGGACTCGTCCTGCACCTCGTGCAGCACTCGCCGGTTGAAGTCGAGCCACGACAGCTCGCGGTTGATGAACAGCGTGGCGCTGTCGGCCGGCTGCACCGGCTGCCCTGGCTGCGCTGACTGCGCCGTCTGCGCCGGCGGCGCCGGCGGCGATGCCTGTGCCGGCTGAGCCGGCTGAGCTGGTTGAGCCGGCTGAGCCGGCTGAGCTGACTGAGCTGGCTGAGCTGGCTGAGCTGCCTGAGGATGCAGCTGGGTGACTCCAGCGCGGCCGCCCGCCGAGCCGCCAGGCCCCGGGCCCGCCGGGCTGTCGGGGGAATCCGCCGTCGCCGGATCGTCGGCCTCGAGCGAACGATGACTCGGGTTGGGCTCAGACACGCGGGTCACTCTCCATCCTTCTTCATGAGGCGGGATTGGCCTCGCGCGAGGGGACGCGCGGCACCTTGCGGCTTCGCCGCATCAGGTGAAGTCGGCTCCGCCGCATCAGGTGAAGTCGGCTCCGCCGCGACGAGGCGAACTTTGATCTTGTCACATCCTTTGCCCAGCCGCCAGTGCATTGCTGTGACAAAGTGCGGCAAACGCGAGACATCCAGTCGGGGCCCGCCGCCCGGGCCGATCGTCACACCGCCGCAACGCAACCGTTACGCGCGGCAACGCGGCCGTCACCCTACGGCGCATTCACGCCTCCTACCATGGGCTCCCGAGCCTCCGGGCCGCCTGCCGCGGTCCGGAAACTTGGGAGATCGCCGATGACGCCGACGACCGGCAGGGCTGATCTGCACGTCCACAGCAAGGCTTCCAACCGCCCGCCGGAATGGATCCTGCGCCAGTTCGGCGCACCCGAGAGCTTCACCGAGCCCCGCGAAGTCTATCGCCTGTGCCGCGAGCGGGGCATGGACTTCGTGACCCTGAGCGATCACGACACGATCGCGGGCGCGCTCGAGATCGCCCACCTGCCCGGCACCTTCCTCTCCGAAGAGGTCACCGTCGAGTTCCCCGAGGATGGCTGCGAGATCCACTGCCTGGCGATCGGCATCACCGAGGAGCAGCACCGCGACATCCAGGCCCTGCGCCGCAATGTTTACGAGCTGCGCGACTACTTCGTGGCGCACGAGATCGTCCACTCGGTGGCCCATCCGCTCTACCGGGTCAACGACATGCTCACCCTGGCCCAGGTCGAGAAACTCCTGGTCCTGTTCAACCGCTTCGAGGCCTTGAACGGCATCCACGACCGCCGCGCCAACGACCTGGTGCGGCGCATCTTCGGCTCGCTGACCCGCGAGGTGATCGAGGACCTGGCGCAGCGTCACCGCCTGACGCCCGCCGGCCCGACCCCCTGGATCAAGTGCTTCACCGGCGGCAGCGACGATCACGGCGGCCACTACGTGGCGACGACCTGGACGGAGGTCACGGGCGGCGGGCCGGCGTCGACCGCGCCCGATCACCGCACCCAGGGCGGCCAGGGCGCCCAGGGTGCCCGCGGCGACGTCGCCTCCTTCCTCGCCGCCCTCCGCGGCGGCAACCACCAGCCGGGCGGCCAGACCGGCTCGAGCCTGCGCCTGACGCAGAGCCTCTACAGCATCGCCCACGAGTACTACCGCCGCCAGTTCCCGCTCGGGCTCGGCAGCCGCAAGGATCCCTTCGGCGAGCTCTTGCGCAATCTCGCCAAAGGCGCCTTCTCCGCCGCCACCGGGCTGCAGACCGCCGCACGGCAGGCCACCGGGCCGCAGGCCGCCGGACCGCAGACCGCCGGACGGCGCGGCCGCGGCCTCGTCGACCTGCTGGCATCGGCCGGCCGCCCGGCCGCCCGGGCCGCCAGGGCCGCCGGGGCCGCCGAACCCGCCGGGGCTGCCGAGACCGCCGGCGCAGCCGAGCCCGTCGATCGCGCCACCTTCGCCGCCGCCAACCGCGCCAGCCAGGACATCGCCAACAGCCTGATGCAGAGCTTCGTCCGCCATGCCCGCCGCGGCCACCTGACGGAGAGCCTGGCCGCCGCCGCCGGCCAGCTGGCGCCGCTCGCCGTGACCCTGGCGCCTTACCTGGTAGCGCTGCAGGCCCAGCACAAGGATGCCGACCTGCTCGAGGCGGCGGCCCTGCGCTTCCTCGGCGAGCGCCGTCCCGGGGAAGCGCCCGGCGGCAAGAAGGCCTGGTTCACCGACACGCTGACCGACGTCAACGGCGTGGCCAAGACCGTCCGCACCCTGGCCGGCCTGGCGCGCCGTCGCGGCCGGCATCTGGTGGCCATCACCTGCGGCGAGGACAATCCGCCGCCCGACCTGGCGGTGCGCGACTTCCGGCCGTTCGCTCAGTTCCCCATCCCGGGCTACGAGACGCAGACGCTGGCGCTGCCGCCTCTCCTCGAGGTGCTCGAGCACTGCGAGCGCGAGCGCTACTCCGAGATCCTGATCAGCACCCCCGGCCCGCTGGGGCTGGTCGGGCTCGCCGCCGGCAAGCTCCTGGGCATCCCGGTGACCGGCATCTATCACACCGACTTCCCGCT
>DASZHY010000251.1:0-16615 GCA_035949675.1 Thermoanaerobaculia bacterium
GGAGAAGCCTGAGGCGGCGGCGGCAAGCAGGAAGATGTCGGCATGCACCCAGAAGACGTAGGCAAAGGCCACCGAGCCGAAGACCAGCACCGCGACGGCAAAGGGCGCCACGGCGCCCAGCCGCAGCCGCAGGGTGCGGGCGGCGAGCAGCGCTGCCGCGGCCAGCATCAGGGAGTTGGCCAGCAGCGCACCGCGTTGCGGCGCGAAGCGCACGAACGGCGCCACCAGCATGGCGTAGAGGCACGGCTTGCCATAGGTGAGATGCGCGCCGCCGTCGCGGCTCTGCAGGATGACCCCGTCGGGCGGTCCTCCCCATTGCGCCACGAAGCGATCGTAGGCGGCGCGGGTGTAGCGGAGGTCGAAGTCCCAGGCCAGGCTGGCCGCCTGCATGGCATAGGTCGCCTCGTCGCCGACCAGCGACGGCCGTCCGCGGCGGTCGAAGGCCAAGGTGGCGATCAGCACCGCGAGCAGCAGCGAGCCGAGCACCACCCATCCCAGCAACTCGCCAAGGCTGCGATCGGTGCGCTGGCTGCGATCGGCGCGATCGGCGCGCCGGCTGCGATCGGCGCGGTCGCCGCGGTCGCTGCCGGGGGCCGCGAGATCGGCGCCGTCCGCCGCTTCCCCTCGAGCGCGGGCATCGGCGCGGGCGGCACCGCCTGCGGCTCCCGCGCCGCTGGCATCGTCCATGGGGCCGGCGCCGCCGCCGGGCCGCAGGATGCCCGCCGCCGCCGTCTCGCTCCGGGAGTCGCTCGCGGCCGCGCCGCCGACGCGCTCGGCACGCCCGGGGCGCTCCGGGCCTAGATGTCTCGTTCCCACCGCGGTCCTCCCAGCTGCCACATGCCCAGACCGCCGAACAGATGGGGCTCGATCCACAAGCGGATGCGGCCGGGCGGCACCGGCAGCCGCGGCAGCCCGGGAGGCAGGGGCCCGGGCGGCGGGCCGGGCGGCCGCCGCACCTCGACCTCGAACCGCACCTCCTCGCCCGGCGCCAGGTCGCGCGGCAACGGCAGCCAGGGCCGGCCGGCGAAGAGGTCTCGCCCCTCGGCGATCAGCTTCACCACCACGGCGACGCCACCCGGCCCGCGGCTGCCGGCCAGCCAGCGCGCGAAGCCTCGGTTGCGCAGCACGATCTCGAGCCGCCGCCGCGCCCCCTCGGGCCACGGCAGCTCGGCGCCGCGGACCTCGAGCTCGCCGGGGAGGCGTCCCCAGATCACGCTCGAAGGCGGCGGCGCCTGGTAACGGCCGCTGGCCCGGCCTGGGCCGGCTGCGTCGCCGGCGAATTCCCTGGGTCTGGGCCCGGGGCTGGGGCCGGGGCGGGCGCCGGCGCGCACCGCGGGCGGCTCGGGCGGTTCGGCCACGGCCCAGTCGCTGCAGGCCGCCGCCACCGCCGCCGCCGCGCGCCGCGGGTCGTGGTGGCGGCGCACGTGCTCCCGTGCCGCCTCGCCCATCGCCAGCAGCCGCTCGGGTTGCGCCAGCAGCTCGCGCAGGCGCGCCGCCAGCGCCGATGCTTCGTCGGCGTCCTCCCCGAGCGGCACCTTGACCGCGATCGTATCGGGAAGCTCGGCGAACTGGGCATACTCGGAGACCACCGCGGCGCGGCCCGCCGCCA
Source organism: Thermoanaerobaculia bacterium (assembly GCA_035949675.1). GTDB lineage: Bacteria > Acidobacteriota > Thermoanaerobaculia > Multivoradales > UBA5704 > JASLEW01. The sequence goes on from DASZHY010000251.1 coordinate 1,610, forward strand.
TCACCCGCAGCAGCGACGCCGAGGTCTCCCCGGCGGTCGGGTAGCGCAGGTTCAGGCACAGGTCGGCGGCGGCGATGGCGTCCCCGAAGCCGGCGAACGGCAGGTAGCCGGTGTGGTGGACCCGCGCCGCCACCCCGGCGCGGTGCGCCGCTTCGAGGACGCCGGTGCCGGGAGCCTCCTCGCCGACCACCAGCAGGTGGACCCGCTCGAGGCCCGGCGCGGCCAGGGCCCGCACTCCCAGCACGGTGCGCTTGATCGGGGTCTGGAAGCCGAAGGAACCCACCACCGGCGCCCCTTCCGGCAGGCCGAGACGTCGCCGCATGGCGAGCCCGGCCTCGCGCTCGGCCGGCGGCGGCAGCGGCACGCCCATCGGCACCGCCCGCACCCGCAGCTCCGGGTCGTCCTCGCGCACCACCCCGGCCGCCCACTCGCTGTGGACCAGCACACCGCGCTGGCGCCGCAGCAGCGTGCGGTGCGCCGGCAGGGCGAAGATCGGCGCCGTGCCGTAGGCCCCCCAGCGCTTGGCCACCGCCACCGCCTCGCCCACCCAGCCGTGGTCGCGTCCGAGCCGCTCCTTGTAGCCGTAGAAATCGTCGCGCCCGAGGGTGAAGTCGAGCAGCAGGTGGTGCAGCACCACGTCGTGCAGGGTGAGCACGCCCGGATGCCGCAGCGCCAGCTCCTGGACGCCCTCGTGGTGGCGGTTGTTGCCCATCTGATAGAGGGGCAGGCGGTCGGACCCCACCGCCGCGGCGTCCGCGCAGGGCCAGGCGGCCGCGATCTCCGGCTCGACCGGCTGGCCCGGGAGGCGGATCAGCCGCACGTCGGCGAGCGCCGCCAAGTGCGGCAGCAGGTCGAAGCTGTAGTCGGCGATTCCCGAGCGCACCGGCGGCAGGGGCGACACCAGGTCCAGCCCTGGCCGCGGCCGCGGCGGCGATGCGCTCATGAGTTGGCGGTGCCGGCTCGGCTCGCCGAGTCCGCGGCGCCGCCCGGCGCGCCGCCTGGAGCGGCGGCGGCGGCGGGGACGGCCATCTGGCCCTTGAGCCAGGCTTCGATGAAGGGGTCCAGGTCGCCGTCGAGGACGCGGTCGGCGTCTCCCACCTCGGCGCCGGTGCGGTGGTCCTTGACCATGCGGTAGGGGTGCAGCACGTAGCTGCGGATCTGGCTCCCCCAGCCGATCTCTTTCTTCTTGCCCTCGCGCTCCGCCTGCTCGGCCGCGCGCTTCTGCATCTCGCGATCGTAGAGTCGCGAGCGCAGGACCTTCATCGCCATGGCGCGGTTCTTGATCTGGCTGCGCTCGTTCTGGCAGGCGACGACGATGCCGGTGGGCAGGTGGGTGATGCGCACCGCCGATTCGGTCTTGTTGACGTGCTGGCCGCCGGCGCCGGACGACCGGTAGGTGTCGATGCGCAGGTCCTTGTCCTCGACGTCGATCTTCACCTCGTCGTCGACCTCGGGGTAGACGTCTACCGAGGCGAACGAGGTGTGACGGCGGGCCTGGAAATCGAACGGGCTGATGCGCACCAGGCGGTGGACGCCAGCCTCGCCGCTGAGGTAGCCGTAGGCATAGGGTCCGCGCACCGCGAACGTCGCGCTCTTGATCCCCGCTTCCTCGCCGTCCTGCCGCTCCAGCATCTCGACCTGGTAGCCGTCGCGCTCGGCCCAGCGCAGGTACATGCGCAGCAGCATCTCCGCCCAGTCCTGGGACTCGGTGCCGCCGGCGCCGGGGTGGATCGAAACGATGGCGTTCTTGTCGTCGTCGGGCCCGGAGAGCTTCAGCTCGAGGTCGAGGCGATCGAGGTCGCCTTCCAGCCGGGTCAGGAAGCGCTCGAGGTCGGGGTCGCCGGCCACCGCCTCCTCTTCTCCCGCCAGCAGCTCCTGCCAGGCGGCGAGCTCCTCGGCGTCGGCGCGCAGCTTCTCGATGGTCTGAAGCCGGCGCTCGAGGTCCCGCCGCTCGCGCAGCAGGGCGGTGGTCTGCGACCCGTAGGAAGTGTCGGCGCCCTGCGACGAGGTCTCCGAAGTCCGCTTTCGCGGGGCGCCGACCGGGCCGTCCGCGGTCGGCGCCCGGCTGTCCCAGAAGCCGGGCGCTTCCATCTGCGAGTCGATTTCGGCCATCCGGCGCTCGAGGCCGGTCTCGTCAAAGATACCCCCGGAGTCTCGCGAGCTGCTCCGCAAGACGGTCGAGGCGGGGTTGCAGCGGGTTCGCGGGCATCAGCTGTCGACTCCTCGAGCGGGGCTGGCTCCTCCTTGCCCCCGAGCGGAAAGTATACGCCGGCGCGCAGAGCCGGTCGCGCGGCTGCCGTCGGGGGCACGAATTTCAGCCTTGGCACGGATGGCGCCGCTGCCGCCGATAGCGCCAATGCCGCCGATTGCGCGAATCGCGCCAATCGCAGCCAGGGCGGCGGCCGTCGCGGCAAGGGGCGGCAGCCAGGGCCAGCGGGCGTACGGGGTCATCTCGCGCTCCCCCGCCACGTTGGCGCGGATGACGCCCTCGGCGCCGACCCCCAGCTCGCCGCGCACCGAGCCGTCCGGCGCGATGACCGCCGAGACGCCGGTGATGGCGGCGCGCAGCATCGGCCGCCGGTTCTCGGCGGCGCGGAAGCGGGCGGCGCGCAGGTGCTGCCAGGGGGCGGCGGTGTCGCCGTACCAGCCGTCGTTGGTGATGGTCACCAGGATCGTCGCCCCGGCCTGCGTCAGGGCCGCCGTCTCCTCGGGGAACACCACCTCGTAGCAGATCGCCGGCCCGAGCAGCTCGCCCCGCCAGGGCAGCAGCGCCAGCCGTTCGGCGGGCAGGAACTGGCCGATGTTGCGCGCCACCGTCTTGGCGAAGAACAGCACCCGCTCGAAAGGCACGTATTCGCCGAAGGGCACCAGGTGCCGCTTGTCGTAGCGCGCCGGCGGCGCGCCGGGCGCCAGCAGCCAGGCCGAGTTGTAGGCGTGCCCGTCGCCCGTCCCGGCCGGCGAATCGGAGTTGAAGAGCACGCCGCAGCCGTGCGCTGTCAACGCCTCGAGGTCGCGATCGAGCAGCTCGTCGCGCCGGTACTCGAAGGGCCAGCCGGCGCTCTCCGGCCAGATCACCAGCGTTCCCGGCCGGCAGACCGCGTACGACATGTCGACCACCTTGCGGTAGTCGCGCAGCGCGCGCTGCGGGTCCCAGCCCGCCTGGTCGGCGACGTTGGGCTGCAGCAGCCGGAACGGCAGGCCGGCGGCGGCATCGCGTTCGTTCTCCACCGCCGCGCGGCGCAGGCTCCAGCGGCCGGCGAACGGCAGCAGCAGCAGCGGCACGACGAGCCCGGCCGCGAGCGGCTGCCAGGGGCGGGCGCGCCGGCCGGCCAGGCGGAGCGTGGTGGCTGCAACCGCGACCGCCACCAGCACCACCAGGAAGGAGATGCCGTAGGCGCCGATGAACGCCGAGAGCGGCAGGGCGCCGGGCACCGCGATCCAGGCGTAGGCGGCGAGGTTCCAGGGGAATCCCCCGAGAAAATAGGTGCGGAGCCACTCGAGGGCCACCCACAGCGCCGGCAGCGCCCAGAGCGCGACGCCGTAGCTGTCGCCGGCGCTGAAGCGGCGCCACAGCGGCGCGCCCAGCCAGCCGAAGACGGCGTGGAAGAGAGCGAGGAAGGCGGCCAGGATGCTGGTCAGCAGCACCGCCACCGGCAGCGACAGGCTGCCGTACTGGCGGAGCGTCGGCACGATCCAGTAGAGCCCGGTCTCCCAGGAGGCGAGGCCGTGCAGGAACGCGAGCGCGGCCGGCCGCCGGTGACCGAGCAGCAGCGGCAGCGGTGCCAGCGCCAGCCAGGCGCCGAGGCCGAGCGGCACGCGGCCGAAGCAGAGCCCCCACAGCACGCCGCCGCCGGCGGCCAGCAGGAGCCAGAGCAGGCGCGAGCGGGACACGCGGGCTACTTGGGCGTGATCCAGGTGTCGAGCTTCCGCTCCTTGCGGACCTTCTCGGCCACCGCCTCGGCGGCGCTGCGCGACGGGAAGGGGCCGATCCGGACCCGGTACATGGTCTGGCCGCCCTTGGCGATCGGCGCCAGGAAGGCGGTGAAGCCGGCGTCGACCAGGCCGTCGCGCACCTTGTCGGCCTGCTCCTTGTCGGCGGTCGAGAAGACCTGGATCACCACCTCGCCGGGCGTCCCGATCTCCGTCGAGCCGGCCGGCGCCGCGGCGGGCGAAGCGGCGGGCGAAGCGGCGGCGGGAGACCAGGTGATGGCGGGCTTCTTGCCGCCTGTGGCCGATGCAGGTTCGGAGCCCGCGCCCGCGCTCGCACTCCCCCTGGCACGGTCGGTCGTGTCGGCGCCAGAGGGGCGGGCGGCGCGGGAGTTCCGGGCGGCCGATGCCGGCGCGGCGGACGCGGCGGGCAGCGGCTCGCCCTCACCGGCCGGAGCGGCATCCGTGGCGTCCGCCGCGGGCGACCGCTCGTTCTTGCGGCTGCCGCCCCGCTCGTTGCGGACGGCAGACGCCGCCGCCTTGGGCGCGGCCGGGACGGATGCGGCCGCGGAACCTGCGGGCGACCCGGTGCGGCGGCCCAGGTCCTCGGCCAGGGTCGAGCGCGTTGCCGGAGTCGGCGGCGCCGGTTGCGCCGGCGCGCCCTTGCCCGCCGCCCCGGCCATCGACGCCGGCGCCGGCTCCGACGCCGCCGCAGTGCCAGCCGGCTTCCCGCGGGCGCCGCCGGCGTCGCCCGCGCCACTTGCGTCACGGGCGGCGTCTGCACCGCTCGCCCTGCCCGCGCCACTCGCGCTGCCCGCGCCGCCAGCGTCATGGGCACCCTTGGCGGCAGCGGCCGGACGATGGCGCGGATCGGCGAAGAACTTGAACTCCTGGAGCGCCTGCCCCTCGGGCTTTTCCTTGTCGGCGCCGGCCGCGCCATTCGCGCCGTCGGCGGGATCGCCGCCGTGGCTGCGCGCCAGCAACGCCAGCCTCTCCTGCGCGCGCGCCGTGCTCTCGCGGCCGATCCAGACGCCGGAGAAGAATGCGGCCACCACGCAGGTCAGCAGGATGACGAATGCCACCACCACCTGGCGGTTGGTGAGCGCGATCTCGTAGTAGCTCGGCTCGTGGGAGCCGCTCACGTCCATACCGCCGCGTTCGATTTCCGTCGTCATCAGGAGTCCTTCCCCAGGAAGGTTCGGAACATCTCGATCGGCACCGGGAAGAGAATGGTCGAGTTCTTCTCCGCCGAGATCTCGGTCAAGGTCTGCAGGTAGCGCAGCTGCAAGGTCACCGGGTTGCGGGCGATCACCGTCGCCGCCTCGGCCAGCTTCGCCGAGGCTTCGAGCTCGCCCGCGGCGTGGATGATCTTGGCGCGCTTCTCGCGCTCCGCCTCGGCCTGGCGCGCCATGGCGCGCTGCATCTCCTGCGGCAGGTCGACCTGCTTGACCTCGACCATCGCCACCTTGATGCCCCAGGGCTCGGTGTGCATGTCGATGATCTCCTGCAGGCGGGCGTTGAGCTTGTCGCGCGCCGACAGCAGCTCGTCGAGATCGGCCTGGCCCAGAACCGAGCGCAGCGTGGTCTGCGCCAGCTGATTGGTTGCGTAGGGGTAGTTCTCGACCGAGACGATGGCCTTGATCGGTTCGACCACGCGGAAGTAGAGCACCGCGTTGACGCGCACCGAGACGTTGTCGCGGGTGATCACGTCCTGCGGCTGCACCTCGAAGGCGATGGTGCGGGTCGAAACCCTCACCATGCGCTCGAAGGGCCAGAAAATGAACACCAAGCCCGGTCCGCGCGCGTGCGCGGAGACGCGGCCGAGGAAGAAGGTGACCGCGCGCTCGTACTCTTGCAGGATGTTGATCCAGCGCGACAGCAGGATTACCGCGATCAGGACGATTACGAACAGGGCAAATGGCGCCATCGGCAGGTCCCCTCCTCCCATTTCAGGTCTCCTATTCGAATCCTAGGCTTTCCGAACCGCCAGCACCATGTCGCGCACCGCGGTCACCTCGACCGGCTCTCCCGCCGACACCGGCTGCTCGGCCACCGCGTCCCAGAGCTCGCCGTGCACGAACACCTTGCCCGCCGGGCGGAGCTCCGAACGCGCGATGCCGCGCTCGTGCACCAGGCCCTCGGCGCCGGTCAGCACCCGCCGCCGGCGCACCCGCCAGGCCGCCGCCAATAACGTACACACCGCCGCCAGCGTCAACAGCGTCACCGCCGTGATCCATTCCAGGCTGACTCGCAGCTCCGGTTCCGGGCTGCTGAACAGCAGCAGCGAGCCGATGACCAGCGATACCGCGCCCGAGAGCGCCAGCACGCCGTGGCCGCCCGCCTTGAGCTCGGCCACGAACAGTCCGACCCCCAGCAGGATGAGCGCGGCGCCCGCGTAGTTGACGGCGAGCAGCGACAGGCCGAAGAACGCCAGCAGCAAGAAGATGGCGCCGAACACTCCCGGCATCAGGGTGCCGGGATGGGTGATCTCGAAGAACAGGCCGATCCCGCCCAGCATCAGCAGCATGTAGGCCAGTTCGGGATGCGCCAGCGCCGAGAGCAGCTTCTGCGCCGCGGTCATCTCCACTTCCGTCATCGCCGCGCCGGCGGTGTGGAGGACGATCCCGGCCGGGGCGGCTGCCGTCTTCCTCACCTGCCGGCCGTCGAGCGCCTTCAGCAGATCGGGCAGGCTCGGCGAAATCAGGTCGGCCAGGTGCGCCGCGACCGCCTCCTCGGCGCTGAACGAGCGGCTGGTCATCACCGCCTGCTCCGCCACCGCCGCGCTGCGGCCGTTGCGCACCGCCAGCGAACGGATCGCCGCCGCGGCGTCCTGCTCGACCTTCTGGGCCATCGGTCCCGTGAGCCCCTCGCCGTTCGGCCCCACCGGATGGGCGGCGCCGGTCCGGGTGCCCGGAGCCATCGCCGCTACGTCCGCCGCCAGCAGCAGGAAGAACCCCGCCGACGCCGCCTGCGCCCCGCTCGGCGCCACGTAGACCACGACCGGCGTCCGCGCCGCCATGATGTCCTCGGTCATCTCGTGCATCGAGGTCCCCAGGCCGCCAGGCGTGTCCAGCTCCACCACCACCGCCGACGCCCCCGCCGCGTCCGCCCGCGCCAGCACCTGGCGGAGGAACTGCGCCGCCACCGGCTGGATGATCGACGCCAGCCGCGCATGGACCACCACCGGCGGCGCCGCGACTGACTGGGGGGGCCGGGGAGCCACGGCACGCCTGGCCTTGGCAGGCGCGGGCGCGGCGGGCGGCGCGACGCTGCCGGCCGCCGCTGCTGCCTGCACAACCGGCAGCGCGAGCACTGCCAGCAGCGCCAGCAGCGCCAGAGCCGGGATCCTCTTCACGCCGCCGCATGCTGCATGGCGGGGGCCGGCACGGCGCGACACGGATCGGGGCAGGCGGAGCTGCGAAGGGGGATGCATGGCAGGCGTGACCGATTATACCAGGCCGGAGGTAACTCCCGGCGGAAGCACCGTTTAGTACTGACCACCGGAAATACGGTGACATTCGGCCGCCGATCCATCCGCCCCAGCTTCGTTGCGACCTGCCGGGAGTGCCGCGATGGCTGGTGGCCGCGGCCGCTCCCTGCGGCATAGGCTTTGGCTATGCCTCAGTCGCGCGTCTTGCTGGGACGGCGGCTCGGAGGCCTCGATATAACACCGCATTTCCGGTGGGCAGTACTTAGCCAGCTGCCGAGGCAGCGGCAGGCCGGCTGGGGCCGGCGGCCGGCTGGCAGCCGGCTGATAGACTTGCGGAGCGCGGGCGGTTCCACTTCTGCTGTCCGCCGCCGGCGCCGTCAGCCTGCCCAGCTCCCAGGAGTCAGCCAACATGAGCGACCATCCCACCGAGGCGACCGTCACCAACCGCCTGGCCGGCGAGAGCAGCCCCTACCTCCTGCTGCACCAGCACAACCCGGTCGACTGGTTTCCCTGGGGCGAGGAGGCCCTGGAGCGGGCGCGCCGCGAGGACAAGCCCATCTTCCTGTCGGTCGGCTACTCCACCTGCTACTGGTGCCACGTCATGGAGCGCGAGTCGTTTGCCGATCCGCGGGTGGCGGCGGTGATGAACCGCGAGTTCGTGAACGTCAAGCTCGACCGCGAGGAGCGGCCCGATCTCGACGAGGTCTACATGACCGCCACCCAGATCCTGACCGGCCAGGGCGGCTGGCCCAACTCGCTCTTCCTCACTCCCAAGCTCGAGCCCTTCTTCGCCGGCACCTACTTCCCCCCCGATGACGCCCATGGCCGCCCGGGTTTCCGCCACGTCCTCGAGGACCTCGCCAAGGCATGGCAGGAGCGTCGTGCCGACATCGAGGAGCAAGCCGCCGAGATGGCCCAGGCCATGCGGCATTTCCTCGCCGAGCGCACCCGTCCGGCACCCGAGCCGCCAGGCCCCGGCGCCTGCTGGCGGGGCGTCGACTCGCTGGCCCGCCGTTGCGACCGCCAGTGGGGCGGCTTCGGCGGCCCGCCCAAGTTCCCGACGCCCTCGAACCTCTTCCTGCTGCTCGAGATGGCGACCGAGCGCTCCGACGCCGGCGAGATGCTGGCCGCGACGCTCGACGCCATGGCGCGCGGCGGCATCTACGACCAGCTGGCCGGCGGCTTCCATCGCTATGCCACCGATCGCGAGTGGAAGGTGCCGCACTTCGAGAAGATGCTCTACGACAACGGCTTTCTGCTCGAGCTCTACGCCCGCGAGCACGCCCGCACCGGCGACTCCCAGGCCGAGAGGGTGGCGCGAGAGACCGCCGCGTTCCTCGAGCGAGAGATGACCTCGCCCGAAGGAGCCCTGTGGAGCGCCATCGACGCCGAGACCGGAGGCCACGAGGGCGCCTACTACGTCTGGACGAGGGCCGAGATCGAGGCCGTGCTGGGCGAGGAGGACGCGGTCTTCGCGGCCCCGCTCTTGGGTTTCGCAGGTCCGCCTTTTTTCGAGGCGGACCGCTACGTGTTGCACGTCCCCGAGCGCTGGGAGGAGGTGGCGCGCCGTCGCCGGCTCGACCCCGAGGAGCTGCTGCGCGAGCTCGCGGGTCCGCGCCGGCGCCTGCTGGAGGCACGGGCCAAGAGGCCGCGGCCGGCCACCGACGACAAGGTGCTGGCGGACTGGAACGGCATCGCCATCGCGGGTTTGGCGGTCGCCGGCCAGCTGCTGAGCGAACCGCGGTTCATCGCGCAAGCCGTCCGGGCCGCCGAGGTCGTGTTGAGTGAGATGCGCCCGGCTGAGGGCCCCCTGAGGCACGTCTGGCGCGCCGGCCAGGCCCGCATCCCAGCATTCCTGGCCGACTATGCCTTCCTGGTGCGGGGTCTGCTGGCGCTGCACGCGGCCACCGGCGAGGCGCGCTGGCTGGCGGCGGCCGCCGGGCTCACGGACGAGCAGTCGGCGCGCCTCGCCGATCCGGAGGGAGGCTTCTTCGTCGCAGGCGACAGCCCGGACCTGCTGTTTCGCAGCAAGGACCCCTTCGACGGCGCCACCCCCGCCGCCAACGCGGCGGCCGTGCTCAATCTGATCGACCTGGCCGAGCGTGATGCGGCCGGTCGCCGGGAGCACTGGCGCGATCAGGCCACGGCCGCCCTGAAGGCGTTCGCGCCCCTGGTCGAGCAGCATCCGGAGGCGGTGCGCATGCTCGCCATCGCCGCCCGCCGCTATCACGGCGGAGTGCCCGCTCCGGTCGAGGCCGCCCGCGAGCGAGCGCCCGAGGCCGGTCCGCTCGCCATGCTCGAAAAGGAGGCCGAGGAGCTGGTAAAGCTCCATCTGGAGCTGGGGCCCGAGCAGCGAGGACCAGAGGGCGGCACGGAGGCGCCGGAGTCGGCGCCGCCGGCCGAGGCGGCCGAGGGGGCTCGGGGGGCTCGTGCCGAGGCCAGCTGGCGGCCCTTCCGTCTGGTGCTCGAGGTGGCACCCGGCTGGCACTTGCAAGCCAACCCGCCGAGCGAGAGCTTCCTGGTGCCCACCACGCTCGCCGCCGAAGGGGCCGAGCTGAGGCGGGTGTCCTACCCTGCCGGGGAGCCGCTGCGGGTCGCCTTCTCGAGCCGGCCGGTTGCGTCCTACCAAGGCCGCGTCGAGCTGGCGGGCGAGATCGGCGCGCCGGAAGGTCGCCCGGAGTCGGCTGCCAGCAGCGGCGCTCGCTTGCTGGTCACCTATCAGCTCTGCGACGACCGGCGATGCCTGCCGCCGGTGACCCGGACGGTTCTCCCTTCCTGACCCCGCCGGTCAGACGCCTGTGAGCGGTCGGCCCGAGGCCTGTTTTCCAGACATTCACGACATGCGAGTCTCTGCTTGCTGACTCTTCATTGAATATCCAAGATCATCCGCAGAATAGGCGCTCGGCCATCGTCGAACATCGCGGCGAATTCTTGCTCAGTGAACTCGAAGTCAAACTCCGCAGTCGTGTTCTTCGTGGTCGCTTGAGGGACTGGTGCAAAGGCGAGTGAAACCGGCGCGTGAGGCACTCGCACTACCACAATGGCACTTGCCGTCGCGCTGTCGATGCCGGCGGTTTCCACTCGCAATAGGCCTTTGCGTACCTCTTTCTCACCAGAGGCGATCGCCACCGTCACGTCAATGGAGCGCCCGGTGTGCTCTGCTGCGAACATCGGCATAACCCTGAGAGTAATTTGATCGCGTTTCTTGACCTTCCAGGCCTGTACCATTTTGACGCGCGCCTTCTCACACACAAAGGCTGCCGTCTCTGTATTGGTCCAGACGTGCTGATCGTCCATCTCTTTAAGAGATTTGCGCTGTCCGTGCGCTCCGAGCGATACCTCGAGAAGCATCGGCGAGGCAATTACTTGATAACCTACCTCTTCTGGTGTGGCTTGGCGAGCCACCACGGATGGTCGAGCGTTGTTGTCAATCGTGCTCGCGGCATCTGTGGTCACCGCAGATCGAGCTTGCAACGAAAGCAGCAGAGCGAGTAAGGTGAGAACAAGGACGATTGTCGAACTGCGGGCGGGCTTCGGCATCTGGACGCCACCCTCCTGACCGTTTGTTGTGCTGACCACGTGAAATGATATCAGAAGCTGGGTAGCCGGCCTTCGTAGACGCATCTCGTCTAGGTTGGGCTATCATAGCTCCGGCGTCGTTTCATCCTGGAGGACGACTGATGCCAGTGCGGAAGTTCCGCAGCCTCGAAGAGATGGAGGACGCACGCTGGCACGAGCCGGGCGACCCCGCACTGTGGCAGGCGATCGACCGCGTCTGGCGGTTCGCGGCTGAGACCTGCCCGATGCGCTTTCCCCCCGGCGTCTACCACCACCGCTCGATCGAGGAGGCGAAGCAGCAGCGGGAGCTTTGGGATGAGGCAAACTTCCGCGCCTTCTGGGAGCGCCGAGGAGTCGAGCCGGCCGAGCTGGGCAGGAAGAAACCCTGAGACAGCCGACCGGCACTCCGTGGCGGTCGGGCCGCTGAAGGCGGCGCGGGATCAGCCTTCCGTCTGACCGGACGCGCGCTCGCTGGCTCTCCGCGCCGCCACTCTATCGGCTTCGATGAAGGCCTCACCCACCTGCTCCATCACCTTCTCGTGGAGCAGCGCGCCATCGGCCGCGTATACCTTCTCCATGAACTTGTTGCCGCCAAGCGGCTCGTAGACATAGGTTTAGACGAGATTGTTCGACCTGTCGTATTCGAGACAGCGTGTCTGTCGTCCCTGTTCGTCGAAATGAAAGACGAGCAGGGCGGCCTGCCTGGCGCCCCACCTCACGAGCCGCAAGATGTTGTTGCCACGGTCATCGTGAGCATAATCGATGCGGCATTTGCAAGCCCCGTCGTTGTCGAAGTCGGTTTTGGTGATGAGCAGCTCGCCGATGTATTCGTCGACACTCCTTCCCGTGATCTCCCCGTCTTCGTCGCGGTAGAAACGCTCCCTGGTCTTGATCGACTTGGTCATGCGCGATGGCCTCATATTCCAGAACGACTCATCGACTTGTCGATGAGCCGAACAGCTCGGTGAAGAACTGCCCCTGCGTTCAGCCTATCCTGTGCATGATCTCGACTAGCGGCTTGAGGATCGCGTCCTGGCAGAAGACGGTGAACCAGTCGACGCTCATGAAAACGATGAACGTGATGGTCTGGCGAACGGCAGTGCTCCTGATCAGGACCTCTTTCGCCGCGAGGCCGGCGACCAGCAGGGTGCCAGCCACGAACAGCACGCTCTGCGGCAAGCCCGTGACGAAGCGCGTGGCGCGAGGAATCGACGTCCCGAGCCCGCTCATGAGTGGTCCGAAAGCGCTCACCCAGCTCCCGAGGTGGTACGCGATCCACCCCACGTAAAGCGAGCAAACGATGGTGGTGAGCCACGACAGCAGATTAGCGCGGCGGCTCCCCTTCGTTTCCCCAGGTGTCAGATCAGGCGACGCCAGACGCTCTCCTCTGTTCCGCTGCGACGCAGTTCATTGAGCTGCCGGTGCGGCCGCAACCGTGCGCGCCGGATCGCGGAGCTGCCGCAGGTCGCCGCTGCACGGGCCCTGCGGCGCTCGCTTCAGCGCGTAGACCCAGATCATCGGCTCGTCGCTGGGGAGGTCGGCGATCTGCCGGTAGCATTCCTTGAAGGCCGGGCTCTGCATCAGTGCTTGCATCCGGCGCGAGACCGCGAGGCCGATCTCGATGAGGATGAGATCGGGGTGCCGGCTGAGGATGTGGCCGGCGAACTGTGCGTGGCGCTCCCGCCGTCCCTGCTCGAGCGCCTGCGGCAGCGAGCCGCCGGCAGTGAGACCCCGCGCCAAGGAGCCCAGCTTGTGGTCGAGGCGGTAGATGGCCGAGACCCGCCGGTCCACCAGCCCGAGAGTATCGACGAAGGCGACGTCACGCCCGGCGGCCGCCAGGTAATAGGGGATCCTCCCCATCTGCCCGACAGCCACGACGCTGCCGTCCGGCAGGTAGTCGCCCAGCCACCGGGAGGTGACGACTCGCCAATCCGCGGGGTCGTCGACGGGCTCGGTCCACTGCCTGCGCAGCTGCGCCCACTCGTTTGCCTTCGGCAGGTCCTGGCCGATCCTTATCAACGAGCAGACCAGCAGCAATCCCAGGAGGAAGAGCCGCGCCGGCACCGAGACGAACGGATGGCGCTCGCCCCACCATCTGAGGTCGAGACGCTCGGCAGACCACCAGAGCGCCACCAGCAGGATCGGCAAGGTGGGCACCAGGTAGCGAAACTCGCCACGGTACTCGCCGCCGGCAATCAGATGGAAGAGCACGGAGAGGCCAACGACGCCGATCAGGAAGATCAGCGCCCGGCGCTGGCTTCCTTGCAGCCGCCTGTCCAGCAGGGCAAACAGCGGCAGCAGCGGCGGCAGCAGGCCGAGCTGAATCAGGTAGCCCCCGAGCTGACCCGCCGCCCGGCCGGCGAGCATCGGGTAGAGCTTGACACTGGTATTGGGCACCAGGCTGCCATAGGTCTGGTAACGCCACAGCAGGAAGGCGCCGTAGCCGGCCGCCGCCGGCAGGAGGTAGCGGACCGCGCCGCGCCAGTCGCGGCGATCGGTCAGGCGGTCGGCCATCACCAGCGGCAGCAACAGCATCCCCTCGGGCCGGGCCAGGCTGACCAGCGCGAGCGCCGCGCCCCCTGCGAGCTGCAGCCGCGACCTCCGCACGGGTTCGGGCTGCAGGGGGTACTGGGCTGCCAGGTAGAGGTCTACCGTCAGCACCAGCAACAGCGAGAACAAGGGAGTCTCGAGGCCGCTGCGCGACCAGTAGACAAAGGGGTACGAGAGCGCCAGCCCTGCCGTTGCCGCCAGCCGGCCGAAGCTGTCGAGTCCCATGCGCCCCGCCAGACGCCAGGTCGCCGCCACCGTCGCCACCCCGCAGGCGATACCCAGCGCCGGAACCGCTACCGGCAGGGTCCAGCCCAACCTTGCGACCCAGCCGACGACCCACATCCAGCACGGGCTCGAGTAGCCCTCGACCGGCTCGCCGGCGTTGAAGACCAGCCCCAGGCCGCGCGCCCAGTTGAGGGCATAGCGGTAGTAAATGAATGCATCCTCGTCGCGCAGCAGGTAGATGGCGGCGGAGCACGCCGCGCAGAGGACCATCGCCAGCCCGAGCACGACGAGCTCTCGCGCCTTGCTGGTTGCCGGCGCCTCGCGGGCAGCCAGATGGACCGGGTCACTCATGCAGTTGCTCCGCCTGCGTCGGAGAAGGTCGCGCGCCTGCCGGCGGTCGACCAGGCCAATGGCCGTCAACAAACCAAGCGCAGGGCGTGTTTTGCAATGAGCGAGCGTAGCATGCTTCTCGGCCGAGACAGGTAACGGCGAGCTCGTCTTCGCCTTCCGCGAGTGCGCGCGGGCGCTGCTCCTCGACTGAGACCGTCCATGGTCGCGACGGTGCGCACGAGCCTATGAAACCCGGCCCCCGATGACTAGCAAGGCCGCCGCCAGCAGGGCCGCGGCCCCGCGCACATGGTTCCAAGCCGTCCAGCCGCGCACGTATGCCGCCCACAGGCGTGCCGAGTCGAGGCTGGCCGGGTCCACGGCCGCCAGGGCATCGTTGCGCGGCACATTGCACGCCATGGTCACCAGCACCGTGCCGACGAGATACACTGCGCTGCCGATGAGCACGTAGCGGGCGCCAGGGTCACGCAACCTCGAGAGCGAGAAAACCGCCAGCAGGGCGCAGGCCGCCGCGGTTCCAAGGAAAGCCGCCATGAACAGAGGGTTGATCACGGCGACATTGATGCGTTGCATGGCGGAGATGCCATGGGCCGGGGGGAGACCTTCCAGGGCTTTCATCACGAACGTCGAGAAGGCAAAGAAGACCCCGGCCATCAGGCCACAGCCAAGGACAGAGAGCAGCTTCAGGGTGCCAAGCGTGTCTTCGAGCATCTTGGGCCTCATCGCGCTTTCTGGGGCGCCGACGGCCCAGGCGCGCCAGCAGGTTCATCATCGAGCACCCAGCGAGTAAACCATAGCTCACCAACTAGGGCACGCGCTGCAGCGTAAAGACTCCCCCGCCGGCCGTGGCGGCGTAGAGCAGCGCGGGGCTCGCGGCGTCGAATGCGAGGTCGACGACGGGAACGTTGGGCGGCAGGCCTGGCGCCAGCGGCGTCCAGGTGGCGCCGGCGTCGTCGCTCACGCTCACC
>DASZHY010000252.1:0-10676 GCA_035949675.1 Thermoanaerobaculia bacterium
GCTCCCGCCCCCTTTTTCTGGTATGCTGTTGCCGCATCAGCCTTGGAGGGGGTTCGCGGGGAGGGAATTTCCGCCTTGTCTCGGTGGCGGAAGGGCCCGGCACGGCTTTTGAAGAGACCTGCTGCGGAGGTGGTGGGCAAAATGATCCCAGTCTTCGGACTCCTGCTCCTGATGCTTTCCCCCGCGGCCGGGGACATGAGCGCTGGCGCTCTGGGCGGCGCTCTGACGGGAGCCGCGTTCGACCAGCAGCTCGAGCGCTTCACGCAGCTGGCGATCGAGGGCAGGACCGTGGAGGCCGTCGCTTTCCTGCAAGAGCCGGGCTTCCTGCTTGCCGCCGACCACGACGGCCACACGGCGTTGTTCGCGGCAGCGGTAGCCTGCAACACCGCCGTCCTGGACCAGGTGCTGATGCGCTCCCCCAAGCTCAACCATCGGGACCGCAAGGGCGCCACGGCCCTCTTCTATGCCGCCAGCCAGGGGCGTCATGACGTGCTGAAGCGGCTGATCCAGCACGGCGGCGACGTCAATCTGCCGGACGCCACCGGCAAGACGCCGCTGATCGTTGCGGTGTTGATGAACCACCGCGCCGCCGCCGCCGTGTTGCTCGACGCCGGCGCCAAGATCAACGTCCAGGACAGAGAGGGTGAGACCGCCCTGCTGGCGGCCGTGGAAACCGGCCGCTACGATCTGGTCGAGCTGCTGCTGCAGCGCGGCGCCGACGCGCGGCTCGCGCGCAACAACGGCACCACCCCCCTCGAGGCCGCCCAGGCCAAGGCAAATCCGAAGCTTGTAGACCTGCTGCGCCACGACGAGAGCGTGGCGCAGTAACTGATCTCCTGCCTGTCGATCGTCGGGCTGGCGGCGCCGGGTCGCCGGCTCGCGCACGACTCAAGCGAAAAGAGTGGAAAGCGGCAGGTTCCAGCCAGGAAGCAGCGGCGAGCTGAGTACGTGGCCCGCGGCGGCGGAAAGCTCGACGCCCTCGCCGTACCCGGCCGCGCCCAGGAGATAGACCCGGACTGAATTCTTCTCGGAATCCAGGATCCAGTATTCCTGCACTTTTTCCCGTTCGAAGAGGCGGCGCTTGAGAACGCGGTCCTTGTGGCGGGTGGATGGAGAGAGCACCTCTGCGGCCAGGTCGGGAGGCCCGGGGACGTTCTTCTCCTGCAACAGGTGCTTGCGCTCCTCGGAGACGAAGATCAGGTCCGGAACCACGACGTCGTACGGCGACAGCACGACGTCCACGTCGACGAAGAACACCTCGCCGCGGCCGGTAGCATCGACGAAGTTCGCGATCGACACCCCGAGCCGCCTCACCACCCGCTGGTGCCGCAGAACCGGCGAGCTCATGACGTAATGCACGCCGTCGATGAGCTCGTGGCGCTTGTCGTCGTCGGGGAGCTTGAGCAAGTCCTCGTAGGTGAGCCTGGCGGCGATCGTCGAGCGGGACATCGTCGTAAGGATACCATCCTGGATCCGGGTTCGGCGCTGCACGACTCCTACCCTCTATAGACGCAAAACGTCCTGCGCTCCTGTCATGGGCCTCTGCCGCCTGCTTGCCATGGCCTCCGCCGCCCAGCCGCCCTGCCGCCCATTTGACAGCGGCCTCCCGGTTCCCTAGACTACCGACCGACCGGTAGAATTCTACCGAGCGGTCGGTATCAGAATCGAGCTCGGGAAAGGGGTCTCAGCCTTGGCGCGAGGGTCGGAAGCCGGATCGGACGTCCACCGGGAGCGGCACCGGGCGGTGCTCGAGACCGCCGCGCGGCTGATCTGCGAGCAGGGGTACGAGGCCGCCTCGGTGCAGGACATCGCCGCCGCCTGCGGTCTCACCAAGGCCGGCCTCTACTACTACATCCGCAGCAAGGAGGACCTGCTGCTCGAGATCCAGAGTTACGGCATGGACATCTTCGAGGAGCGCGTCCTGCTGCCGGTGCTCGCCATCGCCGACCCCGTCGAGCGCCTCAGGGCGTGCATGGAGAAGAACATCCACCTGGTGACCGAGGGTTGGAGCAAGGAGGTCACCATCATCCTCCACGAGCATGACACCTTGACCGGCGCCGCCCGCCAGCAGATCAACGCCCGCAAGAAGCGCTACGTCCATTTCCTCGAAGCGTCCTTCGCCGAGGCGATGCGCGAGGGGCGCATCCGTGAGGTCGAGCCGCGCGTGGCTGCCTTTTCTTTCCTCGGCATGGTGCTGTGGATCTACAAGTGGTTCCGGGCGGACGGCAAGATCCCGGCCGACCGGCTCGCCGCCGAGATGCTCGAGCTGTTCTTCGGCGGCCTGGAGACCGTCCCGCCCGCCGCCGGCCGCCGGCGGGCCAAACGAGCGAGATCCGTCCGGCCCCGGCGGCAGACGAAGGCGCGGGCACGCAGAGGAGACGCCTGATGAGAGCGAGCCGCGCGGTGGGAATTGCCGGCTACGGCGCCTACGTGCCGCGCCTGCGGGTGCGCACTGCCGACATCTCCGCCGCCTGGCGGGTCCGCGGCGCCGCCGCTCCCGCGGTCGCCGAGAAGTCGGTGCCCGCGGCCGATGAGGACGTGGTGACCATGGCCATCGAGGCGGCGCGCACGGCGCTCGACCGCGCCGGCACCGGACTGGACGCGATCGGCGCCATCTGGGTCGGCACGGAGTCGAAGCCCTACGCGGTCAAGCCGTCGGCGACCATCGTCGCCGAGGCGCTGGGGATCACGCCGCACGTGGTGGCGGCGGACATGGAGTTTGCGTGCAAGGCGGGCAGCGAGGCGATGCAGGCGGCCGTGGCGTTCGTCGGCTCGAGCATGGTCGAGGCGGCGCTCGCCATCGGCATGGACACGGCGCAGTCGAAGCCCGGCGACGCGCTCGAGTACACGGCCGGCTGCGGCGGCGCCGCCTACCTGTTCGCCGCGGCGGCCGACGCCCTGGCGGTGGTCGAGGCCTCGGTCTCGCACGTCACCGACACTCCCGACTTCTTCCGCCGCGAGGCTGCCCACTACCCCGAGCACGGCGGCCGTTTCACCGGCGAGCCGTCGTACTTCCACCACACGCTGGCGGCGTCGCGCCGGCTGCTGGCCGAGGTGGGAAGCGAGGCGAAGGACTTCGCCCATGCGGTCTTCCATCAGCCGGTGCCCAAGTTCGTCGAGAAGGCGGCGGCCGAGCTCGGCTTCACCCGCCAGCAGATCCGCACCGGCCTGGTGGCGCCGCGCATGGGCAACGCCTACGCCGGCTCGTCGCTGCTCGGTCTGGCCGCGGTGCTCGACGTGGCCCGGCCCGGCGACCGGATTTTCTTCTGCTCGTACGGCTCGGGGGCGGGCAGCGACGCCTTCAGCTTCCGCGTCACCGAGAGGATCGAGGAGCGGCGGCGCGGACCGTCCGTCGTCGATTACCTCGAACGCCGCCGCCTGGTGGACGGCTACGGCCACTATCTCAGGCTGCGGGGAAAGATCAGGCGATCATGAGAGACGTCTTCATCGTCGGCGCCGGCCAGACTCCGGTGGGCGAGCACTGGGGCCTCGGCCTGCGCGAGCTCGGCGCCGCCGCCATCCGCGCCGCCCTGGACGACGCGGGGATCGAGTCGGTCGACGCCCTGTTCGCCGGCAACATGCTGGGCGGTGCGGTCAACGGCCAGGAAAACCTGGGCGCGCTGCTGGCGGACGCCGCCGGTCTGCTGCCTGCCGAGGCCTGCAAGGTGGAAGCCGCCTGCGCCTCGGGGGGAGCGGCGGTGCGCATGGCGGCGCTCTCGGTGGCTGCCGGGGTTCACGACGTCGCGGTGGCGGTCGGCGTCGAGAAGATGACCGACGCCGTCTCCGACCAGATCACGGTCGGGCTCGCCACCGCCTCGGACGGCGACTACGAGGCGAGCCACGGCCTGTCGTTCATCGCGCTCTCGGCGCTACTGATGCGGCGCTACATGCACGAGACCGGCGCCAGTCGCGAGGACTTCGCCCCCTTTGCCGTCAATGCCCACCGCAACGCCGCGGCGAACGTCAACGCCATGTTCCGCGCGCCGATCTCCGGCGAGGACTTCGCCCGCTCGCCGCAGGTGGCCGCCCCGATCGGCGTGCTGGACGCCGCGCCGGTGTGCGACGGCGCCGCCGCCGTGGTGATCTGCTCCCGCGAGGCGCTGCTCCCCGCTCACCGCGCGGTGCGCATCGCCGCGGCCGCCGCGGCGACGGACACCATCGGCCTCGCCGGGCGCGCCGACCTGCTGACCCTGGGCGCCGCCCGCCGGTCGGCCGAGAAGGCGTTCGCCGCGAGCGGCTTGGCGCCTCAGGACTGCGATCTGTTCGAGGCCCACGACGCCTTCACCATCATCACCGCGCTGTCGCTCGAGGCCTGCGGCTTCGTTCCCCGGGGGGAGGCCCTGAAGCGGGCCGCGCACGGCTGTTTCGCCCGCGGCGGCTGCATCCCGCTCTCGACGTGCGGCGGGCTCAAGGCCCGCGGGCACCCGGTCGGGGCGAGCGGCGCCTACCAGATCGTCGAGGCCGCCGCGCAGCTAAGGGGAGAGGCCGGGACGAACCAGGTCCCGGGCGCCCGGGTGGCCCTCACGCAATCGATCGGCGGCCACGGCTCGATCGCCGTGACCCACGTCCTGGAGGCCTGACGCCATGGACCTGCCGCGCTACCACCGTCTCACCGCGCCCTACTACCGTCTCGAAGGGCGGCGCTGCAAGGGCTGCGGCGCCGTCCATTTCCCGCCGCGCGTGGACTGCGGGTCCTGCCGCGGCAGGGAGATGGAGGTCTACCGCTTCAGCGGGCGCGGCACCGTCTACTCGTTTGCCGAGGTGGCGCAGCCGCCCCAGGGCTTCTCCGGCCCGTACATGGTGGCGCTGGTGGACCTCGTGGAGGGGGTCCGCGTCACCGCTCAGCTCACCGACGTGGACCCGGACGACGTCGAGATCGGCATGCCGGTCGAGATGGTGACCAGGCGCCTGCAGGAAAAGGGGCCGCATGGGTACATCGTCTACGGCTACAAGTTCCGGCCGGCGCTGGCGCAGAGGCAGGCGTCATGAAGCGGGCGCGCTGGGTGGATCTCGCCGCTGCCGCGGCGGCGGTGCCGGACGGCGCCATGATCGCCCCGGGCGGCTTCATGCTGGGGCGCGCCCCCATGGCCCTGGTCTTCGAGCTGGTCCGCCAGCGGCGCCGCGGCCTGCGCGTGATCTCGCTCCCCAATCCGCTTCCCGCCGAGATCCTGGTGGCGGCGGGAGCTGCCGCGCGGGTGGATTTCCTGTTCGCGGCGATCACCTTGGACGGCAGGGTCCGCCCGATGCCGGCGCTCAAGCGGGCGATCGAAGGCGGCACCCTCGACTGGGCCGAGCACGACGGCTACCGGGTGGTGCAGCGCTTCCGCGCCGCCGCCATGGGTCTGCCCTTCCTGCCGGTGCCCGACGCCGATGCCTGCGAGCTGTCGCGGCGTGATCCCCCGCCGCTGGTGACCGATCCGTTCACCGGCGAGGCGGTGCCGGTCGAGCGGGCCTGCCACCCCGACGTCGCCCTGATCCATGCTCGCGCCGCGGACGAGGCGGGGAACCTCTGGATCGAGGATCCGACCACCGATCTCCTGCTCGCCGGCGCCGCACGGAGCGTGATCGCCACCGCCGAGGAGCGGGTGGCGCGCGTCCCTCGGGCCACGGTCCCCGGGTTCATGGTCGATCTGCTCGTCGAGGAGCCGCTGGGGGCGTATCCAACCGGTTGTCTGGGCGTCTACGGCGCGGACGCGGCGCATCTCGAGCGCTACCTCGGCCTGGCCGAGCAGGGACGCGAGGCCGAGTACGTCGAGGGCGTGATCGGCGGCTCCCGCCGGCAGGCGGAGCTGGCAAGGCAGTGCCGGCGGACGCAGGAGGCGGCATGAGCGCTCGGGCGCTGCCGGCCGCGGAGGCGAAGGCGCCGGCCGCGCCCGCCTCGGCTGCAACATCGGCCGAGACCCTGGTCGCCGTCATGGCGCGAGAGATCGAGGACGGCGCGGTGATCGCCACCGGCGTGGCCTCGCCGCTCGCCATCCTGGCGATCGCCGTGGCCCGGGCCACTCATGCGCCGCGGCTCACCTACATCGCCTGCGTGGGCGCGCTGGATCCGCAGATCGCGACGCTCCATGCCTGCTCCGAGGACCTGGGCTATCTGGACGGCCGCTCGGGGGAGGTGACGATCCCTGACCTGTTCGACCACGCCCGGCGCGGCCGGATCGACGTGATGTTCTTCGGCGCCGCCGAGGTGGACGCCGGCGGCGACACCAACCTCTCGGCCGCCGGTCCGCTCGACCGCCCCAAGGTGAAGTTCCCGGGCGTCGCCGGCGCGGCCAGCCTGCGCCGCTGGGTTGCGCGGCCGGTGATCGTGGTCGGCAGGCAGAGCCGGCGCAACCTGGTGCCGCGGGTCCAGGTCGCCTCGACCAGCGACCGCGGCCGCCGCACGCGGCTGCTCACCGACCTCGGGGTCTTCGAGGTGGGCGCGGCAGGGGCGGCGCTCATCGCCCGCCATCCCGGCGCCGCCGAGGCGGCGATCGCCGAGCGCACCGGTTTTCCCTACCGTACCGCTCACCCCCTGGCAGTCACCGCCGCGCCCTCGCCCGAGACCCTGCGCGCCATCCGCCGGATCGACGCCGGCGGCCTCCGCGACCGCCTGGCCGGCTGAAGCGTTGCCGGCTGAAGGAGTCACCCATGCAAGCCATCGTCCTCCGCGCCTTTGGATCTCCCGACAACCTGCGAGCGGAGACCGTCCCAGATCCGGCGCCGGGCAGAGGCGAGGTGCTGATGCGGGTCCACGCTTGCGGCGTCTGCTATCACGACGTGATCAATCGCCGCGGCAACCTGCCGCGCACGGCGGTTCCCGCCATCCTCGGCCACGAGGCGGCCGGCGAGGTGGTAGCGGTGGGCCCCGGCGTCAGCGATTGGGCTCCGGGAGACCGGGCGGCGACCCTGCAGCGCCTCTCCTGCGGCGAATGCCCTCACTGCCACGCCGAGCGCAACAGCCTCTGCCGCCACGACACCCGCTTCTTCGGCGAGGAGATCCCGGGCGGGTATGCTGCCTACATGACGGCGCCGGTTGGCGGCCTGGGGCGGATTCCCCCGGGAATCTCCTGGCCGGTGGCCGCCGTCACCTGCTGCACCACCGGCACGGCCGTCCACTGCCTGCGGACCCGCGGCCGGCTGCTGCCGGGAGAGAACGTGCTGATCACCGGCGCTTCCGGCGGCGTCGGCATGCAGGCGGTGCAGCTCGCCCGTCTCGACGGCGGCCGGGTGATCGCCGTCACCTCGAGCGCCTGCAAGGCGGACGTCCTGCACGAGGCCG
This sequence comes from Thermoanaerobaculia bacterium, assembly GCA_035949675.1. GTDB lineage: Bacteria > Acidobacteriota > Thermoanaerobaculia > Multivoradales > UBA5704 > JASLEW01. The sequence goes on from DASZHY010000252.1 coordinate 7,262, forward strand.
GCGCCCACGAGGTCATCGTCAGCCCGGGTCTCGACTTCGCCGCCGAGGTCCGCCGGCGGACCGGCGGTCAAGGGGCAGACCTGGCGCTCGAGATCGTCGGCAGTCTCACCTTCGCCCAGACGCTCAGGTCCCTCGCCCCGGGGGGCCGCCTGGTCACGGTCGGCAACCTGGAGACGGGGAGCGTGGACCTCAACCCCGGCCTGGTGATCGTCAAGGAGCTGGAGATCCTGGGCGCCTACGCCACCACCCGGGCCGAGCTGCACGAGTCCTTCCGCCTGGTGGCGAGCGGCGAGCTGCGCTCCTGGGTCGCGGACGTCCTGCCGCTCGCGGCAGCCAGCCGCGCCCACGACCGCCTGGAGAAGAAGCAGGTCGCCGGCCGCCTGGTGCTCGAGCCGGTGCACTGACCAGTCGAATCTCAGCCGCTTCGGGGTGCGTCCACAAAGGTGCGAACGAAGTCGCCGTAGGCATCCTTCAGCGGCAGTTGCACCTCCCGCTGCAATCGGCGCCGCGTGGCCGTCACTCTCTGGCCAGTCACCGGGTTCAAGCCCTCTTTCTGATAGACGCCCCAGAAGAGGCCGACGCCTCGCTTCTGCCAGGGTGGCAGGTCGGCGAATTCGATGCCGTGCCGCGACAACAGTGCGGTCTTGCCGCCCTGCGGGAGGCCGGCCAGTGACTTTGCCGCCGTCGCGGCATTCAACCCTTGCCGGCGCAGGAGCCAGTAGCAGTGGGCTTCCAGGGCATTGCGATGCGCATCCTCGTGCCGCCAGCGAAAGTAATCCACGACCTGTTGAGCCTGTGGCAGCTCGCAGATACGGCAATCGAAGCACGCCATGGCCCCAAGCGACAGCGAGAACTTGGCGCTGGCGCAGGCGGCCATTACCGAGGTGAGCTTGCGCAGCTTGCGGTTGAAAATCGTGGTTTCAATCGGCAACAAGAGCGAGATCTCGTCGCTCTGGGTGTAGCCGTAGACGGCGCTGAACTCGATCATCAGGTTCTCGACGGTGTCGAGCATCAAGTCTCGAAAGCGCACGTCGAATGGCGCCGTAAAGTCGTGGACCTCCTTGGTCAGGCGGGTAAAGCTCCGGCCGTCAAGACGAGCGACGATATGGATTCCGGGTAGAACGCAGTAGTCGTGCGCGGTTTCGAAGACCCGCATCTGGTTGTCGAGCTCATCGAACTTCATCTGCCCACTCCGCAATGACGAATTCCCCAGCGTCGTCGATCCGCACGTACCAGAGTTGATCGAAACCCTCCGTCCGTGCAGGCAGCACCAGGCGTTTGTAGGTGCCGAGCAGTCCACGCAGAGGTACGACGTGCTTGGTCGGGCGGTCGGAATTGCGGCGTTTGCAGTCCTCGATCTTGGACTCGAAATAGAAGCCCACGACCCGGAAGCCCGAGGCTTTGGCAGCGGTGATGTAGCGGGAACGCTCCTCCGGCGTCGGGTTGGTATTGTCGACGACCAGGGGCTGTTTGGCCGCCAGGCAGGCCGAGAGCAGGATCTGCTCCCGGTGCCGCGTTCTGAGCATGTCCATGCTCACGCGCAGGTGGGTGTCGGCAAACCGCCGCTGGTAGAAGGTCGACTTGCCGCAGGCCTGTAGGCCGCAGAAGAGGATCAATTCCACGCCGTCTCCTTCGCTGGCCAAGGCAGCCAGGAAGCGTGCAATCGTATGCCAGCCGAAGGAGCCTTGCTACCCTGGGCGATTGGTCTGGATGAGCAGCGGCACACGGCCTGTTGAGCCAAGACGCAGCGCTGCCCGGCGATTCAGCTCCTCCCCGGGCGGCGCTGAGGTTGCCAGCTCAGTTGGTGCAGTAGCTGTTGTCAGAGGTACAGGTGCAGTCGGTCTGGATCTGGGTGGGAGCCCCTCCTCCCGCCCGGCGCAAGGTCGCGTTCTCGAGGTCGCGCAGCGTCTCCTTGGCCAGCATCAGGCGCTTCGGCATGGGCTTCCGCATCGGTTCTCCTTTCGTCGCGGCCGCGGCGCTCCGCCGGGCGCGCGACAGATGGGTTCAGCTGCCTGATCAGTACTGTGCGCGGCCGGACGCCGAGCGCGCCCCGCGCCTCGCGTGGTCCGCGGCGGCGAGGCGGCGTGGTTACGGCGGGAGTCAGCGCAGGTGGCCGTGCAGCCAGTCGACGGTGCGCTGCAAGACGTCGAGGCTGTTGGCGGGACTCAGGTGGTGGCCCTCGTCGGGATAGATCACCAGGCGGGTTTCGACCCCCAGGGTCTTGAGCGCGTGCCAGAACTCGTAGGCCTGGGGCGCCGGCACCTCGGCGTCGCGCTCGCCTTGCAGCACGAGCGTCGGAGTGCGCACCGCCTTGATGAAGCTGATGGGGGAGCTGCGAGCGTAGACCCAGGGATCGTCGTACACGGTGGCGCCGAAGTACGGGATCATCCACTGGTCGATGCGGTTCTGGCCGTAGTAGCTCTGCCAGTCGACGATGCCGGCGCCGGCCACGGCGGCGCGGAAGCGCTGGGTCTGGGTGACGGCCCACATCGTCATGTAGCCGCCGTAGCTCCAGCCGTAGATGCCGGTGCGCTCCGGGTCGATCGGCGCGGCCGCCGCGGCCGCGTCGATTCCGCCCAGGATGTCGCGCAGGTCGCCGTAGCCGAAGTCCTTGACGTTGGCCCGGGTGAAGGCCTCGCCCTGCCCGTAGCTGCCGCGCGGATTGGGCATCAGCACGTAGAACCCCTGGCTGGCGAGCGCGCCCGCGATCCGCGGCCAGCCCGGCTTGGCCGACGAGGCCGGACCGCCGTGCACCAGCACCACCAGTGGGAACCGGCGGCCGGCGGCGGTGGTGGCGGCGGTGGCGGTGCCGGCGGGACCGCCGTCGCCGGCACCTGCCGGCGGGGCCAGCAGCCACCCCTGCACCGTCTGCACTCCGGAGCCGCCGTCGCTCGCCCAGTGCAGGCTCTGGGCGGTTCCCCAGGCCGGCCGCATGCCGGCGTTGCGGTGGGTGATCTGGCGCCAGCCGAGCGTGACGAGGGGGTCGACGTCGGCAGGGGCGCTGCCGGTAGGGCCGGTCTGGACTGGGCCGGTGCCGCCAGAGGCGCTGCCGGCAGCGCTCACCGGCCCCGCCCAGATCTCGGGCGGCTGCTCGAACGAGCTGACGATGGCGGCGGCCATGCTGCCGTCCCGCGCCAGTGCCAGGCCCGGATCGTCGCCCCAGCCGCCGAAGGCGGCAGCCTGGCGCCACAACCAGGCGATCTTGCCGTCTGCCGGGTCGATCCTTGCCAGGCCGGAGGCGCCGTCGACGATGGCGAAGACCAGCAATTTACCGCCGGCCGTCCAGCTCAGGCTGGCAGCCGAGGCCGGCATTTCGGGAGTCAGATCGCGCGCCGGGCCGCCGGCGGCAGCGACGGCGAAGACGTCGCCGCCGGTCGCCCCCTGGTCGCTCATCAAACCGCCGATGAAGGCGATC
>DASZHY010000253.1:0-13609 GCA_035949675.1 Thermoanaerobaculia bacterium
CTGATCAGTGGAAACCCAACGCGAATAGAAGCGCTGTACGGACCTCCTCCATGCGGTGGGAGGGAAGGATCGTGATCAACCCCGCCAGACGCTCGCGGGAGATGGTCTGAAGGTGGTCGAGATTGACCGCGGAGGAACGGGGCATTCCGTCCTCCTCGGTCAAGAGAACCTCGGATGGAATATCGCGAATCGTGGAGGTGATCGGAGCTACGGTGACCTCGCCGAGAAACTCCAAGGCCGAGTCCCGAGTCAGCACCAGGACCGGCCGCTTCTTGTCAGGCGCTCCAAAGCGATACCAACGAATCTCGCCGCGCTGCATCAGTCCGGCCAGACTTGCTCGCCTTCCCAGGCATCGAGCTCACCCGCGGCCACAGGCTTGGCTGCATAGCCGGCACGATGCCGGCGCTCCAGCTCCATCTCGTGCCGTTGCGCCAACGCGGCTCGCAATGCCTCTCGGGTGAAAGCGGAGCGGCTGGTCCCCAATGCCTCGACGGTACGATCGACCTCGTCGACCAAGGCTTCGTCGAGGGTCATCTGCACTGTCTTCATCTCGAAAGACTCCTCATGCCGCTAGCTATTATGATCCACAGGTCAACGGTAGGCAAGCCTTCCGATCAGCGGACGTAGTTGATCGCCAGCGCCGGGGAGATCGTGGCTGCCGTGTTGCGGCCGGCCGCCACCACGCGGGCGCCGAGGAGCACGCCCAGGTCGGGCCGCCAGTTGTACTCGATCGCCGGCGCCACGCCGAAGGTGTCGCTGGAGCCGGAGTCCAGCCGGATGCCGGGCGCGGGCTGCGCGCCGTTCGCATCCAGGAGGTTGGTCCCGGTCACGCGGGTATTGGCGCCGCGCCGATAGAAGACGTCGGACGCCAGCACCCAGCTCCGCGTCAAGCTGTACTCCCAGGCGGCGTCGACGGTAAAGGAGCTCCCGGGCCTGCCGGAACCGCGGAATCCCGCCGCCGTGCCGTAGACGCTGGCGTCTTCCACGTGCACGTTGCTCGAGAATGCCTGCGACAGGTTGAGGCGCATGCGCAGGATGCGGCCGTTCGGCAGCCATAAGTACGTCTGGGAGTAGAAGGAAAGCTGCGTGGTGTAGGCGCCGCTGCCGAAGCCGTCGCTCGGCCGGCCGCCCAGCCGATCGTACCTTCCGGTCGGAAACGTCTCCTGTACGTTGACGGCGGTCGCCGGCATCCAGCTGCCAGGATGAAACCGCGTCAGCCCGTACTGAGCCAGCAAGCTGGTGTCGGTCAGCCCGGGGCCGGCGCTGCTCGGTCCGCCGCTCAAGGTGTTGAATCCTGCAGCGGGAATCAGCCCGACCGACAATCTGTCTGCCAGCCCGTAGACCACGTACGTCAGCGTCCCGAAACCGTTCGCGCGAGCGGCACTGCGCCTGGCGCCGGCGCCGTCGAAACGGCCTGCCTCGATCACGTCGTAGAAATAGGGCTCGATCAGGAAATGCCCGGGCGCTGCCGTCGCTGCCGTGTTCGCCAACATGGGGCCGGTCCACCAGGCGTCGTCCAGCGACTGGCGGACGACGGGGGGCGCCGGCGAGACCTCGCCGGCTTCGGCAAGGCCGGTCGCCAGCTGCAGCATGGCCAGCAGGGCCGGCATGGCCAGCATGGCCGCGGTTCCCCGGATCGCTCTACGCCAGATCATCTGCAAGGTTGCCACTCCTATGATTCGCGAAGACTCCGGGCTGAGGGTCGAGAGGGAACGTCTGGGGCGCTGGTCGACGACGAACGCAGGCATGGTAGAGCTGACTACAGCCGTCGTCAAGAAGGAATTTCCTGACTGGGCTCAGTCGCGCTGTCTCGGGGCCAGGTGGCAGTCGCCGGCGCCGCCGCCTCCGCGAACGATCTATCGGCCGAAGCTGATCACCGCCGTGCGCTGGCCGCGCACACGGGTTTCCAGCACCGTCGCGGCACCGAACCGGCGCTGGCTCTCGACAGCCGACCTGGCGAGCAGGGCGCGCGTGCCGGGGGCGTCTGGCGGCTCCACGACGTAGAGCTCGGTGGATTGCAGCAGGAAGAGGAGGTCAAGCTCCACCGGCTCGGCGCCTCCCGCGCTCGGGAAGAGGGCGACGTAGGCGTTGCCTCGCCCCACGTAGGCGGCGATCGCGGCGGCATCTGCGGCGGTGGCGGCGGCGCTCGCCAGACGCGCCGCCGTGCTCGCGGCCGATCGCGGCAGCCGCGGCTCGAGCGGTCGGCCGCCGGGGGTGACCAGCAGCCAGCTGCCGGCCAGACCCTCCGCCTCGACGCAATAGACCGTGTAGTCGGCCGTGAGCTGCACCGGCGCCGACAGGGCGAGCAGCTCCCAGTAAGGGGCGAGCGCGCTCCTGGGCACGAAGCGGACGGGCTTGCGCAAGGCGTTCGACAGGCGCGTGATGGTGCGGTAGCGGCCGCCGCCGTCGTCCGGGCGGTCGAACAGGTAGAGCGCCGAGCCGGCGGCGGCAAGGAGCGCCGGGCTGGGCCGGGGCGGCCCGCCGCGCGGCCTCGCCGCCCAGGCCGCGGCGACGCGGCCGAACGTGCTCCACCGTACGAGCTCCGCGGGCCGCGGCATCGCCGCCGACAGGGGCGGCAGCGGCGCGCCGCCGCCGCCAGCCGCCGCTCCCGCACCACCAGCCGCCCCTCCGGGCGCGGCGGCTACCGGACCGCCGGGAAGCGCGAGCTGGGCGGCAAGCGGCGGCAGCGGGGACAGCGCCGCCCAGGTGCCGTCGTGGGCGGGCATGGGCAGGGGCAGCGCCGCGCCGCCGATCGCCAGCGCGGACAATGCCGCGAAGCAGACCCGGCCGGCGGGCCGCGCCATCTTGGCTAGCGGCGCCAGTGCCGCCGCGAGCAGCAGGCCGCCGGGCCAGACGGCGTAGACCACGAAGCGCTTGGCCTCCCAAAGATAAAAAAGAGTGATGAAGCCGAGGAGGGCGGCGAAGAGCAGCAGCGCGAAGAGGCCGGCCGTGGCCTGCTCGGCGTCCTGCCCGCGGCCCGCAATCCATGCGCGGTTCCTGCTGTCGACGACAACGGCTTGCTCGTTGTCGCCGTCCTGCCCGCGCCAGACCGTCCAGACGGCGGCGCCGATGCCGGCGGCCAGCAGCAGGCAGGCCGGCAGGCCGAGCATGGACAGGAGGCTCCACAGATAGAAGCGCACCGCGGAGAGGTGGAAGCCGAAGAGCCGCCAGGGATCCTTCAGGGAGTCCCCGTAGGCGGCAAAGCCGAAGCGCCGGACGAGCGCCCAGAGGCCCTGGCAGGCTGCCGCGAGCGCCGCCCCGATCCAGGGCCAGGGGGTCGCGAGATCGTGCCGGCGGCGTACCCAGAGCGTTGCTCCCGCCGCCGGCACCACCAGCAGGCCGACCGGCTGGGTGAGGGCGGCGAGGCCGGAGAGCAAGCCGGCCCAGGCATAACGCCGCGGCTGCTCGGAGGCGGTCAGGAAGGCGCGGGCGCTCCACAGGATGAGGCACGAGGCGGGGACGTCGGCCATGACGTCCAGGGCGAGCCCTTGCAAGGAGTAGGCGGCGAGCAGCGCCAGCGCGGCAGCGAAGGCGGCGGCGGCCGGCCACCGCCGCGCCGCGAGGGTATAGAAGCCGACCACCGTCGCCAGGTAGAGGGCGAGGCCGAGGAGCGGCCACCAGCGCAACGCGCCGAGCCGGTCGAGCACGGCCAGCGCCAGCGGCAGCAGCGGCGGCCGGCCCGAGTAGCGCACGTCGTGCCCGGCGAAGCGCAGCCCGTTCGCGATCCAGTCGTGGGAGTCGCCGTCGACGAACGGATAGTCGAGGTTGAGGTCGGGATAGAGCAGGTGCGGCGCGAGCGCCGCGAAGACGGCCAGACAAAGCGCCGCCAGGACCCAGAGCAGCCGCCGGTCGAGCGCTGCGGAGAAGCTGATCATCGGCACGCGCCTTCTCGGAACACGGAGGCCCAGCCTATCCGGGCGGCCCCGGCCGGATGCGGTAGGCGCGGTCGCCGCCGCCGGCGTACACGAGCTCGGCCTGGCCGGTGACCTGCCAGCGGTCCAGCTCCATTCGCTCCCACTGCGGCAGCTCGGAGCGGTGGATCACCAGGTGGCTCACGCCCCAGATGCGCAGCCGCGCCAGCGTCTCGCCATCGGGGGCCGGCCAGCAGCAGCGCTGCTGCAGCCACTCCCAGGCGAGCGGCGTGTGGGCGCTGTAGCCGTTGACCAGGGGCTTCCAGTGCAGCGTCGCGTAATACATGTAGGAGATGTTCACCATTCCGGGAAAGGGCAGCGACGAGTCGGCGAGGGGGAGCTCGAGGATTGCCTTGACGTCGGGCTGGTCGGCGATCCAGCTCGTGACGTCGGGAAAATCGTCCTCTTCCTCGAGCTCCTCCCAGTTGATCGGCCGCGGGCAGACCTCGAGCAGCAGCACCGTTGCGACCGTCACGACGGCCGCCCTGCGCCAGCGCAGGGGCGCCGGCCGCCGGCGCACCCGGGCGTCCAGGGCGGCGGCGGCCAGCCAGACGACCGCCAGGGAGGTGAAGGCGTCGAAGCGCGCCGGGACGCGCATCGCCGCCAGGCCCGGCAGCAGCCGCGCCGCGGGGTCGAAGAAGATCGGGAACGACAGCGCGGCGGTGGCGGCCCCAGCCGCCAGCAGGCCCCGCGGCCAGGGGTCCATCTCCCGCCAGCGCAGCGGCCTGGCCAGGCCCCAGCGCCGGCGCAGCCAGAGCCAGCCGCCGGCGCCCAGCGCCACCAGCAGCAGCGGCAGGCTGTAGTTGCGGGTCGCCCACCGCGGCAGCCCGGTGAGCTGGAACACCCCGGGTGCCTGGATGCTCCAGGTGCGCGCCTCGGCGCCCAGCCAGCCCACGACGGCCAGCGCCGCCAGCGCCGCCAGGACGGCGCGCCGGCGCGCCGGGAGCCCCGGGTCCGCGGCCGGCGGCGCCTCCGCGGCGGCAGGTTGCCGAACCTGCCGCCACAAGTCGCAGGCGCCGAGCAGCGCCAGGCCGGCCGCCAGCCAGCCCGGGAAGAGCGAGTTCTCGGGACGGTAGAGGGACGCCGGCACGATCCCGGAATAGAGGTTCGAATGCGACGGCGTCAGGTACGACATGAGGCTCGCCCCCCAGGTCCTGATCACGTTCGGCCCCCAGTGCAGGCCGGCGGCGCGGGCTACCGCCCGGTACTTCCCGAACAGGGCGCCCGCGGCCAGGGCGGCGATGAGGGCAGTGCCGCCAAGGACCGGCAGCGCGAGGCGCCGGCGGCCGCCACGGCGCAACTCGGGCAGGCGGTTGGCGACCAGCACGGCGAGCGGCACATGGATCATCAGAGCCAGGTAGCAGCCGCCGGACAGGTGGAGCAGGTAACAGATCAGGAACAGCATCGCCCGGCGCCGGCTGGGGCGCGCCAGCAGATGGTCGAAGCTCCACAGCGTCACCGGGACCAGCTGCATGAGCAGGATCTGCAAGTGCGAGAGCTGGTCCCAGCGGAAGGGCGAGAAGGCATACATGGCGCCGCCCAGCCACGCCGCAGCCCAGCCGAGGCCGCCGCGGCGCAGCACGAAGCAGGCGGCGACGCCGGTCAGGGCGAATGACGACAGGAGCAGCAGGTTGTATGCAGGGATCCAGCGCGGCAGTCCCGCGGGCACCAGCGAGGTGAAGGCCGCCGCCGCCAGGCCCGGGCCCAGCAGGTGATCGGAGTAGCCGAGCACGTTCCGCGCCGGAAAGAAGAACGGTGCGTTCCAGAAGCCGGCGAAGCCGCGGTGCGCCTCGTGCGCCACCCACTTGAGGATGTACAGATTGAACAGCGGATCGCCGAGATCCGGCGAGATGTGGGTGGCGAAATTGCCCAGGATCGGACGCAGGTACAGCGCCGCCAGCGAGGCGTAGGCGATGAGCGCCACCGCCAGCCGCCAGGCTTCGCCGGCCGCGCCGGCCGCGCTGGCCGCATCGGTCGCAGGTGTCGAAGGTGTCGTCGGCCCGGCGCCAGCGCCTGGCACGTCGCCTACAGGATGGTCCGCGGGGGACGCCGCCAACTCAGCCGCCGAGAGCGCCGAGGCTTGGCGGCGTCGCCCCGGTCGCCGGCGTCGCCGGCGGCGCGGCCGGCCGCCTGAGGTCGGGCGCCAGCGGATCGAGCTCGGCGGCGGGGATGGTCTCGAACGGCCCGAGCTGCTTGGCGAGATCGGGGCCGAACGCGGCGGCGTTGCCCACCAGCACGACGACGCTCCGGTCGGACTGGATGCGCGTCCGGCCGAAGCGCTGGACGCCGGCCGCCGTCACCGCGCTGATGCGGTCGCGATAGGCGTCCAGGAAGGCGCGGTCGCGGCCCTGGCCGAGCGCGGTGAGCACCCGGGAGGCGACGTCGCCGGCGCTCTCGATCTCGAGCGGGAAGGCACCGTTGAGATACGCCTTGGCCTCCTCCAGCTCGACTGCCGGCGGCGGCGCGGCGCCCATGGCGGCGACCTCGGCGAGCGTGAGCTGCAGGGCTTCGACCGTGGAGGCGGTCTTGGTCGAGGTGCTGACCTCGAAGCTGCCGCCGACCAGCTGCTTGGCGAAGCGGCAATAGGCGCCGTAGGCCAGGCCTCGCTTGATGCGGATCTCCTGGAACAGGCGGGCGAACGAGCCCCCCCCGAGCACCGTGCCGTAGACCTCGGCGGTGAAGAAGTCCGGATCGGCGTAGGCGAGCGCCGCCTGGCCGACCCGGATCTGGGTCTGGACGGCGTCGGGCTTGTCGATCACCACCACCCGGCGCCCCTGGTGAGCGGGCAGCTCGAGGGCGGGCGGCCGCGGCGCCGCGCCGCCCTTGGCCCAGCCGCCGAAGGCGCGCTCGACCGCGGCCAGCGCCGGCGCCGGCCGGAAATCGCCCACCACCGCCAGGATCGCGCCGTCGGGCCGGAAGTGCTCGCGGTGGAAAGCCACGAGGTCGTCGCGGGTCAGGCCGCGCACCGACTCCGGCGTGCCGCCGGCGGGAGCGCCATACGGGTGCATGCCGTACACCAGCCGCTGAAAGGCGACGTTGGCGAGGTATCCCGGGTTGGCCCGCTGCAGCTCGAGGCTGCTCAGGCTCTGGCGGCGCCAGCGCTCGAGCTCGGCGGCGGGGAAGCCGGGATGGAGCACCACGTCGGCGAGCAGCTCGAGCGCGAGGTCTAGCTGGTCCGAGGTGACCGACGCGGAGACGTAAGCGAAGTCGGTCCCGGAGCCGGCGTCGAGCGTGCCGCCCACGCCGTCGATGGCGGTGGCGATCTGCTGCGCCGTGCGGCCGGCGGTGCCCTCGGTGAGCAGCTCGGCGGTGGCGCCCGCCAGACCGGCCTTGGCTCTCGGCTCGTAGAGCCTGCCCGCCGGCAGCATCAGCCGCAGGCTCACCTCCGGCTCGGTATGGCGCTCGATGGCGATCAGGCGCAGGCCGTTGCCGAGCGTCCGCTCGGCGAAGGGCGGGAAGCGCAGCTCGCGCAGCGGCTGGGGCGGCGGCGGCTTGGGCACGGCGGCCGCCCGGACCGCCGCCACGGCGCAGGTGGCGGCCAGGAGCGCCGCTGCGGCGGCGGCGGCGGTGGCCGCGCGCGCGCCGGCCTTCATGGGCGCGCTCCTGAGTCGCCTGCGCCGCCCGGGCCGCCCGGGCTCGCGGCGGGCCGCATGGCTGCCGGCAGCATGAAAACGGTGGTGCGGTTCTGGGGCGTGAAGTACTTCCTGGCGACGCGCTGGACGTCGTCGGCAGTGACCTTCTGGTACTGGTCGAGCTGGTGGTTGACCAGCGACAGGTCGCCGAGGATCACGGCGGCCTGACCGATGGCGTCGGCTTTCTCCTCGACCTTTTCGCGGTTGAAGACCAGCCGCGCGACGATCTGGTTCTTCGCCTTCTCCAGCTCGTCGGCGCTCACCGGCTCGGCGCGCAGGCGCTCGACGTCCTCCTGCAGGGCGGCCTCTCCCGCCTCGGGCTTCTGCCCCTGCTGCAGGTAGGCGTAGAAGAAGAACACGCCGGGGTCCTCGAGCTGGAAGGCCTGACCGGCGGCGGCCACGGCGATCTGGCGCTCGTACACCAGCTTGCGATACAGCCGCGAGCTCTCGCCCGACGACAGGATGCGGCTGGCCACCTGCAGCGGGTAGAGGTCGGGGTCCCTGGCCGCCGGTACGTGGAAGGTGAGGATGACGACGGGCAGCGGCGCCTTGGTGTCATAGGCGACCTCCCGCCGCTCCGCCGTCTGCGGCGGCTCGGGCGTCACGCTGCGCGCGAGCGGCGGCCCCTTGGGAATGGGGCCGAAGTAGGCTTCGATCCAGCGCATGGTGCGGAGCGGATCGAGGTCGCCCGCGATCACCAGCGTGGCGTTGTTGGGGACGTACCAGGTGCGGTAGAAGTCACGCACGTCGGCGATGGTGGCGGCGTCGAGGTCGGCCATGCTGCCGATCGGCAGGGTGTGGTAGGGATGGGTGGTGAAGGCCTTGGCGAAGACGATCTCGAGCAGCCGGCCGAACGGCGGATCGTCGATCCGCAGCCGCCGCTCTTCCTTGACCACGTCGCGCTCGGCGCGGAAGTTGGCCTCCGAGACGTCGAGCGTCTGCATGCGGTCGGCCTCCATCCACAGGATGCGCTCGAGATAGTTGCTGGGGATGGTCTCGAAGTAGAGGGTGCGGTCCCAGTCGGTGGTGGCATTGGCCCGGCCGCCGATCGACTCGATGAAATGGTTGTGCTCCGTGGGGCCGACGTGGGCCGAGCCCTTGAACATCAGATGCTCGAACAGATGGGCGAAGCCGCTGCGGCCGCGCGGCTCGTTCTTGCCGCCGACGTGGTACCAGACCTGCACGCAGACCACGGGCACCGTGTGGTCTTCGAGCAGCAGCACCCGCAACCCGTTGGCGAGCTGGTGGTCGAGGACGTGCAGCGCCGGTGGCGTGACGCTGACCGCGGCTGCCGCGGCCGGCGCCGCCTGCACGGTGGCCAGTGCGGCGGCGACGACGGCGGCGGCCGGGAGCGCCGGCGGGAAATGACGCGTGGTTCGCATGCTGCGCAAGCTTACCCCAGCCTGGCAGCCTGGCCAGCGGCCTTCCCAAGCCTTCCCAGCCAGGCCGGTGACATGCCGCCAGTTGCCTGCCGGCGGGACGGCGCGGTAGGGTACGCGTCATGAAAAGCCCTCTCGCGCGCCGGCTCGCCGCCGTCCTTGCCATTGCCTTGCCCCTGAGCTCGGGAGTCGCGGTTCAGGCCGCGCCTGACGCCGGCAAGACCTTGCCGGCCCCCGCCGACGTGGCGGCTCCTCCTGCCGACGCCGAGGTGACCGCTTCGGGGCTGGCCTCGAAGGTGCTGCAACCCGGCACCGGCTCCGACCATCCGCTCGCCACCGACAAGGTCAAGGTCCATTACACCGGCTGGACGACCGACGGCAAGATGTTCGATTCCTCGGTCGCCCGCGGCAAGCCGGCGCTGTTCCCGCTCGACAAGGTCATCGCCGGCTGGACCGAGGGCGTGCAGCTGATGGTCGAAGGCGAGAAGCGGCGCCTCTGGATCCCCGAGAAGCTCGCGTATGCCGGCCACCCCGACCGTCCTCAGGGCATGCTGGTGTTCGACGTCGAGCTGCTCGACGTCCTGCACCTGCCGGACGTGCCGCCCGACGTCGCGGCGCCGCCGGCTGACGCCCAGCACTCGGAGTCGGGCCTGGCCTGGAAGGTCCTCAAGCCCGGGCGCGGCACGCGCCACGCGTCGGCCAGCGGCAACGTGCAGGTGCACTACACCGGCTGGACGACCGACGGCAAGATGTTCGATTCCTCGATCCCCAAGGGCGTGCCGGCGTTTTTCCGCCTCAACCAGGTGATCGCGGGCTGGCGCGAAGGCATCCCGCTGATGGTCGAAGGCGAGACGCGGCGCTTCTGGATCCCCAAGGACCTGGCCTACCGCGGTGCGCCCGGCAAGCCCGAGGGCATGCTGGTCTTCGACGTCAAGCTGGTCAAGATCACGAAGCCTTAGTTTTTTGGCGTGCGGGCGCGCGGCCGCCCAGCTGGCCGTAGCGGAAGCAGCTTACGAGGTGGTCGTTGACCACGCCCACCGCCTGCATCAAGGTGTAGCAGATGACGGGGCCCACGAAGGTGAAGCCGCGCGCCTTCAGCTCGCGGCTCAGCGACCGCGACTCGGGAGTCTCGGCCGGCAGCTCGGCCATCGTCCGCCAGCGGTTCTGGCGCGGCGCGCCGCCGGCCCACTGCCACAGGAAGGCGTCGAAGCTGCCGTGCTCCTCGCTCACGGCGACGAAAGCGCGCGCGTTGCGCACTGCCGCCGCCACCTTGAGACGGTTGCGGATGATCCCCGGATCGGCCAGCGCCGCGGCGATCTGGCGCTCGCCCCAGCGCGCCAGGCGGTGCGGGTCGAAGTCCTTGAACACCCTGCGGTATCCTTCCCGGCGCCGCAGGATGGTGAGCCAGGACAGGCCGGCCTGGGCGCCCTCCAGGAGCAGCATCTCGAACAGCTCGCGGTCGTCATGGACCGGCACCCCCCACTGCTCGTCGTGATAGGCGAGGAGGAGCGGATCGATGCCCGCCCAGGGGCAGCGCCGCAAGCGCGGCCCTGGGTCTTTGGCACCGCTGTCGCCCTTGGCGGCCATGTTCCCGTGCGGCCCTCCATCGCAGGTGAGCGTGCTGTCCGGCGAGGTATCTTACCGGGTTTCTCGTATGATGCCAAAAACGAACCGGGGGCCGCACGAGATGAGGCCGATCACCGCCGCCGACCTGATGAACCCCAAGGTGCTGGCCGTGCGCGACGACATGACGCTGCGCGAGCTGGCTGCCTTCCTGATCCGCAATCAGATCACCGGTGCGCCGGTCGAGGACGGCGGCGGCCGCCTGGTCGGAGTGGTGTCGACCGTGGACATCGCCGAGGCGGTGCTTGCCGGCCAGGAGGAAGCCAGCGGCGACGGCGAGGCCGGAAGCGGCGCCGCGGCGGGGGCCATGGCGGGGGCCATGGCGGGGGACAGCGCCCGCACCGGCGGCGACATCGCCTTCTTCGCCCAGGACTGGGAGGAGGAGCCGGACGAGGAGGACCTGGCCGAGCTGCAGCTGGCCGAGGGCGACGAGGACGACCTGCTGGTGCGCGACATCATGACTCCCGCCGTTTACTCGGTGGCGGAGGACGCCACCGTCTCCGAGGTCGCCAGCCGCATGCTCGACAGCCATGTCCACCGCCTGCTGGTAACCCGCGAGGACAGGCCGGTCGGCATCATCACGACCTCCGACCTCCTCGGGCTGCTGATCGATGAGTGAGCCCGCGGCGTCCCCGGGATCGGGGGCGGCCCCGGCGGTCGCCCGCTTCCTGGCCGGGCTCGACGATGCGGAGCGCGGCCTGCTCCTCGGTCTCGACAGCCCGGCGCGCATCCAGGCCTTCCTGGACTCCGTGCCGTACAGCTCCGACCCGTTCTACCGCTGCCCGCGGCGAGTGTTGCGCGACCGCCGAGCCCATTGCTTCGACGGCGCCCTGATGGCGGCGGCGGCGCTGCGCCTTCTGGGCCACCCGCCGCTGGTGGTCGATCTCTACGCCGAGCGTGACGACGACCACATGCTGGCGCTCTGGCAGCGCGACGGCTGCTGGGGGGCCATCGCCAAATCCAACTTCGCCGGCCTGCGGTTCCGCGAGCCCATCTACCAGAGCCTGCGCGAGCTGGTCATGTCCTACTTCGAGGACTTCTACAACGTGCTCGGCGAGAAGAGCCTGCGCGGCTTCACCGTGCCGCTCGACCTGTCGCGCCTGGACGGCCTCGCCTGGATGGAAACCGACGACGGCTTAGACGCCGTTGCGCAGCGCCTCGACGCCCTCGACCGCACGCCGGTGCTGACCGCGGGGATGGTCGCCGGCCTCAGCCGCCTGGATGCCCGGTCCCTCGCGGCGGGCATGCTGGGAGCCGATCAAGACGGGCTCTACCGGCCGGTCTGAGATCTGGATTCCAACGGCTCCGGCGATCCCGTGCGCAGGTGGTGCGTCGGCCGTGTCACGGCTTCTTGACAGGCCTGGAGCGCTACCGTACTGTTATGTCGCAACCAAGAAACCTTGGCGCCTGCCGCAGGATGATCCACCCGATCCGCCCGATCGAGCCGCAACCGCGGCCAGCATCGCTCGAGAAAGGATTTGAGCATGAGATATCTCTCGCAGCGGATGGCTTGGTGCTCTCTTGCCCTCGCCGCCGGCCTCCTCGCCCTCGCGGTCCATCCGGCGGCGGCCCAGCTGCAGTGGAGCGCCGCCGACGGCAGCAGCTCCCTCAAGCTCGGCGTGCTGGGCCAGCTCCAGGGCCAGGACATCGACACTCCTGACGGCAAGCAGTCGGCAAAGGACCTCTACTTCCGCCGGCTGCGGCTCATCGGGCTGTTCAAGTACGGCGACAAGCTGTCGGTGTTCTTCGACACCGACGATCCCAACCTCGGCAAGGGCAATGCCGACGGCACCAAGAACGTCAACACTTCGATGTACATCCAGGACTTCGTCGTCACCTACGCCTTCGCCCACGAGTTCCAGCTCGACGGCGGCGAGATCCTGCTCGCCCAGAGTTACAACCACAACAGCTCCTCCGCTCAGTTGATGCCGCTCGATTTCGGTCCGTTCACCTTCACCGAGACCGGCGCCATCCAGGGCAACACCGGTCGCGATTACGGCGGACAGGCCCGCGGCTATCTGGCCAACGACCACCTCGAGTACCGGCTCGGCGCCTTTCAGGGCAACCGGGGCAAGAACGAGGTCAACGCCTTCCGCTACGCCGGCCGGCTGTCGCTGTGGGTGTTTGGCGCGCAGACCGGCCTCAACTACCGCGGCACCTCGCTGGGCAAGGTGCAGAGCATGGAGATCGGCGGCAGCTTCGACCGCCAGAAGCAGTACTCCGCCTACACCGGCGACTTCTTCTGGGACCAGCCGCTGGGCAACGGGGACGGCATCACCCTGCAGTTCGACTACACGAAATGGGACGGCGGCACCTTCCTCCTGGATATCCCCAAGCAGAACACCCTGCTCGCCGAGGCCGGCTACTACCTCTCCGCCATCAAGACGCAGCCGTTCTTCCAGTACAGTAAGGAGAACTTCGACCATCACAGCCGCCCGGACCAGAAGCGCACCACCTTCGGGTTGGGTTTTTTCCCGCTCGGCCACAACTCCGACGCGAAGTTCGCTTATACTCGCCTCCAGGGAACCGGACAGGTCAGCCGTAGCCAGTATCAGCTTCAATACCAGATCTGGATCTGGTAGGCGGCTATTGCCCTCTTTAGAGGAGGAGGATGCGGATGCCAAAGTCGACGCACGAGATGCTCGAGTCCCCCGAATTCAAGAAGCTGGTCCGTGGCCGTTGGACGATCGCGATCACCCTGACCTTCGTGCTTTTCGTCGTGTATTACGGCTTCATCTTGCTGATCGCCGCCGACAAGAGCTTCCTGGCACAGAAGATCGGCGAGTACACGACGCGCGGCATCCCGATCGGCGTCGGCGTCATCGTCGCCGCCTGGGTGCTCACCGCCATCTATGTCGTCTGGGCGAACCGCGTCCACGACGTCGAGGTGCGCCGCCTCCTCGATGAAATGAAGAAGTAAACGACAAGGAGCCAGAGCCGACATGCAAACCGCAATAGGCACCCCGACGGCTTCCGCCATCCTCTTCTTCTTTCTCATCGTTGCGCTGACGCTCGCCATCACCTTCTGGGCCGCCAAGCGCACCCGCTCGACCAAGGAGTTCTA
>DASZHY010000254.1:0-3085 GCA_035949675.1 Thermoanaerobaculia bacterium
GGGGGGGACGGGGTGGGGGTGGGGGAGCCGGTCGGGTCAGTCATGGGTGGAAGGCATGTGCTAGGCCCGGTCGGTGGCCGCGCTGCCGCCGAAGGTCAGCCGGTCCGGCCGCTGCGGGCGGCGGCGCTGCTCGCGCAGCGGCCCCAGGTCGAGGCCGCCTTTCAGCCAGATGTAGGCGTAGCCGACCAGGATCAGGAAGATGAAGACCATCACCGCCGCGAACAGCTGCCAGCCGCCGCGCCTGAGGATCAGCGCCCAGGGGTAGAGGAAGGCAGCCTCCAGATCGAAGACGATGAAGTCGATCGCCACCAGGAAGAAGGCGATCGAGATGCGCTTGTGCGAGCGGTCGAGCAACGGCATGCCCGACTCGTAGGTGGTGCGCTTGACGCGGCCGCCGGTCTGGTTGCCGCCTAAAGTGCTGATCAGATGGGACAGCAGCAGGATCACGGAGCCGAGGGCGGCGGCGATCCCGAGACTCAATAGGACAGGGTAGTATTGCTCGGGCAACGAGGCCTTACCTCCGCCAGGGAAGTTGTGGGCAGACCCGCGCGCCTGGCGGCGGCGGGCAGGCCCGCGCCGGCGCGTTGCGCTCGCCGCCAGGAAGCCGTCTCCCGGCGCTCGTGAAGAATGTCACAAGCTCGGATCGGAGACAAGGCGGGGATACCCCCGCAGGCCTCGGGTGCAGGCGATAGCGCCTCGGCCGGTCATCCGGGTCGTTTTACTGCCCCATCGACAGCCGAATTCCTACCATTATGTAGCACTAATACCCCCCCTTGTATGCCGCTTCGCCACGACGACAATTAGGGCGTCGGGTATTAGCGGATCGAGGAGGTGCGTGACGCTCAACCCCGGCAGCGCTGTGCCTCCTCATTCTTGCAACTAACTCATTTGACCTTGCGGGAGCTGACGGTCATTCCGGCCTCGGCTAGCCCCCGCGACGAGGAGGTTTGTATGTCCCGTGCATTCCGTCCGTTTGTTCTCCCCGCGATTGCCCTGACTCTCGCCCTCATCCTGGCGCCGGTGCCCACCCAGGCGCGCGAGAGCGCGCCCGCCGGCTGGTTCGACGCCCTGGCCCACCAGATTCAGCTCTGGACCGCAAGCTGGTGGACCTGGCCGGCGCACGAGACCGCGTCTGCCCAGTCCAAAGGCCAACCGGCGGCCAAGGCTTGGCGGCCGCGCATCAAGCCGATGTGCAGCGGCCCAGCAGCGCCCGACGGACAGTGTCTCTGAGGGCGTTGCGGTTCTAGATGACCGCTGCGAGGGCGTAGGCGAGGTCCGATCCCTCCTTACGTTCCTGCGTAATCGATGGTACAATTCACCGCTCGGGAGGACACTCATGACTGAGGAGGCTTCGCCAGCGGACCCCGAGCGGCTCGTTCACGACACGCTCTCAGTCCAGGAGAGGCGGCGACTGGCGGGCGAGTTGCGCCAAGATCCGCGGTTCAGCTACGACCAGGCGCCGCTTACTCGGGACGGCGTCTCTACCAGAGTTACGGCAGAGGAGTACGATGTTGCCGTGAAATCTGCCCTCTTCGAATCGCGGAGCGTTGGATCCCGCCGGCAAGCTGACGACACTCTTGCCTCGCTACTCGCGGTGCAAGGCACGGCGAATCGCCTATCGGCCTCGGAGTTGGCGTTACTGCATGGCCTGGCGCGGTTCCAGGCGCTCGTGGAGACCAGCCGTGCTCTGAGGTTCGAGGACCCGCAGGGCATGCTCCGGTTCGCCAAGCTCGCGCGCTTTACCGCGGATCGCCTCCTGATGCGCGACTTTGGCCGTCAGCCGGTCGCGGACCTCCGGGCCCTGGCGTGGGCGGAACTAGCCAACGCCTACCGTGTGTGCAACGAGCTTGGCCGCGCCGACCATGCGATGAATCGTGCCGTTTACTGGTGCCAGCGCGGCTCCAAGACAGGCCTGCTGCTGGCGCGGGTGGCTGACCTCCTGGCCGATCTGCTCGGATACCAGCGGCGTTTCGCCGAGGGGCGCGAGCTACTTGGGTTGGCTTACCTGGTTCACGCCGAGATGGGAGATCGCCACCGAGCCGGCCGGGTTCTCATCAAGCGAGCGCACTTGACCCTTTGGGAGGGAGATCACCGCAAGGCACTGGCCTTGATGCGGCAAGGATTCGATCTTCTCGATCCAAACCAGGACCCTCGACTCGTCATTCAGACGCTGTGGGCCATGGTCTGGCTCGTAGCGGAACTGGGCCGCTTCCGTAGCGCCCGCCTCCTGCTCTGGCGGGGTCGCATCCTGTTTGCCGATGTCATCGAGCCTCATCGTCTCCGGTGGCTGGAAGGCATGATCCACGCCGGGCTTGTGGATTTCTCCCGGGCTGAGCTCGCCTTCCACCAAGCGCGCGCGGGTTTCGCCGAGAACGGCCAGGTGTATCCGGCCGCTATGGTGGGGCTCGACCTTGCCGCTCTCTGGGCGCGCCAGGGCCGGGTGAAGGACGTCTTCGCGCTTGCCGAGGAGATGATCGTCACCTTCCGGGCCCTGCGCATCGCCCGGGAAGCGGTGGCCGCATTGCTGATCTTGAAGCGGGCGTGTCAGAACGGCGGCCAGCTCCTCGAGCTGATCGAGATCACCGTGGACCTGCTCCGCAACCTGGAGCGGCAACCGGCCAGGCCCGGCAACTACTCGGGCTCGCCGCCCCCCAATCCGTCGCCCTCTACCTGATCTTCCGGCGGCGGCGGGGGAGTCAACAGTCCTTCAGGACTCGACGGCAACGGCTCCTCGGGAGCTGGCGGGTTTTCCTCACTCTGCCGCCGCTTCATCACCCGGTCCACCGCGTCCTCGACCAGGCGGTCGAACTCCTCTTCGGATGCGGGATCCTCGAGCTCGTCGGCCACCGGCGCCAGGGCGCCCCGGTAGCCGATGCGCTCGAAGGTTGCCAGGATCTCGCCGCCTGCCGAGCTGCGGCGGCCGCGCCGCTCGGTGCGGCTGGCAATGGCGAAGAACTCCGCCTGCGACATGCCGATGATGCGGAGCACGGCGATGACGTGCTTGAGCTTGAGGTCCACCGCGCCGCAGAAGACCCGCCGCAGCGCCTTCGGACCGGTGCCCAGCCGGCGCTCGACCTCGCTCACC
>DASZHY010000255.1:0-26836 GCA_035949675.1 Thermoanaerobaculia bacterium
TTTGCGCCAGCTGGAGCCGGACGGATGCTGCGACGGCTTCCACGGTCGGCGGCGCCGGCGCGAACAGCTGGTGGATCTCGAGCGTCACCAGGGCCAGGAGGAGCGCGACCGCCAGCCACTCCAGCTCGGCCGCGAGCCGCAGTGGCGACGCCAGCGTCATGCCCGGGCGCCTCTTGGCGCGATGCACGAGCGGTCCGGGGCGGCGCGCCAGCCAGGCTGCGCCGGCCAGGGCGAGCAGCGGCGTGCCGTAGACGTAGAGCAGCTCGAGCCACGGCGGCAGCTCGCCGCCGTCCCGCGCGGTGGCCGTGGAAAAGAAGGCCCCGAGGACCGCGACCGGCGCCAGCAGGCGCGCCAGGACGACCAGCGCCGGCAGGCAGAAGCGCCCGGCGAGCCACGCCAGTGCCGCCGCCTCGAGCGCCCAGGCGGCGGCGCAGGAGTCGCGGCGTAGGGCCAGCGGGACGGAGATGCTTACCAGGCTGGTCACCGCCACGGCCAGCGCGGCGAGCGCCGGCGTGAGCCCGGCATCCACCGCCGGCGTCAAGCCGGCATTGGCGTGCCGCCGCCGCGCCACCGGTAGCGCGCCTGCCAGGTAGAGCGCCGCCGCCGCCAGCGCCAGCCCGCCCCAGGCCTCGGGACGCAGGCCGCCAACGGTGCGCGCCGAGCCCCAGGCCACCAGGAAGAAGGCCACCCCGGCAGCCGCCGAGAGCGCCGCCCACTGACCCGGACGGCCTGGTCTGGCGGCCGGTTGTCGCAGCCAGCCTGGCGGCCCCGGAGGACATCGCCAGGCCGGCCGGCCGGCCAGCGCCACCGCCCAGCCGGTCAGCGCGAAGAGACCGCCGCCCACGAGCGCGACCATCAGGAAGCGTCTGGACTGGTCAGGCTGCAGCTCGGCGCCCCAGGCGGCGAGCAGCGCGGCAGTGGCGGCGCCGGCCACCCAGGCCAGCGGCAGGTAGCGCGGGTCGAGCCACGCGAGCGCCAGGACGCCGGCCGCGAGCAGCCAGAGAAAGCCCCACTCGGCAAGCGAGTAGCCGCCGCGCGAGACCGTCGCCGCGAGCAAGACCAGGGCGGCGGTGATGGCGGGGACGGCGGTGGCGATGCCGGCCACGTCGGGCATCGGCGCCGCCCCAGCAGGAGGTGCCTCACCCGGCCGCAGGTCGGCGGGCGCCGCCGTCCCCGGGGCGCGCGGCCCCTCCGCGGCGCCGCCGGCGGCAATCGGCGGGAGGGTCGCGGCGATCGCCAGGGCGATCAGGAAGACGCTGAGCCACGGCGCGTCGCCGCCGTGGAACGGACCCGCCAGCCAGATCGCCACCCACAGCAGGCCGGCGCCCAGGGCGGCGGCGCCGAGCCACCGCCAGCCGCGCCGCCAGGCCACTGCCAGCAGCCCGGCAGTGAGCAGCAGCAGGTAGCCGAAGAGGTTGCGGGCGCTGGGCTGGCTGGTCTGGATCAGCGCCGGAGTGAGAAAGCCGCCGGTCAGGCCGAGCAGCGCCACCATGATCCCCTGCCGCAGCGCCAGGGCCACCGCCACGGCGGTGGTCAAGGCCATCAACAGGAAGCCCGCGGCCGGCGGGACCAGGTGATAGAGGTGGACCGCGGCCAGGAAGCAGGCAAACAGGTCGGCGATGCCGGCCGCCGAAAGGGCCTCCGCGATGCGGCCGGAGGAGCGTCGCAAGCTCTCGGCGAGCCCGAGCAGCCCGATGCCGAAGGCCACGCCCATGGCCACCCGTATGGGAGGCGATATCCAGCCGCGCTCGAACGAGATCTTGACCAGGAAGGCGCCGGCCAGCGCCAGCGCCATGGCGCCGACCCACACCAGCAGCCGCGCCCCCACCAGCTCCTCGAAAGTGGTGCGCCGCGGGGTGTGGCCGGGCGGCGCGGCGGCGCCGGCAGGCGTGCCAACGGCGGCGGTGGCCCCGCCCGCGGTCGTAGCCGCGGTCCGGCCAGGGGTCACCGCGGCGGCAGGCGGAGGCCCGAAGGGTCCGAGCCCGGCTGCGCCGGGTGCCGGGCCCGGGGCCCGGCTCGGCGCGGGCACTGGCATCGCTGGCGCCGCTGGCACCACTTGCGGCACGGCGCCAGGCGCCGGTCCGGCCGAGGGCACCTGCTCGCCAAGGTCCAGGCGCGGCAGCGCGGCAGCCGCCGCGGCGGCCGCGGTCTCGACGCCTCGGGCGGCGGCCGCCGCCCCTGCCCCCGGCGCCGGCGCCGGCCGGTCCAGCAGCTCACGCAGCCGGGCGAGCTCGGCCCCGAGCCTGGCGACCGCCGCGGCGTTGGTGCGGGACTGCAGGAGGGCCGCCAGCGCCAGCCCGGCGACCACCAGCATCAGCAGACCGATGGCGGCGGCGGAGCAGTCCATCGCGGATCACAGCCGGCCCCGTTGGGCCGCGTCAGGCCGCCGAGTGCTGCCGGTGGTCCGCCACCAGCTTTTCGACGACCGAGGGATCGGCGAGCGTGGTGATGTCGCCCAGGTCCTCGTACTCGCCCGAGGCGATCTTGCGCAGGATGCGGCGCATGATCTTTCCCGAGCGCGTCTTCGGCAGCCCGCTCACCAGCTGGATGCGGTCGGGTGTCGCGATCGGGCCGATGGCGTTGCGCACCTGTTCCTTGAGCGCGCCCACCAGCTCCTTCGGTTCCCAGCTCTCGAACGCCGGGTTCGTGTGCACGTAGGCGAAGATGCCGGTCCCCTTGATGTCGTGCGGGAAGCCCACCACCGCCGCCTCCGCCACCGCGGCGTGCGCCACCAGCGCGCTCTCGATCTCGGCGGTGCCGAGGCGATGGCCGGCGACGTTCAGGACGTCGTCGACGCGGCCGGTGATCCAGTAGTAGCCGTCCTCGTCGCGCCGGCAGCCGTCACCGGTGAAGTAGAGCCCCGGGAAGCGCGAATAGTAGGTCTCGCGGAAGCGCGAGTGGTCGCCATAAAGGGTGCGCGCCTGCCCGGGCCAGGTGCCCTTGAGGCAGAGCATGCCGGAGACGCCGTTGCCTTCCAGCACCTTGCCCGCCTCGTCGACGATCACCGGCTGCACGCCGAAGAAGGGCAGGGTCGCCGACCCCGGCTTGGTGGGCGTGGCGCCGGGCAGCGGGGTGATCAGGATGCCGCCGGACTCGGTCTGCCACCAGGTGTCGACCACCGGGCAGCGCCCATCGCCGACCACGTTGTGGTACCACAGCCAGACCTCGGGGTTGATCGGCTCGCCAACGGTGCCCAGGATGCGCAGCGACTCGCGGCTGTGACGCTTCACGAACTCGTCGCCGGCGCGGGCGATGGCGCGGATCGCGGTCGGCGCGGTGTAGAACTTGGACACCTTGAGATCGTCGGCGATCTGCCAGTAGCGGCCGGCGTCGGGGTAGGTGGGGATCGACTCGAACATCACCGTCGTGGCGCGGTTGGCCAGCGGCCCATAGATGATGTAGCTGTGACCGGTCACCCAGCCGACGTCGGCGGCGCAGAAGTAGACGTCGTCGGGCTGCAGGTCGAAGATCAGCTTGTGGGTGTAGGCGGCATAGACCATGTAGCCGCCGGTGGTGTGCAGCACTCCCTTGGGACGGCCGGTCGAGCCCGAGGTGTAGAGGATGTAGAGGGGATCCTCCGACGCCATCCATTCGACCGGGCAGGTGGAACGGTGCTTCCCCGCCTCCTCGGCCAGCCACAGGTCGCGGCCCTCCTGCATCGGCACCTCGCGGTCGGTGCGCTGCACGACCAGGACCCGCTCGACCATCTCGAGGCCTTCCAGCGACTGGTCGACGGTCGCCTTGAGCGGGATACGCTTGCCGCCGCGCAGCCCTTCATTGGCGGTGACGACCATCTTGCAGCCGGCGTCGAGGATGCGGCCTCGCAGCGACTCGGCGGAGAAGCCGGCGAAGACCACCGAGTGGACGGCGCCGATGCGGGCGCAGGCGAGCATGGTGTAGGCGAGCTCGGGGATCATCGGCAGGTAGATGCACACCCGGTCTCCCTTGCGCACGCCATGGGCTAGCAGCACGTTGGCGGTGCGCGCCACGTTGTGCTTCAGCTCGCGGTAGCTGATGCCGCGGTACTCGCCCGGCTCGTCCCCCACCCACAGGATCGCCGTCTTGTCGCCGTGCGTCGCCAGATGGCGGTCGACGCAGTTGTAGCAGGCGTTCAGCCGCCCGCCGGAGTACCAGGAGAAATCGACCTCCTCCATGTCGACGTCGACGATCGATCCCGGCGGGTGGAACCAGTCGAGGATCGCCGCCTGCTCGCGCCAGAACTCGTCCGGACGCTCGATCGAGCGGCGGTACATCTCCCGGTACTGTTCCATGCTCTTGACGTGCGCCGTGGCGGCGATGTTGGGCTTGACTGGGATCATGGATGGTTGCCTCCGTAAAGGTTGGACGCGCTGCCTTTCCGGTGCGAAGCCCTCATTCTGCCACACCGGCGGTCCCTGAGGCGGCGTCCGGCAGCCTCTGGCGAAGGGCGGCGCGCCGGGGCGCCGGGGGTTGACGGGCGGGCGCCGGTTGCGCAACTCTTCCAGCAGCCCACTCACCCGAAGGAGCCGATCTCGCCCATGCCCGATTTCAAAGTGACGGTCTCGAAGAACGGCCCTCTCCGCGTCGAGGGCGAGAACATCCAGCTCCTCGATCCGGAAGGCCAGGCTTACGGCCTCGGCGGCCGCACCGCCATCTCGCTCTGCCGCTGCGGCAACTCGAACAACAAGCCGTTCTGCGATGGCAGCCACAACCATCACGACTTTCAGGACGATCCGCACGCGCGCGAGCTGCCTCCCCGCAAACCGGCCGTTTGAGACGCCGCGGCCCCGTCGGCGTGCCGCCGCCGCCCTCGCCGGGACCGTCCTGCTGATCCTCGGCGCCGCCGGCGCCGGCCTGGCGCGCCCGCCGCGGGCCGCGTCGGCGCCGGCGCAGCCCTTCCCTGCCCCGCCGGCCGCGGCACCGGCGCAAAGCTCGGGGTCCGAGGCGCCTACGGCTCCCGAAAGCGCCGATCAGGGCCCGGCGGCGCCCTGGCGGACGCTGGTCACGCCGCACTACCGGGTCCATTTCCCGGCGCCGTTCGCGGCCTGGGCGCAGCGCGCCGCCGGCGAGCTCGAGGCGGTGCGCGAGCGCGCCATTGCCGAGATCGGCTTCGCGCCCCCGGACGTCGTCGACGTCGTGGTCTCCGATCCGCAGGCCGACGCCAACGGCGAGGCCCTCGCGCTGCGCGGCTGGCCGCGCCTGGTGCTGTGGACCTCGCCGCCGCCGCCGGACTCGGAGATCGGCTACTACCGCGACTGGATCGAGGACCTGCTGGCGCACGAGGAGGCCCATCTCGTCCACCTGCTGCGGCCGTCGCGCAACCCGCTGCTGGCGCACCTGCTGCCGGTCAGCCCGATCGCCCTCGCGCCGCGCTGGGTGCTGGAGGGGTACGCCACGGTCGTCGAGGGCCGGCTCACCGGCGCCGGCCGGCCCAACGGCGACCTGCGGGCGGCGATCCTCAGGCGCTGGGCGCAGGGCGGCCACCTGCCGACCTATGGGCGCCTCGCCTCCGACTCGCACAGCTGGCGCGGCATGTCGATGGCGTACCTCGTGGGCTCGGCGTTCCTGGAATGGCTCGAGCAGCGCGCCGGGCCGGGGAGCCTGCGCAAGCTGTGGGCGCGGATGACGGCGCGCACCGGCCGCGGCTTCGACGAGGCCTTCGCCGGCATCTGGGAGAATTCGCCGGAGAGCCTGTACGACCGCTTCCGGGCGGAGCTCACCTGGCGCGCCATGGAAGCCGAGAGGCGGGTGCAGGCGGTCGGGCCGCTGGCGGTGCGGGAAGGCGCCTTGTGGCAGAGCCTGACCTGGACGACCGGAGCGCCGGCGGTGTCGCCGGACGGCACCCGCCTCGCCCTGGTCCGCCGCTCCCGCGAGCAGCCGCCGGAGCTGGTGATCTGGGCGACCGCGCCCGACGCGGAGGCGGAGCGGCGGTGGCAGGAGACCCAGGCCCGCCAGCAGGCCAGGGACCCGCAGGACGTGCCGGCGGTGCGCACCCGGCCGCTGCCCAGAAAGCCGCTCTACACCTGGGCGGCTGCCGACGGCGGCGATCCGGCGATGCCGCGGTTCCTGCCCGGCGGCAAGTCGCTGCTCGTGGTGCGCACCTTGCCGGACGCCGGGGGCTTCCTCCATCCCGACCTCTTCGAGTGGCTTCCGGAGACGGGCGAGATGCGCCGGATCACCCGGCAGGCCGACCTGCGCGATCCCGACCCATCGCCGGACGGCTCGTGGGCGGTGGCGGTGCGCGACCGCTTCGGCCTGTCGCAGCTGGTGACCGTGGACCTGGCGAGCGGCGAGACGCGGGCGCTCACCGCGCCGTCCCTGGATCGGATCTACGACCGCCCGCGCCTCGCTCCGGACGGCAGCCGCGTGGCGTTCGGCCTGCACGCCGGCGGTGCCTGGGGGCTGGCGGTGCTCGAGCTCGGCCCCGGCCGCGTCGCCGGCCGGGAGATCGAGCTGACGCCGCCTCCGGGCGGCGCCGCCTCCTCGCCCGCCTGGAGCCCGGACGGGCGCACGCTCTACGCCGTGGTCGGCCGCGGCGGCTTCATCGACGTCTATGCCTTCGCCGCGCAGCAGCCCGGACCGCCGCCGGCCGCTCTCACCCGCACCCAGGGGGGCGCCTTCGCGCCGGCGCCGACGCCTGACGGCAAGGCGCTCTTCTACCTCAGCCTCGAGCCCGACGGCCTGGACGTGCGCCGGCTCGACCTGACGGCGCATCGCGGGCCCCTGCCCGAGGTTGCCGTGCCGGGCGAGCTGGCGCCGGCGGTGCGGCCGCCGCCGCCGGCCTCGCTGCCACCGCTGGCCTTGCCACAGCCACCGTCCGCAGGCGCTGCCGGCAACGCCGGGAACGGCGCGGGGGCAGGGGCCGCCGGTTCACCCGGGTCCGAGCCCGCGGCATCTGGCGGCAGCCGGGCTTACGGCACCGGGCGTCAGGAGCTGCTGCCGCTCCTCGGCGGCGGTGCCGGCAATGCCGGCGGCACGCTCGAGCTGGGGGTGCGCAGCGGCGATCTGATCGGCCGTCTCGACGTCCTGGCCCTGGCCGCGATCGGCAGCGCCGAAGGACCGCGCGGCGGCGCCCTGGCCGCCGTCTTCAGGGGGTTGCCGGTGGACCTCGGCCTGAATGCTTTCGACGTGCGCGAGCTGCCTTCCCTGCAAGCGAGCACGGCGGCGACGCCGTCGCCCGCGTCGCCGGCGGCGGCGGGCGCGCTGGACCTCGAGCGGCGCGGCGTCGAGGCTGCGGCCGAGTGGCGGCGGCAAGCCGCCGGCGCGCACTTGCGGCTGCGCGCCAGCCTGCTCTGGCAGCGCCTCGACATGCTGGGCGCAACGGCCGCCGGACCCGCTGCCTTGTCGCAATCCCGCCGCGCCGTGGAAGAAGAGCTGGCCGCCGCCGATGGGACCTTCCGGCTCGCTCGCCGCCACGGGCTCTGGCGCTTCGACGCGGGCCTCGACGCGCGGCTGGTCGGCGGCCGCACCGGCGGCGACGGTGACGGCATGGGCGGTCGCGGCGGCCTAGGCAGCGTCGGCCATGGATGGGCTCGCTACGGCGGCGAGGTGGAGCTGGCAGTCCGCCGCCGGGACACGCGCCTGGCGCTCGGCTGGCGCCGCGACGGCTCGCGGCAGGTCCTTCACGCCTTCGATCTCTTCCAGCTCGGGGGCGCCGCGAGCAGCCTGCTGCCGCCGGCGGCGCTGGCCGCGCGCATCGTGTCGCCGGCCCTGCCGGCGGCGGTGTTGCTTGGCGCCGAGCACGAGGAAGAGAGAGCCGAATTCGAGCTCGGCCCGCTGCCGGTGCCGCTGTTCTACGAGCGGCACCGGTTGTGGGGCGGCCTGCTGCCCCATCCCGCGGCGATCGTCCTGGCCGGCCTGGAATACCGGCTGGCGACCAGACCGGTGCCGCTGGTGCGCCTGCCGGCCGTCGAGCTGCGGACCGGCGTGGCGCGGGTCTTCTCCGATCCCCTGAGAGACCGGACGCGCTGGTGGCTGACTACCGTCTGGCGGCCTTGAGCAGCTCCTCGGGATCGACGCCCGAAGCGTCGGCAGCCCGCTCGAGCAGGGGGCGGAAGCGCTCGCGCGGCAGCTCGATGAACAGTCCCGAGGCGGTGGCGAACGGCTGGCCGGCGCCATCCAGCAGCCGCCCGGCCGTCCAGATCTTGCGCCCCTCCTCCCGCTCCACCCAAGCCTCGAGGGTGGCATCGGTGCCGAGGGGCAGCATGCGCAGGAAGCTGGTGTCGAGGCGGGCTGCGACCGCGACGTGCCCGGCGACCCAGGCGGCCGCGCCCATCGCCTCGTCGAGCACCGCGGCGATCGCGCCGCCATGGGCGTGACCTGGCGGCCCCTGCGCTCCCGGTCCGAACCAGGCCCTGCCCACCAGCCGGCCGTCGGCACGCAGGAAGTAGCGCACCCGCAGGCGGTCGCCATCCGGCGCCTCTCCGCGGCCGCTCAGGAAGCCGCCGACGCCGCCTTCCAGCCGGAACGGATTGATCGGCTGCCATCCCGGCTCGGGCACCACCTCGGGAGGGCGCACCTGGCTGTCGTTCATCGTCGCCGCACTATACCGCCTGCCCGCCTGCCCGGCGCCCTCCCTGGAAGGACGGCATTCCTGGCAGCCGCGCCGTTTGAAAAAGCTTCCTGCGTTCGGCGGCTTTACAACCCGGCACCTGGCGGCCGCGCGCGGCCTGCCACGGGGTACCGCAGGTTCCCGCCCGGTCGATAGCCCTTCCCGGGGGGGCGGGTCTGATTCTTGCTTGGTTCTTCCGGGAATTGCTGGGTCTCCGAGGGGGAGATGGAGTCAGCACCATGGATTTTTCTCTGCGCATAGCTGAGCTGCCGGGTTTGGGAATCGCGGACGACGGCGACGAGACGGACTCCTGGGCAACCGAGCTCGCCGAGCTGCGGCGCGGCCAGGAGCGGGCCGACGCCACCCTGGCGGCGATCGGCGATGGCGTCATCCGCACCAATGCGCAGGGCAGGATCGACTACCTGAACCCGGCGGGAGAGGAGCTGACCGGCTGGAGCTGCGCACGGGCCCGCGGCCGCCGGACGGCCGAGATCTTCCGGGTGGTAGACGAGGCGACGCATGAGCCGCTCGCCGACCCGGTGACCGCCTGCCTCGAAGCCGGCGTCGTCGTGCGCTCCGCCGACCATGCCCTGCTGCTCAGCGCCGGCGGTCAGGAGTACTCGGTGCACCACTCGGCAGCGCCGATCCGCGACCCCGCCGGCAAGACACTGGGCGTCGTGCTGGTCTTCAGGGACGTCACCGACCTGCGCGGCATGGAGCGCGAGATGACCTACCTCGCGAGCCACGACCCCCTGACCGGGTTGCTCAACCGCCGTGAGTTCGAGAGGCGGCTCGAGCGCGCCGTCCGCAGCGCCCGGCTCGAGGAGCGCGAGCACGCCCTGCTCTACGTCGACCTCGACGAGTTCAAGGTGATCAACGACTCCTGCGGCCACCTGGTGGGCGACGAGATGCTCAAGCAGGTCACCTCGCTGCTGCGCACCGGCGTTCGCCGCGGCGACGCCCTGGCGCGGCTCGGCGGCGACGAGTTCGGCGTGCTGCTCGAGGATTGCCCGATGCTGCGAGCCCGGCAGACTGCCGAGGAGCTGCGGCGCACACTCCGCAGCTTCCGATTCTCGGTCCGCGAGCAGGTGTTCGAGGTCGGCGCCAGCATCGGCCTGGTGCCGATCGGCCCCGCCGGCGGCGATCTGGCGCAGCTGCTGAGCGCCGCCGACGCCGCCTGCTACGTCGCCAAGGAGCGCGGCCGCAACCGGGTCCACGAGTACGAGCCCGACGATACCGGGGTGGCGCAGCACCACGGCCATATGCAGTGGATCCAGCGCATCAACAACGCTCTCGAGGACCGCCGCTTCCGGCTCTACTACCAGACGATCGAGCCGCTCGCCGGCGGTGCCGCCGCGGCCGAGCCGGGAGGCATCTGCGAGATCCTGCTGCGCATGCTGGACCGCAGCGGCCAGGTGATCGAGCCCAGCGCTTTCGTCGCTGCCGCCGAGCGCTATCACCTCATCGGCTCGCTCGACCGCTGGGTGGTGCAGACCGCCTTTGCCGCCATCGCGGAGGCGCAGCGGACGGGCAGCAAGACGCTGTTCGCCATCAACCTGTCGAGCCAATCGCTGTCCGACGAAGCCTTTCTCCCATTCGTCATCGAGCAGCTGCGGTTGCGAGATCTGGACGCGCGCCGGATCTGCTTCGAGATCACCGAGACCGCGGCGATGAGCAGGCTGGGCAGCGCCCTGCGCCTGCTCTCGACGCTCAGGGAGAGAGGCTGCCGCTTCGCGCTCGACGACTTCGGCGGCGGCCTCTCCTCGTTCGCTTACCTGCGCAACCTGCCGGTTGATTTCCTCAAGATCGACGGCGCCCTGGTCCAGGAGATAGCGAAGGACCCGGTCAAGCGCGCCATGGTCGAATCGATCAACCAGATAGGCCACGTCATGGGTCTGCGCACCATCGCCGAGTGGGTGGAGACGAAGCGGGTCCTGGACGTCCTGAAGGAGATCAGCGTCGACTACGCCCAGGGCTTCTGGTTCTCCCAGACCCAGCCCCTGATCCACGACCGCTAGCGCTTCACCGGCCCCCTGCCGGACTGGAAGGCCGCGACTTTTGAAGGTAGCGCAATGCTGGCGCTGCGGCAGCTGTCACATAACGCTGGGGGTGGTGGCGGCGGGAGATGCCGAACCCAGCCCAGGCCGCGACCGCCACCACGAGGAGCGACGCGGCCAGGCGCCCGACATGTCCGGGCTTGCCCACCTGCGGCCGGAGCAGCTCCTGGCGGCGGCCGACCTGATCGCCGGCGGCCTGGCCGCGGCGCGTTGCTGTATCCACGATGTGGCATCGGCGAGCCGGCTTAGTGGCCGGGGCAGTGGTGGACAGGATCAGGCCAGGGGATTCCAAAAAATGACGCAAGAGGGTTCGCGAAACGGTCCCTGCCTGGCCGGCGATCGGTCGAAGTCCCGCATTTTTCCGTGGTCGACACCAACGCTTGCATGAGGCGAATGCGTATGCTAAATAAAGAAATGCTGAGCCAGTGGAACAGCCGCCGGCGCGGCAATCCCAGATAGAGAAGGTTGCGGCTGCGAGCGATAGAGCCAAATGCGGATCAGCTCATAGGCGGTTCTCCTATTGACTTGCGGGAACCACTGATAAAGAATTGAGATTGTCAAGCATGCTCGCAAGGCCCGCAACACCCGCCCAGATCTCGGGGTAGATCAGGCGGAGTGTGGTCGTCCCCGGGAGGGAGAGCCAGGAGTGCCGATTCTGTTACCCACCGATCGGCAGGCCCATGGAGAGGCCGTGGACCGCTCTTGGCCCCTGCCGGTGCGGCGCTGCGGACTCCTGCGCCTGAGGAGGACAGACAAGACCGGCACCTGACCGGATACCTCGCTGGAGAAATTGACCGACCCATGATGCTGGCCGAGGCCACCCGGAACCGGCCGCCGTAGCATGGGTCCTTTTCATCTCGTCGAGGAGGAGAGAATGGGGATTGAGTGGTGGCTATCTGCCCGTTGGAGTCGGTACCTGGCTTGCGGCCTGATCCTGGGGTTTCTGGCGGTGCCGGCGCTCGCGCCGCAGCCCGCGCCGGCCACCCCACCCGAGATGTCGGAGTTCAGTCCCATCAAGTGTCCGCTGTGCAAGCACCTGGACGCGTTGATCTACAACGCCGATTCCGGCTGCCAGTTCGGCCCCGGCGGCTGCCACTGGGAAATGTGACCGGGCGCCGAGAGACAACTCCATGAACGCACGAAAGTCCCGACAACTCATCCTTGTCGTCGCCACCGCCTTGGCGGCGCTGGCGCCGTACCCGTCCCGAGCCGCGGCCGCGGCCCACGACGACACCGGATGCTACCGTGTGGCCCTCGAGCACCGGCCGCATTGGATCAGCGCCGCCCTCGCCGACAGCTCGCAGGTGATCGTCGTCGACTCCTGGGGTACCGACGGCAAGCGGCTGCTTTCCTACTCACCTCAGGGCAAGGTATCGGTCCTCCCCTCGCCCGGAGGATACAGCGACGCCGACTTCGTCCCGGCGAAGATCGCCAGATTGGGCGACGGCGGATTTCTGCTCCAACTCGCGGACGGCTCGACGCTGCAACTCGACGAACGCCTCCGTTTGGCGGATCGCGAGACGGCCTTGCAGGAAAGAAGCGGCGGCTGGCGCGTCGGCTCGCTCTACCAGTTCACGACCGCCGGTGGGGCAGCAGTTGCTTACGGGTCGCTGTTTCCCAACGACCATCACTTCGAGCTCGGCTTCTTCCGGGTGCCCCTGAGGTCCGCGGACGGCGAGCAGATCTCGATGCTCGAGCGGTTCGACGAGCCGGAGTTCTACGTCATCGGCTACCCGTACTTCACCGCTATCGATGACGACGCCTACTTCGTGAAGATGTCGAAAAAACCTGGCATCTATAACGTCAGCCGAACCGGCCATGAGATTTCTCGACTGACGGCGTTTCCCCAGGAGTGCAGGGTCCGACCCGATTTCAAGACCCGCATGACGGGACCCAAGACGGCGGCGGCGCATTTTGCCGAGCTCGAAACCTTCACCGTCCCCGCTGGCCTCTACTCCCAGGGCGGAATGCTGTACCTCCTCGTCCGCACGCCGGACCCGCGGCGGGGGACGGCTTGGTGGCTCTACGAGATCGAACCACGCGGCGACAGGATCGTCGGGCGCGTTCGCTTGCCGACCTCGGCCAGTCACGTGACGCTCGTGCCGTCCGAGTCCTCCTGGTATCTTTTCGAACGCAGTTCCGTGGGTGAGAATCAGCGGCAGGAAATCGCCACCATGGTGGTCCTCCCCAGTTCGGCCGTTGCGGCCCTCTCCCTACCGGCGTCGTGCCCAGCGCGATGAAAGAGCCAACACTCGGTCGGGTGCAGACTCCGAGCTGAGCGGAAACCCCTGACAACCCTGACCGCAGCCGCCGCGCGCGGTGCGGTTAGGGCCTCGTCTTTACAACGGGTTCCTGGCGGACCCTGGGCCGCATCTGCTCGCAGCACCGAGAAGCTCATCGCTCTGCGAGCGATGAGCCGTAACCGTAGGCCACAGTCGCCGATCATCCAGCGTCGCATGCCCCGACCATGAACCCCGCCGAGCCCGACGCCTACGACGTCTTTCTGAGCCACCACACCGCCGACAAGCCCTTCGTGAAGGAGCTTGCCGCGGCGCTCGAGGGCCGCGGACTGCACGTCTGGCTGGACACATGGGAGTTGCGGCCGGGCTTTCCCTGGCAGGAGGGGCTCGAAAAGGGCATACGGGCCTCGCAGGCGGTGGCCGTATGCGTCGGCGCGAGCGGCCTGGGGACTTGGCAGGAGCCGGAGATGCGGGCCTTCATCGCGCGCTCGCGGCGCGAGCCCATTCCGGTCATCCCGGTGCTGGTACCCGGCTGCCCGGACTCGCCACAGCTGAACCTTTTCTTGGAAGCCTACACCGGGGTGGACCTGCGCCAGGGCCTCTCCGAGGAGGGCCTCGAGCTGCTGCTCTGGGGCATCACCGGCAAGAGACCGGCCGGGCGGCAGGAGCGAGCCCGCCCCGGTCCGCGGCCCGAGCCACCGGCGCGGCGCCTGCCGCAAGCACTTCGTAGGTGGATCTATGCAGCATTCTGTACCGCCGCGGTCGTTCTCTCCCTCTTGTTCTTGCATAACGGAGGCACCGATCCTGGCCGTATCGACGAGCCTGTCGTGCAGCTCGTGCCGGGATGGGGCTTGCTCGAGAACCTGCCCGACCTCGGCGATGGAGTGTCTTCCCTGCCCTGCGTCTTGCGCATCCACGTCGGCGACAAGCTTTACGAAGTGCGCGACCCTCGCCGGCAGACGATCTTCGTCGGCAGCGAAGAAGCGGCTACGAGAGCCGCTCGGAGCGCCGCGGCGAGCACGTGGCTGAAAGACGCGCCGGCGGAAACTCCCGAGGAACGCCACGCACTCGAAGAGCTCTCTCGCAAGAAACCTCGTATCGTCCCAACGGCGACGCGCCTCCACGGCGGGGAGCTCATCAAGGTCGATTTCGTGCACGGCCTGACGACCGAGAGCCTGGGCCCCTACCCGTCGGTGAGCCGCGCGCCCGGGATCCATTGGATCTTCATGGTCAGTCCCGGCCCATCCTCTCCATCGAGCGCACTGCCGTGAGGGGCTTCATCGCCGCCGGCGCAACGGCCCTTCTCGTCCTGGCGGAACAGAACACCAGCGTGCCGTCGGACCCCCCGCCCACGATCGCGGTCGTAGCCCACCTGGAAGGGAAACTCTTCGCGGCGCTCGGCGAGCGGGAGCATCTGAGGCTGCGGCATGACATCGCCTTGAGATTCACATACTTCGCTCGGCAACGTCTTCCGTGCATGACCTGGGTCGAGGTCGAGCCGGGTCCCCGCGCCGTCACCGCCCTCGACGCGGCGCGCGCCACGCTGTTCGTCTATCTCAGGCAGCTGCCCGAAGGTTTGTCGTCGAGTTTTCATCTATCCCTCTCGGCAACCGTCCGCGCGGGCAGCCCCGTTCCCCAGATGCTCGGCGGCTGGGCCGATTGGCCGGTCCAGTCCTATCTCGACTATAAAGGACACCTGGACCGGCTGCAGCGCAGCGTCGACGACTTCATGGCGGCGCATTTGTGGACGGATGCATTCGAGAGGGAGATCAACGCGCACTTCATTCGCCAAGTCCCGATCGCGGACCGGATCGCCGTCGACGCCGAGCACCGGCGGCTGATCGTGCCACTCGACGCAGAGCGCCTGCGGTTGGCGGATGGCTCCAGGATCCTGGTCGAGTTGACGGCGCCCTTCTGTAGGGGAAACCTCGAGAGGTGTACACTGGTGCTGGTGAGCCGGGGACCCGTCTATGGCGGGACCTTTCACGACCAGCTCCAGTGTGAGGTCATCGAGAGGCGAGACTGCTGTACCAAGGAGACCTGGACGGCCGATCTGCCCGACCAGATCGCAAGGGCACTGCCAGGCAGCGTGCACGTCTTTCTCGATGCCGCCCATCGGCATTGTCCCTACGGTATTGCCATCTGTAGCGGCGAAGACGGCCTCTTCAGAAAGCCGAGTGCGCAATGAGAGAGCTGGCACGGCTGCTTCTGCTTTCAGCCGCACTATTGGCGGCGTGCTCGTGGCATCACGCGAGGACCTCTTCCGCAGGTGTCGCCGCCTGCGATCCGGCAGCGCAGGGCGCATTCGACGCCGGCCAACTGGTGCGGGCACGGCAAGGCTTTGCGGCCGGTCTCGCCGCGGCGACGCGAGCGTGGGACCGCGATCGCCAGGAGGTCTGCACTTTCTACCTGGGTCTCGTGGCGCAGACCGAGGCAAGACAGCAAACCGATCCGCGGCAACGTCGCCAGCTGCTCGCCGAGGCGGTGCGTTGGTACCAGACGGCACGCCCCAAAGCCAGCCGGGCGCCCGGACGCGCCGCCAACCTGGCGCGCGTCTACGCCGATCTCGGGGACCCGGCTCGGGCCGACGCTCTGTTCGACGCGGCGCTGGCAAGAGCACGCGGCGATACTCGCGCCGCGCTCGCACGCAGCTATGCGCGGCTGCTCGAGCCGCGGAACTGGGTCCGTTCGGTCGAGCTCTATCGCCAAGTTCTCGCGCGGGCGCCGACGGACGATGACAGCCGCGAGGCTCTGTTTTCGCTGCTCGTCGGAAACGCTCCTCAAGAGCTGCCGAACGCGGTCTGGGACGCGGTCGATTCCGGCCGGGTCCTGCAAGCGCAGCAGGCGGCGCTCCACGGTCTCACGCGGAGCGAGACCAGCGGCCCGGCGCGAACGGAGCTGCTCGCCGGGCTGGTGGCGGCCCTTTCGCAGCAGCACTACGACAGCGCCGGCTTCGCCGCCAGCGAGGTCGGCCTGGCGCTGAGGCGTCTCGAAACCGACCCGCAGGTGGCCGCGGGCGCACGGCAGGTGCTCCTCGCTCACTCGGCAAACAAGCCCAAGGCGCGAGACTTCAAGTGGTGGAACACCAGCGGCACCCCCTATCGGCGATCGCCGCTGTTCGCCTTTCGGTCGCTTCTGCGCTCTCTCGCGCTGCGCGCCGATCAGGGCGATCCGCGGCTGGCGAAACAATATCTGACGGCGGCCGCGGACCTCGGAGCCGAGACGCCGGACACGCAGCTGTGGATCGAGGTGGCCGGCAACCAGCTAGCGACCGGAGACTTCGACACCTTCGACGAGAGTGTGGAACGCTGGGATCGGTTGCTGCAGCGCAGCACGGCGACCATTGGACGAGAGGACCTCGCGGTCTACCGCCAGACTATGGGCGAGGTGCGCGAGCGCGTAGAAACTTTGAGGGCACAAGCGGCCAGCGTCCGCCGACGCCATGGTCTTTATCTAGCGGATGGTGGGTGCATCTATGGCCCAGGGAGCTGCTCGGACGATGTCATGCTGCGCATCCCGGTGTCGAGCCTACCCATTCCCGGGAAGAGAGCGGTGAGTGGGCTCTCGGAGCAGACGCTGATCGAAGTAGGATGCAGGGGTCGGCGTGTGGAGCAGCTGCTTTCGCAGTGGCCATCGGTTCCGGGCTCGGTGACCGTTCGCCTCGTGCCTTATGCCTTCCAGATTTCCTTTCCGCGCGGCCGTCGGCCGGACCCCCAGCAACCGACGCAACAAGGGTGGCAGAGGGTGGCCCTGGACACGCAGCCCGCGTGGCTCTCGTCCGCGGCCTGGACCCGAGGCTCGGACCTGTACTTGGCCGACTCGTTGCGCCGCCAGCTTCTCAGGATCGACGCACAAGGCAACTTGAAAGAGGCGGTTCCCGCTCTCATGCCCGACGGCGATGATGGCTACCTCCATGTCCAGCGGTCGCCGGCGGGCGAGGTGGTGGCGGAACAAGCCTCCGGCGAGCTGGAGCTCGGCGTCGGCTCGGGGTCTTCAGGCACTCTGCAGCTGCTCGGGCGTGGAACGGCGAAGGGCGAGGTCGGGTCGGTGCTTCAATGGACCCCGCTCGAAAACCGGGGCATCCTGGCCGTCGCCGACCTCGTCGGCAAGGACGGCATCTGGAGGAATGCGATCATCCAGCTGGACGCGGCCGGGCAACAGGTCGAGATCGTGCACTGGATTGGCCGTCATGGTCGTGACTCCGACCTTTACCGGGTTGGGATTCCCGCCTTGGCGGCAATCGGCGCGGTGGGCTACTTCCTTGCCCTCGAGGAGGATCCGATCGGCCTTTACGAGCTGCGCCGCGGCGGGCTCCCCCACCGCCTGTCGACGCTGCCGCCAATCCCTGGCGGCCTCCGCGACCAGTTGCATCGGCAGATGACGCTCGACCGCACCGCGGATCTGTTTCGGCTGCTCGCGGCGGGGAGCATCCCGGCCGGAATCTTCGGTCAGGGCGACGCCTTGTTCTTGCTCGACCGGCACGCGGAGAAAACAACCGGTCGGATCTCCTGGAATCTCGTCCGGCTGGACCCCCGAAACTGTCGAAGGTTCTACGCCACGAGCATTCCCACGACCGCGCCTCACCTGACGGCAGCTCCCGGAGACCGCCTTTGGGCATTCTTCGAGAAGCAGGTCGTCGAGGGCTTCGGGCGCCAGGCCGTGCCGTCGATGCTGCTGGTCTCGAGTGAGCTGCTGCGGGCCACGAGCCCCGGCGTTTCAGCTCCCATGGCGAAAATCGGCCGTCCCTTTGGCGCCGAAAGGACGCGCTGAGCGGCCCACGGGAGCCGGCGACCCAGGATCTGCCGACCCCAGCAGGTGAAGTCCTGAATCGGCCGCCCCTCGGCCTCCCCCTGCGAGCAGGTGATCGGGCCAATCTCGACCTCGCCCGATCCGACCTGGCGCAACTGGCCTAATACTTTACGATTGAACCGATGACCTGCCAATTACGAACTACCCCGTGTGCACCCGCCGCGGGCCCGCCGCCTTGACCGCTTCGGTCACTCCCGACTCATACTTCTCGAAGTTAGCCGCGAACATGTCGGCCAGCTGGCCGGCCTTCTGGTCGTAGTCGGCGGGGCTCTGCCAGCTGTCGCGCGGCCGCAGCACGGCGTCGGGCACGCCTTCCACTTTCTCCGGCACCGCCAGGCCGAAGATCGGATCGGTCCAGGTCGGCGCCTTGTCGAGCTCGCCGCCCAGCGCCGCGTGCACCATGCGGCGCGTGAAACCGAGCTTGATCCGCTTGCCGGTGCCGTAGGGGCCGCCGGTCCAGCCGGTGTTGATCAACCAGACCCGCGCCCGGTGGTGGGCCAGCCGCTCGCCCAGCATCTCGGAGTAGACGCCAGGATGGCGGGGCAGGAAGGGCGACGCGAAGCAGGTGCTGAAGGTCACCTTGGGTTCGGTGACGCCACGCTCGGTGCCGGCCACCCGTGCGGTGTAGCCGGAGAGGAAGTGGTACATCGCCTGGTCCGCGGTGAGGCAACTGATCGGCGGCAGCACGCCGAGCGCGTCGCAGGTGAGGAAGACGACGTGCCGGGGATGACCGGCGCATCCGCCCAGGTCGACGCAGCCGAGTTGCGTCAGCGGGTAGCTGCTGCGGGTGTTCTCGGTCAAGGTGTCGGAGTCGAGGTCGAGCTCACGGCTCTCCTCGTCGCAGACGACGTTCTCGAGCACCGTGCCGAAGCGGCGGGTGGTCTCGTAGATCTCGGGCTCGCCCTCGCGCGACAGCCGGATCACCTTGGCGTAGCAACCGCCCTCGATGTTGAACACCCCGTCGGCGCTCCAGCCGTGCTCGTCGTCGCCGATCAGGGTGCGCGCGGGGTCCGAGGAGAGGGTGGTCTTGCCGGTGCCGGAGAGGCCGAAGAACAGCGCCACGTCGTCCCGTGACGCGCCGTAATTGGCGCTGCAGTGCATCGGCATCACCTGCTGGCCGGGAAGCAGGTAGTTCATCATGCTGAAAACGCTCTTCTTGATCTCGCCGGCGTAGCGGGTGCCGCCGATCAACACCATCCGCCGCGCCACGTCGAGCAGGATGAAGGTGCTACTGCGGGTGCCGTCACGCGCCGGGTCGGCCTGGAAGAGCGCGGCGTCCACCACCGTCATGCCGGGCTCGAAGGCGGCCAGCCGGCCGCGGTCGGCCTCGCGGATGAACATGTTGCGGGCAAACAGGTTGTGCCAGGCAAGCTCGGTGATGACCCGCACCGGCAGGCGGAAACGCGGGTCGGCGCCGGCATAGCCGTCGAAGACGAACAGGTCGCGCTCGCCCAGGTACTGGCGTACCCGCTGCCACAGAGCCTCGTAACGCTCGCGCTCGAAGCGCCGGTTGACCTCTCCCCACCAGATCTCGCCGTCGGTCGCGGCGTCGCCGACCACGTACTTGTCCTGCGGCGAGCGGCCGGTCTGAGAGCCGGTGAGACAGACCAGCGGCCCCGCGCTCGCCAGCTTGGCCTCGCCGCGCAGCACCGCCGCCTCGCTCAGCCGGGCTGGGGAGAGGTTCCAGTACACCGTGCCGGCGCCGGCGATGCCTTGCCGGTCGATGCCCACGCTGCTGACGACAGGCCCCTCGTTTCTCATGCCTCACCTCAGAAGAGTAGCGAACGGTGACAGGAAACGACCGACAACACCTCTCCCTCCGGCCCTCCCGGAACCAGAACCTGCCGAGTTTACAACCTGTCACGGGCGGATGACGAGCGCGGCCCGGCGTCTCCGGCGATCGTCGGCTCGGCCCGCCGGTCAGCAACCCGCCCTCCCGCCGTCTCAATCGCGGGAGGCCGGGATCGGTGGCACCTTCACCGCCGCCGGCGGGTGCTTCTCGAGCTCCTGCAACAGGTAGGCGACGGCCCGTTCGAGGCTGGGGTCGTGCCCCTTGGCGATCTCGTCCGGGCGGTCGACGACCTCGACGTCGGGCAGCACGCCGACGTTCTCGACCCCCCAGTGCCCTTCGGTGTCGAGGAAGCGGAACGCCGGAGTGGACAGGCTGCCGCCGTCGAGCAGCGCGGGGTTGCCGGAGAGGCCGATGAGACCGCCCCAGGTCTTGGTGCCGATGAGCGGCCCCAGGCCGAGCTTGCGGAAATAGTAGGGGAAGGCGTCGCCGCCCGATCCGGCGCTGCCGTTGATCAGGCACACCTTGGGACCGGTGTTGACGAAGCCGGGCGTGGTGGTGGGCTCGATGCCGCGCGACACAAAGTAGTTGAGCAGCGGCCGGCTGAGCAGCGCGATCATGCGGTCGGGAACGAAGCCGCCGCCGTTGTAGCGGTCGTCGACGATCAGCGCCTGCTTGCTGGCCTGGAGATAGAAGTACTTGAACAGCTCGCGGTTGCCGGCCACCGCCGTGTCGGGCAGGTGGATGTAGCCGATCCGCCCGCCCGAGACCTTGTCCACCCACTCGCGGCTGGCCTTCACCCAAGCGTAATAGCGCAAATTCTGTTCGCTCTTGACCGGACGCACCCTCTCGTCGTGCGCGCCGGCACCGCCGGGGTGGGCGGCGACCCGCAGCAGCACCACGTGCCCGGCCTTGTTCTCGAGCAGCCGATAGAAGTTGTCGACGCCGCGGGTGGGCTGGCCGTCCACCGCCAAGATGTACTCCCCCTCCTCGACGTGCACCCCGGGCTCGGTCAAGGGCGAGCGGAAGCTCTCCTGCCAGTTCTCGCCCGGGAAGATCTTGGCGATGCGGAATGCCCCCGACGGGTCGGCCTCGATCTCGGCCCCGAGCAGCGCTCCCTCCACCCGCGGCACTTCTGGCTCGTCGCCCCGCGAAACGTAGACGTGTCCCGCCGACAGCTCGGCGCCCAGCTCCTCGAGCAGGTAGTCGAGGTCGTCACGGCAGCCGAGATAAGGCAGCAGCTCGCCGTAGCGGTCGCGCATCGCCGCCCAGTCGAGGCCGTGCATGCCGGGGTCGTAGAACCAGTCGCGCATGATGCGCCAGGCGTCGTGGTAAAGCTGCCGCCACTCCTCGCGCGGATGGATCTGGATCTGCACCTTGTCGAGCGGCAGCAGGCCCTCGCCGTTCTTCTGCCCCGGCTTGGCATCGGCGATCCCCCAGGCGTCGCCGTGCTTGAACAGCACCTTCTTCCCGTCGGCGGACAGCTGGTAGGTGGCCACCCCCTCGAGCACCACGCTCTCCTTCTTCTCCTTGAGGTCGAACATCTTGAGCTGCGTCTTGTCGCCGGTGCCGGCAAGGTAGAACACCGCGCCGGCGCTGGCCTGCAGGTTGGAGTAGTCGCCGGCCGCGGCGGGCAGCGCCCGCACCCGCTGCTCGAAGCCCGCGACGTCGATGCGGACGCGCACCGGCGCGGCGTGACCGGCGCCGCCCTTCTCGTTCGGCGTTGCCGCCGCCGGCCCCTTGCCCTCGGCGCCCTCCTTGCCCGCGCCCTCCCCGCCGGCGCTCCCGGCCGCCGCCGGCTCGTCGTCGCTCTCGGGCAGGAACAGCGCCGGCCCGTCCTTGGCCAGCAGCGCCGCGTAGACGCGGGTCGGACTGGTGTACAGGTAGTCCGTCTCGTAGCCGCTGAAAGTCAGCTGGTAATCGCGGGTCGAGAGGAAGTAGAGGTAGCGGCCGGCCGGGTCGAAGACCGGCTCGGTCTCGCCGGCCAGCTCGCCCGAGAGCTGCTGCGTCTTGCGGTCGTCCAGGGAATAGACCCAGATGGTCGACAGCTGCGACTTTGCCAGCTTGGTGTAGGCAATGAAGCGGCTGTCCGGCGACCAGGAATAGGTGGTGATGTCGCTGCTA
Source organism: Thermoanaerobaculia bacterium (assembly GCA_035949675.1). Classification (GTDB taxonomy): domain Bacteria; phylum Acidobacteriota; class Thermoanaerobaculia; order Multivoradales; family UBA5704; genus JASLEW01. Next base: position 21,550 of record DASZHY010000255.1, read on the forward strand.
GTGCTGTGGTCGACGTCGACCACCTTGCCGCTCGCGACCTCGGCGTAGCGCAGGCGCTGCTTGCGGTCGCCGAAGGCCAGCTTACGGCTGTCGGGCGACCAGAGGAGCGGGTAACGCCAGATGTCGCCGTCGGTCGTGACGCGACGCTCCGCGGCGGCCGCCGCGGCCGCGGCTCCGCCGCCCGCCGCCCACGGCGACGCTCCCGGCAGGCCGCCGGCGGCATCGCGCACGTAGATCTCGTACTCGCCGCTGCGGTCGCTCAGGTAGGCGATCCAGCGCCCGTCGGGCGACCAGACGGGGTTCATCGCCCGCACCCCGGGCGTGACGGCCAGCTCGATCACCTCGCCCTTCTCGGCCGGCACGGTGAGCACCTGGCCACGGACGGCGAGGACGGCGCGCTTGCCGGTCGGCGAGATGTCGGCAGTCTCGACGCTGGCCTTGACGCTCTTCCAGTAGGGCAGCGTCAGCGGCAGATCGCTCGAGATGCGGACCGGCACCTTGACGCTGCTGCCGGCCGCGACGTCGAAGAGGTAGAGGGAGCCGCCGTTCTCGTAGACGATCTTGCCGGCCTTGGCGTCGGCGCTTGGCCACAGGACGTCGTAGGTGTCGTGGCGGGTGAGCTTGCGGATCTGCCGCGACTCGAGGTCGTAGGAGTAGAGGTTCAGGGTGTGCTCGCGGTCCGAGGTGAAGTAGATCTTGCCGCCGATCCACATCGGCTGGTTGTCGGTGACCGGATCGTGAATGATGCGCTCCGCCTTGTCGGCCGCGAGGTCGTAGATCCAGATGTCCTGGGCGCGCCCGCCGCGGTGCCGCTTCCAGCCGCGGAACTCGGACTGCAAGGGCGTGTAGACGAACCTGGCCCCGTCGGGCGAGAAGCTGCCGTTGCCGCTCTCCGGGATGCGCATCGGCCGCTCCATGCCGCCGGCCGCGGCCACCAGGTAGGGCCGGCCGATGCGCTCGCTCCAAGGCACCCGGTTGGCACGGAAGACGACGTCCTTGCCGTCCGGCGTCCAGCCGAGCACCTGGTTGTCGTAGCCGCCGCGCGGCGGCAGCGCGCCGACGTCGTTGTGGAACGTCAGCTGGCGCGGTGCGCCGCCGTCGACGCCGATCACGAACACCTGGCGGTTGCCGCCGTATTCGCCGGTGAAGGCGATCCAGCGTCCGTCGGGCGAGAACTTGGGGAAGAGCTCGAGCCCCGGATGGGAGGTGAGGCGGCGAGCGCCGCCGCCGCCGGCGTCCACCACCCAGATGTCGCCGGCATAGACGAACGCGATCTTGTCGCCATGGACGTCGGGGTAGCGCAGCAGGCGGGCCTCGACGGCGGACCCCCCGGTGACCGGCGTCTCGCGGGTCGCGGCCGCCGCTGGCAGCGGCGCGGACACGGTGAGGATGGCCGCCACGGCCGCGGCGGCAAGCGCGGAGAGTTCGGAAAGTGCGGCCAGCGCGCGCCGGCGTGCGGTGAAGCCGCGACGTGCGCCAGGCGCCCGTGGGCCGCCGAGCTCGCGAGGTGCGCCAGGTCCGCCGGGTCCGCCGGGTCCGCCAGGTGCGATGAACAAGGATCGGCTCCTTTCTCTGACCGGCTAACTACGCACGGCGGGGCCTTGGGGTTGCTCGCTCGACCCCGTTGACCCTGTCGACCTCATCGAGCTCGTCGAGCTCGTTGACCTCTTCGAGCTCGGAGCGGGAGGCTCGGTCTCGGCGGCGATCCACAAGGTGCGGTCCGGCTGCGCGAGGTTGATGCCCTCACGTTCCAGGGCCCGCATCAGCGCCAGCAAGATGGCCTGCTGCGCGTCCATGTAGAGGTTGTAGTCCGGGCTGGTGAGATAGAAGACGGCTTCGAGGTCCAGCGAGCCCTGGCCGAAGCCCTTCAAGTGGGCGCGGTCGAATCGCACCCCCGGCTGGGCCTCGACGATCGCGCGCAGCAGCGTCGGGATCTGCTCGATTTTGTCGGCCTTGGTCTTGTAGTCGACGCCGAAGGCCAGGACGACGCGGCGTTCCACCATCCGCTTGTGGTTGCGGATGCGGCTCTTCAGGACGTCGCTGTTGGCGAAGATCAGCTGCTCGCCCGAGAGGCTGCGCAGGCGCGTGGTCCGCCATCCCACCTCCTCGACCGTGCCGACGAAGCTGTCGATCTGGATGGTGTCGCCGAGCTCGAAGGGCTTGTCGGCGGCAATCGACAACGAGGCCAGGAAGTCGCCGAGAATGTTCTGCAGCGCCAGCGCGACGGCGATGCCGCCGACTCCCAGGCCGGCCACCAGGGCGGTGACGTTGACCCCCAGGTTGGCGAGCGCCAGCAAGGCGATGAGCACCCAGAGCACCAGCCGCATGATGAAGTTGAGCGAGCCGATGAGGATCGCCGCGCCGCCGTCCTGCCCCAGCCGCCGGCGGCGGGTGCGGCTCACCCACACCTCGACCCCGACCGTCCCCCACAACGCCACCTGCAGCAGCAGGGCGAGCACGGCGAGCGTGCGCAGCAACACGTGAACATTGGGCGACAGGACGAGAGCCTGGGCGCCGAGGAAGACGGCGGGCAGCAGCAGCAGCACCCAGCGCGTGCGCCGCATCAGCTCCTGCACCAGGTCCTGGGCGGCGGTCCCCGGGGCCAAGGCTGCGGCCGCGGGAGTTGCCGGCCGCCCGAAGCGGCGCCGCAGCAGCCGCTTGACCAGCAGCGCGGCCAGCAGCAGCGCCAGGGTGATGCCGGCGGCTTCCAGCCAGTCGGCCGCGCGATTGCCGAGCAGCTCGGTGGCGAGCGCCCGCTCCAGGGTGTCGGCGTCGAATGCCATGGCTCAGGGGGCAAACGGGGAGCCGCCGGGGGTTGCGGGCGGCGCAGCAAGAATGCTATCACTGCTGCGTTTGTCCAGACCGACCGCGCGGGCCGGCCAGGATCCGAGCCCCTGAACTCCGCGACTGTAAAGAGAGCCATGGCCGAAACCATCAGCTTCTTCGAGCAGGTCAACCGCAACTTCGACAAGGCAGCCGCCCTCACCTCCCACCATCCCGACCTGCTGACGCTGATCAAGAACTGCAACAGCGTCTATCACTTCACCTTTCCGCTGCAGCGCGCCGACGGCTCCATCGAGGTGATCCACGCCTGGCGCGCCGAGCACAGCCATCACAAGCTGCCGACCAAGGGCGGCATCCGCTACAGCCTGTCGGTGAACGAGGACGAGGTGGTGGCGCTGGCGGCGCTGATGACCTACAAGTGCGCCGTCGTCGACGTGCCGTTCGGCGGCGCCAAGGGCGGCATCGCCATCGACAGCAAGAAGTACTCGCCGCAGGAGCTCGAGCGCATCACCCGCCGCTACACCTTCGAGCTGGTGAAGAAGAACTTCATCGGTCCCGGCACCGACGTGCCGGCGCCGGACTTCGGCACCGGACCGCGCGAGATGGCGTGGATCGTCGACACCTACGTGGCGCTCTCGGCGGACAAGCTCGAAGGCACCGCCTGCGTGACCGGCAAGCCGCTCGCCCAGGGCGGCATCCGCGGCCGCTCCGAGGCCACCGGGCGCGGCGTCGCCATCGCCACCCGCGAAGCCGTCGACATCGAGGAGGACATGAAGGCGCTCGGCCTCAGCCGCGGCCTCTCCGGCAAGCGAGTGGTGGTGCAGGGGCTGGGCAACGTCGGCTACCACGCGGCGCGCTTCCTCGAGGAGGCCGGTGCGGTGCTGGTCGGCTTCGTCGAGTACGAGGGCGCCATCCACTACCCGAAAGGTATCGAGCTGGCCAAGCTCTGGGCGCACCGGCGGGAAACCGGCTCGATGCTCGGCTTCCCCGGCGCCACCGACCTGCCGTGCCGCGAGGCGGGCCTGGAGCTCGACTGCGACATCCTGGTGCCGGCGGCGCTCGAGAACCAGATCACGCGCGAGAACGCGGACCGGATCAAGGCCAAGATCGTGGTCGAGGGGGCCAACGGCCCGATCACCAGCGAGGCAAGCGAGATGCTGGACCAGCGCGGAGTGCTGGTGCTGCCGGACCACTTCGTCAACGCCGGCGGCGTGCTGGTCTCGTACTTCGAGTGGCTGAAGAACCTGTCGCACGTCCGCTTCGGGCGCATGGAGAAGCGCTTCGAGGAAGGGGCGTTCCGCCGCATCCTGAGCGCCATCGAAGGGGCCACCAACACGCGCTTCGGCGCGGCCGAGGTGGCCAACATCACGCACGGCGCGGACGAGGCCGACCTGGTCAACTCCGGCCTCGAGGACACCTTCGTCAACGCCTATCAACGGCTGCGCGAGATCCGCAACCGGCACCGCGGCAAGGCCGACCTCCGCACCGCCGCCTTCGTCGACGCCATCGACAAGATCGCCCTCTGCTACGGCGATCTCGGAATCTTCCCTTAGTGGTGCTGGACAGGCCCTTCCGTCAGCTGCCGTAAGGGGCAAGCGCCGCAGGTGGCCTTGACGTGCAACCCGTGCAACCCGGTTCCCGCCTTGGCCCCTACGAAGTCCTCTCCCCGATTGGCGCCGGGGGCATGGGCGAGGTGTACAAGGCGAGGGACACGCGGCTCGATCGCCTGGTGGCGATCAAGGTGCTCCCTGCAGCGGTGGCGGGCGACGCGGAGCGCCTGGCGCGCTTCGACCGCGAAGCCAAGGCGGTCGCCGCGCTGTCGCACCCCAACATCCTCGCCATCCACGACTTCCGCGATGAAGACGGCATCGTCTTCGCCGTCATGGAGCTGCTCGACGGACAGTCCCTGCGCGAGCGCCTCGACGAGGGGCTGCTGCCGCCGCGGCGGGCGATCGACTACGCGGCGCAGATCGCCCGCGGCCTCGCGGCTGCCCACCGGCGGGGCATCGTCCACCGCGACCTGAAGCCCGAGAACCTCTTCGTCTGCGCCGACGGACGCGTCAAGATCCTCGACTTCGGCCTCGCCAAGGTCGCCTCCGACCCCGAAGCGGAAACCCTGGTCGAGGGAGCCACGGCGCCGCCGCCGCCGACGCCGCCGCTGATCGCCACCAGGCCCGGCGTCGTCCTGGGTACGGCCGGCTACATGTCCCCGGAGCAGGTCCGTGGCCAGCCCGCCGACCAGCGCTCGGACCTCTTCTCCCTGGGCGCCGTCCTCTACGAGATGCTCGCCGGCAGGCGGGCCTTCCAGGGCGACTCGCCGGCCGACACGATGTCGGCCATCCTCAGGGAAGATCCGCCCGAGCTCTCCTCCGTCAACCCGAGCGTTCCCGCGAGCCTGCAACGCATCGTCGCCCACTGCCTGGAGAAGAGCCCTGAGCAGCGCTGCCAGTCGGCGCAGGACCTGGCTTTCGACCTGGAAGGGTTGACGGGAACAGGCTCCGGC
>DASZHY010000256.1:0-5862 GCA_035949675.1 Thermoanaerobaculia bacterium
CTCGCCGAGCACGGCCTGGACCGCGCGCGGATGTCGCTGCTGCCGCGCGGCGTCGACGCCGAGTTCTTCCATCCCGGCAAGCGCGACCCCGCCTTCTACCGGCGCTTCGGCATCGACGCCGCGGCCTTCAAGTTCCTCTACGTCGGGCGGGTGTCGCGGGAAAAGAACCTAGACGCCCTGCTGACTTCGTTCCTCGGCTTCCTCGACACCGGCCGCCGGGCGCAGCTGGTGGTCGTCGGCGACGGCCCCTATCTCAAGGAGCTCGCCGGCCGCTACCGCCGGCCCGAGATCCTGTTCACCGGTTTCCTGCACGGCGAGGACCTGGCCCGGGCCTACGCCGGCGCCGACCTCTTCGTCTTCCCGAGCACCAGCGACACCTTCGGCAACGTCGTGCTCGAGGCGCAGGCCGCCGGCCTGCCGGCCATCGTCAGCGACCGCGGTGGCCCGCAGGAGATCGTGCAGCCGGGCGGCTCGGGCCTGGTCGTGAATGCCGAGGACCCGGCCGCCCTGGGCGCCGCCATGGTGCGCCTGTTCGAAGACCCGGCGCTCGTCGCCCAGATGTCGGCGCGGGCGGTCCACAACGCCCGCCGCCACAGCTGGGAGCTGCTGCTCGAGCGGCTCTTCCAGTCGCCGCCCGTCCGCGGGGCCGCGGTCCGGGAGACGCCGGCGCCGTCCGGCGCCAGGATGCCTGAGGCGTCGCAGACGGCCGGGTGGCCGCCGGCGAGCGCCCTCGAGGCCGAGATGCAGACTACAATCGCCGCGTGGCACGACCCGCTGTCGTGATCCAGCCGCTGCTCGCTCCGGCCCGCCCCCTGGGCGCCGGCGGCGAAGCTCCCCACGACCCCAACGACCCGCGGCAGCTGCGCCTCCCCCAGTGGCCGGCGTCCGTGGAGCGCCGCGACGAGCCTTTCGGGCGGATGGCCGCGATCGACATCGGCTCGAACTCGATCCACATGATCGTCGTGGCGCCGCAGACCAACGGCACCTATCGCGTGCTCGGCCGCGAGCGTGAGATGGTGCGGCTGGGCAAGACCGGGCTCGGCGAGGGCATCCTCTCCGAGGCGACGATCGCCAATGGCCTCGAGGCGCTGCTGCGCATGACCACCATGGCCCGGCTCAAGGGCGCCGACCGGGTGGTCGCGGTGGCCACCAGCGCGGTGCGCGAGGCCGCCAATGGCAAGGATTTCCTGGACCGCGTCAAGGCCCACACCGGCCTCGACGTGCAGCTGCTCTCCGGCGCCGAGGAAGGGCGGCTGATCTATCGCGCCGTGCGCGAGGTGGTCGACCTCGGGCTCGGCAGCGCCGCGGTCATCGACGTCGGCGGCGGCAGCACCGAGTGGATCGCCGTCCAGGCGGGCGAGCGCGCCGGCGTCGTCAGCCTGCCGCTGGGATCGCTGCGCTGCGCCGTTTATCTCAAGGGCGATCCGCCGCGCCCGGCATCGATCGCGCGCCTGCGCGAGGCGATCCGCGCCCGGCTCGCCGAGGAGGTGCCGCGCGACCCCGAGGCGGGGCCGCTGTCGCGGGTGCTCGCCACCTCGGGCACCGCCCTGTGCTGCGCCGACCTGGTGGACCTGTTCGGCGGCCGCGGCGAGGCGGCGGCCACCGGCCTGCGCGAGGTCCGCACCAAGGAGCTCGCCCAGCTGGTCGCGCGGCTGCGGCGGCTCGAACGGCGCGAGCTCGCCGAGCTGCCGCCGGTCGGCGGCCCGCGCTCCGACAGCCTGATGGCCGGCGCCATCCTGTTGCAGGAGCTGATCGCTCACGCCGGCGTCGACCGCTTCCAGGTTTCGGACCGCGCCCTGCGCGACGGGCTGGTGCTCGAGGCGCTCGGGCAGCCGATCCCCGAGGCGCTGCAGCCCGGCGACCTGCGGCGGCGCCAGGTGCTGCAGCTCGCCGAGCAGGCGCAGAGCGTCGTGCGCCACAACCAGCAGACCGCCCGGCTCGCCGTCCGCCTGTTCGACGTCACCGCCTCGCTGCACAGCTTCGGAGCGCGCGAGCGCGAGTGGCTCGAGTACGCGGCGCGGCTGCACGACATCGGCTACTCGGTCCACTACCGCAACCATCACAAGCACGCCTACTACCTGATCGCCAACGCCGGCCTGGCCGGCTTCGACCCGCCCGAGATCGAGATCATCGCCCACCTCGCCCGCTACCACCGCGGCCCGCTGCCCAAATCCAAGCACCCCAGCTTCGCGGCGCTCAAGCCCTGGCAGCAGAAGACCATCCGCCGGCTCGCCGTGCTGCTGCGCATCGCCGACGCCCTGGACCGCACGCACGCCTCGCGGGTCGAGGAGATCTTCGGCGCGATCGGCGACGACCGCGTCCGCATCGAGGTGGTCTCGCCCTACGAGGTCCAGCTCGAGCTCGAGGCCGCCCGCGAGCACCGCGCCGACTTCAGGAAGGTCTTCGGCGCCCGCCTCAGCCTGCGCCAGGGCTTGGAGACCGCCTGAGGAATCCATCGCGGCCCTTGGGGTCGTATGGTCGTATGAAAGAATCCTGAGGCGCAGAGGCGCACTGGCGCGCCGACTCGTCGAAGGACCAACCGCATGCGAAACCGAACCCAGACCACCGTTGCCGCCCTGGTGCTCGCGGCGCTCGCCGGCAGGTGCGCCGGTGCCGATGCGATCAACAAGGTGATCCCCCCGCCGGCGGTGGACACCCCGCCCGCCGAGGCGGGCAAGACCGAGACCGCGGTGCTCGCCGGAGGTTGCTTCTGGGGTGTCCAGGGGATGTTCGAGCACGTCAAGGGCGTGACCAAGGTCGTCGCCGGCTACTCCGGCGGCTCCAAGGAGACCGCACGCTACGAGATGGTCGGCACCGAGCGGACCGGCCACGCCGAGTCGGTCCAGATCACCTTCGACCCCAAGCAGGTCTCCTTCGGCCAGCTGCTGCAGCTCTATTTCGCCGTCGCCCACGACCCCACCGAGCTCAACCGGCAGGGGCCTGACACCGGACCGAGCTACCGCTCGGAGATCTTCTTCGAGTCTCCGACCCAGCAGCACGTCGCCGAGGCGTACGTCGCGCAGCTCAACGCCGGGCATGTCTTCTCCGGCCCCATCGTCACCAAGATCGAGCCGGAGAAAGGTTTCTATCCGGCCGAGGACTACCACCAGGACTTCCTGATCCACAACCCCACGCACCTCTACATCGTGCGCAACGACCTGCCGAAGATCGAGGCCCTGAAGCGCATCTACCCGCAGCTCTACCGGGCGGCGCCGGTGATGGTCAGCGGAGGGCGGTAGGATCCTGGAGCTGGGAACCTGGCGCGGCGGGACCTCCGGGCGGGACCTCCGAATGATCGGCCAGCAAGACCTGTCGTACTCCCTGCGACTGGCCGTCAGGTCGCCGCTGTTCACTCTCGTCGTCGTGCTCACCCTGGCGCTGGGGATCGGCGCCACGACGTCGATCTTCACGGTCGTCGACGCCGCTCTCTTGCGCCCGGTCCCCTATCCCGACCCCGAGCGCATCGTCGTGGTCCTGGGTGCTCGTCCGGAGCGCGGGCCGGAGCGGATCTCACTGGCGCCCGCCGACTTTCTCGCTCTGCGCGCCTACAACCGGTCTTTCAGCCAGCTCGGCGCCTTCGTGCCGGGAGGCAGCGTCGACCTGGTCGAAGGCGGGGAGCCGGTCCAGCTGCAGCGCCATCTCGTGTCCGCGGGAGTGCTCGAGGCGCTGGGCGTCCACGCGGTCGCCGGACGCCTCTTTCAGGCGGACGACTACCGGCAGGGGCATGCGGCGATACTCAGCCACCGGCTGTGGCGGAACCGGTTCGCCGGCGACGCCAGGGTGGTCGGGCGTGAGCTTCTCCTGGGGGGCGAGCGGACACGGGTTCTGGGAGTGCTGCCGGCGGATTTCCGCATCCCCGGAGGCGATCCCGACGTCATCCTTCCCCTGACGTTCAAGCCGGCGGACTCAACCGACCGGAGCTCCGCCTACCTGGGGGGCATCGGACGGCTGCGCCGGGGTGTCTCGCTGGCCCAGGCGCGGGCCGACCTCGGCAACCTCGCCCACGACTTGGCGCAACGGTTCCCGGCAACCAACCGTGGGCTCGAGATGAGCCTGGTGCCGCTGCCGGAGAGCTTCGGGATGCAGGCCCGGACGGCGCTGTGGGCGATCTTCGGGGCCGTGGCCTTCGTCCTCCTGATGACCTGTGTCAACGTCTCCAACCTCCACCTCATGCGGTCTCTGGCTCGCGAGCACGAGCTTGGAATCCGTGCAGCGCTCGGGGCGACCACCTCGAGGCTGGTGCGTCAGCTGCTGACCGAGAATCTGCTGCTGGCCCTGGCCGGGGGAGCGCTGGGGCTGCTGCTCGCCCGTCTGGCGCTCCGCCTCATGCCCGATCCGCGGGGCGTCTATCTGCCGTCGAGCCTCGGGGTCGGTCTGGGCGCCAGGGCGTTCGGGTTCACCGTCCTGGTCACCCTGGCGAGCGCGGTGATCTCGGGCCTGCTCCCCGCGTGGCGCGCTTCCAGCCTCAGGAGGCCCATCTCCGGCGAGCGCGGCGGCACGGCGGGTCCCCGCCACGAGCGGCTGCAGAGAGGCCTGGTGGCGCTCGAGATGGGCGTCGCCTTCATGCTGCTCCTCGGTTCCGGCCTCTTGATCCGGAGCTTCGTGGCCATCCTCGATCAAGACCTCGGCTTCGATCCGGGGCAGGTCCTGACGTTCGACGTCTCGTTGCCTGCCTCCCGCTACGGGGAGCCACAGAGCAGCCAACAGTTCTACCGGGATCTCGTCCGCAAGCTCGAAGACTTGCCGCAAGTCGAGGCCGTGGGAGCCGCAAAGGAGATCCCACCAGAGGAGCCCTGGACCTTCCACCCCGGGATCGAGGGCGAGGAGGTGCCGAAAAGTGTCTCGGTCGGCTGGCAGTTGATCATCCCCGGCTATTTCGAGGCGCTGCGCACCACGCTGTTGGCGGGCCAGCCGCTCACCGACCGCGACCGCTCTGGGAGTCGTCGGGTGGCGCTGCTCAATCAGCGCGCGGTGCGGACGATCCTGGGTAGCGGTGCGGCCGTCGGCAGACGGCTCAGGTTCAACGGCGAGTACTTCGACGTCGTCGGCGTCGTCGAGGATCAACGCGACCCCGGCGGCGAAGCCGTGCCGGTGGTCTACTTCGCGTACTTCCAGACCCGGGTGCCCGCCGACCTGATGCGCAGCATGTCCTTCGTGGTGCGGTCACGGGCAAGCCCTCGGGTGGTCGCCGGCCTGGTCAGGAGCGCCGTCCGGTCGCTCGACCGCAGCCTGCCGATCTCCCGGCTGACATCCATGGAAGAGCGGCTGTCGATGGCGGCGCCCCTCGTCCGCTCGCGCTTCAATGCGCTGCTGATGGCGGTCTTCGCTGGACTCGCACTGCTCCTTGCAGCGGTCGGGATCTACGGCGTGATCTCCTATTCGGTCCGCCAGCGGACACGGGAGATCGGAGTGCGCATGGCGCTGGGCGCCCGCCGCGCAGATCTGGTGAGCATGGTGCTGCGGCGCGGCCTGGCGGTGGCGCTGCTGGGGGTCGGGTGCGGCGCGCTCGGCTCCGCGGCGCTGGCGCGTGTCCTGGCCAGCCTGCTGTTCGGGACCGGCAGCGCCGATCCCCTGACCTTCGTGGCTATCTCGATCATCCTGTTCGCGGTGGCGGCGCTGGCCTGCTATGTCCCGGCACGCCGCGCGAGCCGGCTGGATCCTGCCGTGGCACTCCGCGCTCAGTGAGCGGGCGCTCGGCCGGTCATCTCAGCACCACGAAGCGGCCGCCGCCGGTGAACAGGATGACCAGGTTCATCACCACGAGCATCAGCTCGTAATGCCAGCCGCCGCTCTTCTCGCCCCAGAAGCCCGTGTGCCAGACGAAGATCTTCTTCTGGATGGCGCCCAGCATGAGGAGGATCA
>DASZHY010000257.1:0-7921 GCA_035949675.1 Thermoanaerobaculia bacterium
CAAGGCCATCAAGCAGCGCGAGGAGGCGGCGGGCCAGTACCGCGCCGGCAACCGTCCCGACTCCGCCGCCAAGGAAGACAGCGAGGCCGCGATCCTCGAGACCTTCCTGCCGGCGGCGGCGGACGAGGGCGAGATCCGGGCCGCGATCGCTGCCCTGATCGCCGAACGCGGCCTCTCCGGGCCGCAGGCGATGGGGCCGATCATGAAGGAGATGCTGGCGCGCTTCGGCGGCACCGCCGACGGCGCCACCCTCAACCGGATCGCCCGCGAGCTGCTCGGCGCCGGCGGGGCCAAGCGCTGAGCCCCGGCACGCCGGCCGCCCGTGGGCCGTGGCCCGGAACGCGCCTGAATGCCCGCAGCGCCTGATCATCGGACCATAGGGACCATGGGGACCATGCAGCGAGCCATCGTCGGCACCGCGGGCCACATCGACCACGGCAAGACCAGCCTGGTCTTCGCCCTGACCGGCATCGACTGCGACCGCTGGGCCGAGGAGAAGGCGCGCGGCATCACCATCGACCTGGGCTTCGCGCACCTCGAGGCGGGCGGCGTGCAGCTCGGCTTCGTGGACGTCCCGGGCCACGAGCGCTTCCTCCACAACGCCCTCGCCGGGCTCGGCGGCATCCGCGTCATGCTGCTGGTGGTGGCCGCCGACGAAGGCGTCAAGCCGCAGACCCGCGAGCATCTGGCCATCTGCTCCCTGCTCGGCATCCCCGCCGGGCTCGTCGCCTTGACCAAGGCCGACCTGGCGACGCCCGACCTGCTCGAGCTGGCCCATCTCGAGGTGGACGAGCTGCTGGCCGCCACCCCTTATGCCGGGGCGCCGGTGCTGGCGGTGTCGAGCGTCACCGGGCAGGGGATCCCCGAGCTCGAGGCGGCCCTCGTCGAGCTGGCGGCGCGCCACGCCGTCGCCGCCGAGATCGAGCTGCCGGCGCGCCTGCCCATCGACCGCGCCTTCCACCTGCGCGGCCTGGGGGCGGTGGTGACCGGCACGCTGGCCGGCGGCAGGGTGCGCGCCGGCGACGCCCTCGAGCTGCTGCCGCCGGCGCCCGGCCTGGACGGCACGGTGCGGGTGCGCAGCATCCAGGTCCACGGCCAGGCCCGCGACGAGGCGCTGGCCGGCGAGCGCACCTCGCTGCAGCTCAGCGGGGCGCCGCTCGAGGCGCTTCGCCGCGGCCTGCAGCTGGGCGCTCCCGACGCCTTCACCGCCTCGACCAGCCTGCTCGCGCGCGTCACCCTGCTGCCCGAGGCGCCGCCGCTCGGCTCCGGCTTCACGGCGGTGCGCCTGCACCTGCACGCGGGGGAGACGCTGGGCCGCATGCGGCAGCTGGGCGGCGGGTTGGTCGAGCTGCGCCTGCAGAGCCCGGTGGCGGCGGCGCGCGGCGACCGGCTGGTCCTGCGCCGTCCGTCGCCTGCCGCCACCCTGGGCGGCGGCGAGGTGCTCGACCCGCGCTGGCGCCGCCACCGCGGCGCGCTGCTGCCGGCGGCGCTTGCCGCCCTGGGCGGCGACCAGGCGCAGGCGCTGGCGTTCTGGGCCCTGGAAGCGGGCGAGCGCGGTCTCGACGCGGCCGACGCCGCCCGCCGCCTGGGGCTGCCCGAGGAGCGCGCCGCCGCGGGGCTCGCCGCGCTCGCCGCCGGCTCGCGCCTGGTGGCGGTGCCCGAGGCGCCGGGCCACGGGCGGCGCTGGATCGCCCCGGCCGCGGTCGAGCGCGTGGTCGAGCGCGCCCGCCGCATCCTCAAGGAGTACTTCGAGCGCGACCGGCTGGCCGACGGCATGCCCAAGGCCGAGGCGGTGCGGCGCATCCTGCGCGGCCGCGCCGCCGAGCTGGCGCCGGTCTACCTGGCCTGGCTGGCGGCGCAGAAGGTACTGGCGGTCGAAGGCGACCGCGTCGTGCTGCCGGGGCGCAGGGCGCAGCTCAGCGGCGAGGAGTCGCAGCTCGCGGCCGCCGTGATGGAGCGCTTCGAGCGCGCCGGCCTGGCGCCGCCGGCGCCCGGGGAGGTGCGCCAGGAGCTGGCCGCCAAGCCCCAGATCCTCGAGGGCGTGCTGCGCCACCTGGTGGCGCGCGGCAGGCTGGCGCGCCTGCCGGGCGGCCTGATGATCGCCGCCGCCGCGCTCGAGGCGTTGCGCCGCGACCTGCTCGCGACCTCCTGGGAGCGTTTCTCGGTCGCGCAGTTCAAGGACCGCTTCGGCCTCACCAGGAAATGGGCCATCCCGCTGCTCGAGCACCTCGACGCCACCGGCGTCACCCGCCGCGCCGGCGACGACCGTCTGGTGGTGAGGAAGCCGGTCCATCTGCAGGAGAGCGCATGAAGACCATCGCCGTCCTCGGCGCTTCGGCCAACCGCCAGAAGTTCGGCAACAAGTGCGTGCGCGCCTACCGGGACGCGGGCTACCGGGTCTATCCGGTCAACCCCGCCGAGCGCGAGATCGAAGGGCTGCCGGTGAGCCGCACCCTGGCCGAGGTGCCGGCGCCCGTCGACCGCATCAGCGTCTACCTGCCGCCCGCGCTGACCCTCTCGCTGCTGCCGGAGATCGCGCTGGCCGCCGGCGCGGCCGGTGCGGCTGCGGGCGGCGCGCGCCCCGCCGGGGCTGCAGGTCGCGCCGCACTCACGGAAGTCTGGTTCAACCCGGGCAGCGCCGACGGCGCGGTGCTCGCCGAGGCGCGCCGGCTGGGCATCGCCGCCCGCCCGGGCTGCAGCATCGTCGACATCGGCCGCCGGCCGGGCCAGTACCCGGGATAGCCGAGGCGGCCTGGGGGTCTGAGCGTACGACTGCTTCTTGGATTCAGAGTTTTTGCACACCGTTGTTCTTGACTTATGCCTTATTAGCGCCTATTCTCGGATGGCTGAAAAGACCGTGAAACTCCCACCTTGGGGAGGTCGCAGGGGCAGGAGAATGGGGCTTTGACTCAAAAAGTCAGACAGCGTAGGCTCAGACGCGACAGGGCCTCAGGCGCCGGCAAAGCGCTGAATTACCCACGGGTCGATCAAGCTTTCAGGTCCTTTATGCCAATTCGCTCGGATCACGTGGAAGCAATGGTTCAGTATGCCTTGGCCGTCGCCGGCGAGGCGGACGACCATCGCCATCGTGAGCTGGGCCCTATCCATCTCCTGAAGTATGTCTACCTCGGAGATCTGGCGTTTGCACGTGAGAAGCGGGGCACTACATTTTCGGGTGCGCAGTGGAAGTTTCATAAATTTGGACCCTGGTCATTGGAACTGCATTCGCAGATCGAGTCAGCGGCGAGGAGAGTCGGCGCGAGAGAAAGGCATTTTGCCAGCCAGTATCGTGAAGACAATACCCGTTGGCTGCTGTTGGATGCTGATGCCGCCGACGTCGAGAGCAGGCTGCCACACCCGGTTGCGGCTGCTATCAGGAACGGAGTTCTCCAATACGGGGATGACACGGTTTCGCTTCTCCATTTCGTCTATCGAACGGCTCCGATGCTGGCGGCAGCCCCCGGCGAGCCGCTGAGTTTTGATCCACCCGCAGAAGAACCTGCTCGAGCGCCGGATCAAACTACGATCGGCACAAAACAGCTGCCAGCGATCTCGAAGACCAAGATCAAGAAGCTCAAGGAGAGGATCGCAAGGATCTACGAAGAGAGAAAAGCTCGAGAAGAGCGAGAATTTACCGTTCCCGAGCCGCCGCCGATCTACGATGAGGTCTATTTTCGGGGCGTCGAGTGGTTGGATCAGCTTGCAGGCCAGCGATTGGAGGAGACCCGAGGGAGGCTGATCTTCGACGACTCAATCTGGAAGGCACCGGGAAGGCGCGATCCTGAGCTACCCTGATCTCTGCCTCCAGAGCTTGACGTCCGCCTGGTGGACATCGACGAAGGAAGGCACCCTTCGGCCTGGCCGATTGATCTTGGCTTATGTCCCACACGTCGACCAGCATCCTTATGTTGTGGTGCCTGAAGGGCGAACCGACGAAGAAGACCATTCGAGCGCAGACTATCGATTCCAGCCGTTCAACATCAAGAGTCCTCCTGCCGCAACCAGACTGCCGGTGGCTGGCCTGCCTCATTACCCAGATGAAGTAAGGCTGGTGTACAGGGCCAAGAAGCGTCCAATGCTCGTCTTGAGCGGCAGCGGTTCGCCCATTGAGGCCGCGCTGCGAGTGGGCGCGGCAAGACACCAAACCAATCCGACTATCTTGGCAGCTCCTTATTATAGTTGCGAAAGTAGATGGAACAAGGAGTTCGTGGCGCGCATCATGCGCTGTTCGTATTCGCAATACATGTTCGATGTCCTTCCTGGCCCCGGCGGCAGGGAATCCATCCTACGTCTCGACCATGTTCAGCCCATCGGTGCACACGGCGAGGCTTATGAGCCCGTCGGTTTCACTCTGGCCGATCTCGCGCTCGACCTCGTCGAACAACAATTTCGATGGTTTCGTACGGGTGTCTTGGCAAAAGCCGAGCTCTTCGAGATCCGCACTACCTTGCTGGAAGATGGCTAGAACCATGCCCAACGCCCGATCCGAGACCCCGCATACGTCGGCCCTCTCGGACGCCGCTCTGCTCGCCCGGCTGGTGGCGTTCGACTCGACCAGCCGCAACAGCAACCTGCCGATCGCCGACTTCCTGTGCGACTACCTCGACCAGCCCGGGGTGGGAGTGCTGCGCAACCCCTCGCCGGGAGGCGACAAGGTCAACCTGATCTTCGTGGTGGAGGCCGCGGGCCGGGCCGGCGCGGGGCCAGGCGCGGACGGCGGCCGTGGGGCGAGCGTCGCGAGCGGCGCCGGCAGCGCTCGCGACGCCGGCAACGCTGGCAGTGCCGGCCAGCGCCGGCCGGGCCTCGTGCTCTCCGGACACATGGACGTGGTGCCGGCCGAGGAGAAGGAGTGGGAGAGCGATCCGTTCACCCTGGCCGATCGCGGCGACCGCTACGTCGGGCGCGGCGCCTGCGACATGAAGGGCTTCCTGGCGGTCGCCGCGAACCTGGCACGCGAGGCTGCAGGGCGGCCACTCGCCCATCCCCTCGCCCTGGTCTTCACCTATGACGAGGAGGTGGGGACGCTGGGCGCGCGCCGGCTGGTCGACAGCTGTCCGGAAGCGCGTACGCTGCCGTCGAGCGTGGTGATCGGCGAGCCGACCGGCCTGCGGGTGGTGGGCGCCCACAAGGGGCACATGACCATGCGCATCACCCTCCATGGCCGCAGCGCCCATAGCGGCTACCCTCACCTCGGGGTCAACGCCATCGAGCCCGCCGGCGAGGTGATCGTCGCCCTCGCCCGGCTGCGCCGCGAGCTCGAGGCGGCGGGCGCGCCGCATGCCGAGCTGTTCCCGGAGGTGCCGTTCGTGCCGCTGAACGTCGGCCGGGTGCAGGGCGGCGCGGCCATCAACGTGGTACCGGACTGCTGCATCGTCGAGCTCGGCCTGCGGGCGCTGCCAGGGGTCGACTCGCGGCAGCTCGCGGCGCGCGTCGAGCAGGCGGCGCGGGCGGCCGCCGCTCCCTTTGCCCCCGACTTCGAGATACTTGCGGACAGTCCGCCGCTGCTGGTGGCCGAGGACGCGCCGGTGCTGCGCCGGCTCTGCTCCCTGGTGGGCCAGCGCGAGCGCGCCACCGTCTCCTTCGCCACCGACGCCGGCTGGCTGCAGGGGCTGGGGATGGATTGCGTCCTGTTCGGCCCGGGCTCGATCGACGCCGCCCACCGCCCCAACGAGTTCGTGCCCAAGGCCGACCTGATCGCTGCCCGCGAGGTGCTCGAGCGGGCGATCGCCGTCTGCTGCCAGTCGCCGGCGGGCTGACCATGCCGAAACAGCGCGCGGGCCGCCGGGCTGCCAAGGGGGACAGCTCGCCGAGCGAGCAGGTCGTCGAGGCCGACTGGACCTGGACGGGCGACGCCTTCGCGCCTGGCGTGCAGCTGCGCGTGGGCGGGGACGGCCGCATCGCGGAGGTCGGCCGGCTGGGCCTCGCGGCCACGCACAGGCTGCATCGCCAGGCGCTGCTGCCCGGCATGGTCAGCGCGCACTCGCATGCCTTCCAGCGCGCCCTGCGCGGCCGCGGCGAGCGGTTCCCGCCCGGCGGCGGCAGCTTCTGGAGCTGGCGCGAGGCGATGTACGAGCTGGCCGCCGAGCTCGACGCCGACGGCTTCGAGCGCCTGTGCCGGCAGACCTTCCGCGAGCTGCGCGCCGCCGGCATCACCGCGGTGGGCGAGTTCCACTACTTCCACCACGAACGGACCGCCGGTGCCGGAGCGCGGGGCGGCGGGGCGGCGGCCGGCGCGGCGCTCGACTACGGCTTCGACGCCCGCGTGCTGCGCGCCGCGGCCGCGGCCGGAATCCGCATCGTGCTGCTCAACGCTTACTACCGCACCGGCGGCTTCGATCAGCCGCTGGCCGGCGCCCAGCGGCGCTTCGAATCGCCGTCGCCCGAGATCTTCTGGGAGCAGATGGAGCGCCTGGCCGGCGACCTCGCCGGGCCCACCCAGACTCTGGGCGCCGCCGTCCACAGCTTGCGCGCCGCGCCGCCCGAGGACCTGGCCGCCCTCTACCAGGAGGCCCGCCGCCGCGGGCAGGTCGTGCACATGCACCTCGAGGAGCAGCGCAAGGAGATCGCCGACTGCCTGGCCTACTACGGCCGCCGCCCGATGCAGCTGGCACTGGCCGCGCTGCCGGCGGCCGAGGGCTTGACCGCCGTTCACTGCACGCACACCGCTCCCGAGGATCTGGAGCGTTTCCTGGACGCCGGCGGCACGGTCTGCGTGTGCCCGTTGACCGAGGCCAACCTGGGCGACGGCCTTGCCGATCTCACCATCCCCCACCGGCGCGGCGGCCGCATCAGCCTCGGCACCGATTCCAACGCCCGCATCTCGATGCTCGAAGAGATGCGCTGGCTCGAGTACGGCCAGCGGCTGCGCGCCGAGAGCCGCGGCCTGCTGCGCGACGGCGGCGGCGCGGTGGCCCCCAACCTGCTGCGTGCCGCCACCGTCGGCGGCGCCCGGGCCCTGGGCCTGCCCTGCGGCGAGCTGGCGGCCGGTTGCTGGGCGGACCTGATGGCCGTCGACCTGGACCATCCGGCGCTTGCCGGCGGGGAGCCGGAGACCCTGCTCGAAACCCTGCTCTTCGGGGCCGGCGACGAGGCGATCGTCGCCACCGCGGTGGGCGGCGAGTGGCTGCGGACGGCAGCGGCGAGGCGAGGCGCCCAAGGCGCCGATGGAAGCGGCGCCGAAAGGGCCGATGAGCGCGGCGCCGAAGGCGCCGATCGGGAGGACGTCTGAGATGTGCGGACGCTACACCCTGACCGCTCCGGGCGAGATCGTCGCCGAGCTCTTCGAGCTGGTGGACGTCCCGCCGATCCTGCCGCGCTACAACCTGGCGCCGACGCAGGAGGCCGCGGTGGTGCGCGTCCTCGCCAAGGGCGCGCCGCGCACGCTCGCCGCCTTGCGCTGGGGGTTGATCCCGTACTGGGCGCAGGACCGCGCCATCGGCAACCGCCTGATCAACGCCCGCGCGGAGAGCCTCATCGAGAAGCCCGCGTTCCGCGACAGCTTTCGCCGCTCGCGCTGCCTGGTGCCCGCCGACGGGTTCTACGAGTGGAAGAAGCTCAACCCGAAGATCAAGCAGCCCTACCTCATCCACCGCCAGGATCGCCGCCCCTTCGCCTTCGCCGGCCTCTGGTCCTCCTGGCGGAGCCCCGAGTCCGGCCGCATCGAGACCTTCACCATCATCACCACCCCGCCCAATGACCTGATGCGTCCCCTGCACGACCGCATGCCGGCGATCCTCGACCCCCGTGACTTCACGGCTTGGCTCGACCCCGCCAACCGCGACGTCGCCGGCCTCCAGTCCCTCCTCGTGCCCGCCCCTGACGCCGGCTGGCAAACGACGCCGGTCAGCAGGGCGGTCAACCACGCGGACCACGATGCCCCCGACTGCATCGAGCCGCTGGTCGCCGAGGCGTAGGAGCGCCG
>DASZHY010000258.1:0-13086 GCA_035949675.1 Thermoanaerobaculia bacterium
GAACGGCAGCCCGGCGAACCCCGGGCAGGCCAACGATCCGTTCGCGGTCGGCTACTACACCCAGGCCGACCTGGCGTTCTTCGGCAACGCCGCGCCGGCCTGGACGGTGGGCGACCGCTACTTCGCCGGCATCATGGCCGAAACCTATCCCAACCGCTTCTTCCAGCACGCGGCGGCGACCGACCGCCTGGTGAATACGACGGCGCTCTCGAGCCTGCCCACCATCTGGGACCGGCTGGCCCAGGCGGGCCTCACCGGCACCTACTATTACAGCGACGTGCCTTTCCTTGGCCTCTGGGGAAACAAGTACGAGGCGATCATGCAGCCGTTCTCCCAGTTCCTGGCCGCGGCCGGTTCCGGCACGCTGCCCGCCGTGGCCTTCGTGGACCCGCGTTTCGAGGACGAGTCGTCAGGGACCTCGAACGACGATCACCCTCATGCCGACGTCCGCAACGGCGAGGCCTTTCTCAGCCAGATCTACGATGCCGTGCGCACCAGCCCCAACTGGTCGAGCACCGTGCTGGTGATCAACTTCGACGAATGGGGCGGCTTCTTCGACCACGTGCCGCCGCCCACCGCCCCGATTCCCGCCGCCACCGTCATGGCCGGCGACGTGGACGGACGCCTCGGCTTCCGGGTGCCGCTGCTCGTCATCTCGCCCTTCGCGCGGCGGGGATTCGTCTCGCACGAGACCTTCGATCACACCTCGATCCTGCGCATGATCGAATGGCGCTTCAACCTGCCGCCGCTGACCGTCCGCGACGCCACGGCGAACAACCTCGCCGACGTCCTGGACTTCGGCAATCCGCAGCTGGCGTCCCCCGGCTTCAGCGTGCCGGCCGGGCCGTTCGGCGCGGTTTGCGGCGCCGCGGCCGTCAGGCCGCGAAAGTCCGAGAGCCGCTGAGGCGGTCGGAGAGCGAGCGGCCGGTCAGGGCCAAGAGCAGCGGCAGCCCGAGCAGGGTCAGGGTGACGAGCGTGCCGAGCCAGTGGCGAGCGGTCTGGTCGAAGCTCAAGGGCTCGCCGTCGAGGCTCTGCGCGGTGAGGCCCGCCCAGGTCATGCCGAGGGTGTGCCCCCAGAACGCCAGCGGCACCACGGTGTAGAGGAAGGAGAACGACAGCAGGAAGGCCCCGAAGGCCGGCCAATCGCGCGGCGCGGGGGAAACACCCAGGTAACGGCAGCCGGCCAGCGCCAGGACCGCCACCGCGAGGTGCACCAGCAGGTCGGCGGCGCCGGCGGCCAGGCGGCGGCCGATGCCGGCCCGCTGGACGGCGCCTGACGGCGCGGCGGCGATCCCGGCCGCGGTGTCGCCTTCGGCCACACCCTCGGAACCTTCCAGGGATGCGGCCGCCGCCGGCCGCGCCGCCTGTGGCGCCGGCTCTGGCCGGAGGTCACGCGATGCCTGAATGGGGCGTGATGGACGTGGCGGCGGCTCCGTGGCGGCCGGCGGCGGCGTGAGCTGGGCCGCCAGCCCGGCGGCCGACGCCAGCGGCAGCCGCGACGACGGCGAGGCACCACCCTCCTGCGACGGGGCCAGCTTGCCCGTGGCAGGAGACGACCGGCGCGGCGGCGTCTGCGGACCCTTCTGGGACTGGGGCGGCCGCGGCGTGCGCGGCGTCGTCTGCGGATGGCGCTCGAGCACCGGCTCGGCCTCGTCGTCGCGGGCCGGCCGGTCGAGCGGCAGATCGAAGAGCAGCGGCTCGTTGTCCGGACGTCGCATCAGCGGATCGGCAGGTACTTGACGTAGATGCGGTAGAGCAGGTCCGGATTGCGCTCGAGGTAGGTCTGCGCGAAGACCAGCTGGCGCTTGATCTCCAGGTCGTCGGGCGCCAGGTTCTTGGCCTCGCCGAACTGCTGTGCCGCCTTGGCCACCTCGTTGTGCAGCAGGTTGCGCACCCCGAGATTGTAATAGCTGTCGACGATCATCCGCGTGACGTCGCGGTTGCCCGGCTCCGACTCGTGGATCCGCCACAGCTCCGGCAGGGCGAAGTCCCAGTCGTGGCTGCGGAACATGGCGATCTGGCGCTGCAGCGGGACCAGCTTCTGCTTGGCGGTGTTGAACTGCGCAGCCTCGCCGGTATCGAGCTTGGCGAGCTTGTCGGCGGCCTCGTAGCGCTCGGCGGCGCGCAGGTAGGCGCCCTCCTGGAAGGCCCGCCCAGCCTCCTCGATCAGCGCCCGCCGCCGCTCGGCGTCGGGACTGGCCGCTCCGGGCGCGCTGGTGGACCCGGCGGTGCCGATGCTGCCCGGAGCGCCAGAAAGGGAAGCGGTCCCCGGCGCTGGTGCTCCCAGCGTGGCGCCCGGAGATCCCGGCGCTCCGGCGCCGCCGTCGGCCGGTTCGGCCTGCCACTTGGCGATCAGCGCCTGCGCCTCCTTGTAGTGGGGATCGCCTGCCGGCACGCGGCTCAGCTGCGCCAGAGCGATCGCCGCCTTGCCGGAGTCGTGGAGCTTGATGGCCCGCGGGATGGGATTGGGTGCCGGCGGCTGTGCCGGCTCCTCGGTCCGGGAGTTCGGGAACCACTGCTCCCGCTTCTGATAGAGGAACCAGCCCACCGCCAGGACCAGCAGCAGGACGGCGCTGCCAACCGCCAGGAACAGCCGCCGCGCCCGCCCGGCGTGCGGCGCCGCGCTCGCCGAGCGCACCTCCCGGCGGGCCTCCGGCGCGCGCGCGCCGGCCGGGCTCACGTCGGGCGGCACCAGGATCTCCTCCTGCAGGTCCTGGTCGGCCGCGAGATCGACAGCCTCGGCGCCGGCGGCGCGCGCCAGGCCGGCAGGCAGCGGCGGGAGGGTGTCGCCGGCACCGGCCGGCGCCCTGTCTCCCCCCTGACCGCGCGGCGAGAGAGCGTCGGCCGCTGGCATCGCCATCGCGGCGTGGGTCCTCGAGATACCTGCCCGGCCGGCGCCGGTCACGGCCGGCATGCCGCCCTCGTCGAGCTGCTGCAGGTACTCGCGCGACTGCAAATGCCCCGGTTGCAGCTCGAGCACGCGCTGAAAGGCGGCGCGTGCGCCTGCCGGATCGTTGGCCGTGAGGTGGGCCAGGCCGTCGTGGAAGGTCTCTTCCACCTGGCGGTCGCGTTCCGCCTTCATCCGCCGCGCCATCTCGATGCGGTGCGCTGCCTCCTGGTGGTCGATGTCGATCAGGAAGATCCGCGACCAGGCGTCGATGGCCGCTTGCGGGTCGCCGCCGTCGAGCGCGGCCTGGCCCTCGTCGAGCAGCTGCTGGATGCGGCGCTCGCTCTCGGTGTCCGTGGCCGCGGCTCCGCCTGTCGCCTGTCGCGGCACTCCCCGCTCGTCGCTCTGTCCCGCTGGCGCCGGTACCGGAGCCATGGCCGGCATTGGCGCGAGGGGCGGTGGCGGCGGCGCGGCGCTGACGCCCGGAGAAGCCGGGAACAGCGAAGGGGCCGCGCTCCCCGGCGCCATGGCGCCGGCACGCGGGAGGCCCGAGATCGGCATGGTCTGCAGCTCCGGCTCGCGGCGCGAGGCTCCCGCCGCGCCCGCGGGCGCACCGGGGGCCGAGGGAGCGCTCGCCGTCAGCTCGGCGATGCCGGGATGCGTGGGGTCGAGCGTGCGCGCCTTGTCGAGCAGCCGGTTGGCCTCGGCGGCGTTGCCGTTGCGCATGGCGTCGCGGGCGGAGAGCAGGAACTTGCTGACGTAGGGACCGGCCTCGAGCCGCTCCTGCGCCAGCGACGCCAGGCGCTGCAACTCGAGGTCGCCCGTCACCGCCGCGGCTTCCGCCCGGGCGCGGATCTGCAGCTCCTGGAATCGGCGCTCGGCGAGCAGCGTCTCGAACTCGGCGCGCAGGGCACCGGGGGGCGGCTCGGGGAGGTCCGGCAGCTCGCCGGCCAGGCCGTCGAGATCGGGCCACAGGGTGTCGGGCGCCGCCGCCTTGCCAGCCGTAGCCGCCGGCGGCTGCCCTGCCGAGGCCGATGCAGAGCTCGCCGAGCCCGCGGGCGCCGCCTTGATGCTCCGCAGGTCGTCGACCGCCAGCGGACCGGTCGCGGCCTCCAGGCGTTCCTGCAGCCGGCGCGCCGGCTCGAACAAAGGATCCATGCGGAGCACGAAGTCGCAGCCCAGGAGGGCCTCCTGGCGGCTGCCCTTTTCGGCCAGGCCGAGCGTATGCTCGAAAGTGCTGCGGATGCGCAGTTGGACGTCGGACGCCAGTGACTGATTACCGGGATAAGTCATGTTCGCCACACGGCTTGTGAGCGTGGTTCGAAACCGCGCGTATGCTACCAGCACGCAGCCCCTCCTGGGTAGGGCCGTGGTGTATGGTCGTCGGCGTGCCGGCCCTGGAGTGCGTTCCCAACCTGAGCGAAGGACGCCGGGCTGAGGTCGTCGCGCGGCTGGCCGCCGCCGCCTCGGCCCCGGGGGTGAGGCTGCTCGACGTCTCCTCCGACCCCGACCACAACCGCAGCGTGCTGACGCTTGCCGGCGAGCCGGCGGACCTGATTGCCGGGCTGCTGGCGCTCTACGAGGCGGCGCTCGCGGCGATCGACCTGCGGCGCCACGAGGGGGTGCATCCGCGAATCGGGGCGGTGGACGTGGTGCCTTTCGTGCCTCTGGGCGATGCGCCGATGGCGCTGGCGGCGGCCACGGCGCGGCGCCTGGCCGCGGAGGTGGGCCGCCGCTTCGAGTTGCCGGTGTATCTGTACGAGGAGGCGGCGGTGCGGCCGGAGCGCCGGTCGCTGGCGTCGATCCGCCGCGGCGGCTTCGAAGGGCTCGCGAGCAAGCTGGCCGACCCGCTCTGGGCGCCTGACCACGGCCCGGCGCGGCCGCACCCCAGCGCCGGCGCCACGGTGATCGGCGCGCGCTTCTTCCTGATCGCTTGTAACGTCTTGCTCGACACCGCCGACGCGGCGGTGGCGCGCGCCGTGGCCGGCGCCGTCCGTGAAGCGGGCGGGGGTCTGCCCGCGGTGCGGGCGCTGGGCTTCTATCTCGCCAGCCGCGGCTGCGCCCAGGTCAGCATGAACCTCACCGATTTCCGCCGCACCTCGCTGTCACGGGCGCTCGACCGCGTCCGCGAGGAGGCCGCGGCCCGCGGCGCCAGGGTGGTCGCGAGCGAGCTCGTCGGCCTGCTGCCGCAGCAGGCGGCGCTCGACGCGGCGCGCGACGCCCTGCAGCTGCCGTCGCTGGTCCCCGGGCAGCTGCTCGAAGAGCGCCTGCGCGCCACGGCGCCCTAGATTGCCGCTGCGGCGGCCCCAGCGGCGCGGCCGGCGGCCGGCAGCGAACCGAGGGCGGCAAGCAGCCGGCGCGGCAGGCCCTCGAAGGAACCCGAAGACATGGTCACCAGCACGTCGCCGGGCCGGCTGCCGGCGACGGCCTCGGCGAGCAGCTCGTCGATCCCGGTGAGGCTGGCGGCGGCGACCCCGCTCGCCGTCAGCTCGCCAGCCAGGGCCGCGAAGTCCAGCCGCTCCTCGGCACCGAGACGGCCGCTGTAGAAAGTCGGCGCGAAGAGCACGCGGTCGGCCCCGGCAAAGGCTTGCCGGTAGGCGTCGAAGAACATGGCCCGGCCCGCGGTGAGGCTTCTGGGCTCGAAGATGGCCGCCAGCCGGCGGCCGGGGTAGCGCTGGCGCAGCGCCGCCAGCGTCTTGCCGACCGCGGTCGGGTGGTGCGCGAAATCGTCGACGACGGTGACGCCGCCCCGGCTGCCGAGCTCCTCGAGACGCCGCGCCACCCCGTGAAAGCCGGCCAGCGCCGCCGCCACCCGCCCTGCCGCGAGGCCGTCGCGCCGCGCCGCCGCCCATACCGCCAGGGCGTTGGCGACGTTGTGGCCGCCGGCGAGCGGCAGCTCGATGGTCACCTCTCCCGCCTCGGCGTCCGCCACCCGGAAGCGGCTGACCTCCCGCAAGGCCTGCACGCTTGCCGGCCGCAGCTCGTTGTCCTCCTCGAGCCCATAGAGGACCGTCCGGCAGGGTGCCCGGCCCGCGAGCTCGCGGACCTCCTGCGTGTCGCCGCACGCCACCAGCAATCCGTCCGCCGGGAGCTGCGCGATCACCTGGCGGTAGGCCTCGCGGAGCGCCTCGGGGCTGGCATAGAGGTCGGCGTGGTCGTATTCGGCGCTGGTCAGGATCAGCGTCTCCGGGCGGTAGTGCAGGAACTTGGCGCCGCGGTCGAAGTAGGCGGCGTTGTACTCGTCGCCCTCGACGATGAAGCGCCGGGCCGCCCCCCCTCGAGGGCACGCCGGCGTGGGTCCCGGCAGGCCGCCGCCGGCGGCGAAGCTGCCGGGCAGGTCGCGCGGCGCGCCGCCGATCAGGTATCCGGGGTCGGCGCCGCACTCGCTGTAGACCCAGGCAGCCATCGCCGTGGTGGTGGTCTTGCCGTGGGTGCCGGTGACCACCAGCGGCCGCTTGCCGGCGAGGAAGAAGCGGGCTAGGGCCTGCGGCATCGACAGCAGGGGCAGTCCCAGATGCTCGGCGGCGACCGCCTCGGGGTTGTCGCGGCGCACGGCGTTGCCCACCACCACCAGGTCGGGCGGCGGTTCGAGGTGCGCAGCGTCGTAGCCGATGTGCGGCCGGATGCCGGCGCGCTCGAGCAGGGAGCTCATCGGCGGGTAGAGCGGCCCGTCGGCACCGCGCACGCGATGGCCCTGCTCTTGCAGCAGGCAGGCCAGAGGCGCCATGCCGGTACCGCCGATCGCTATGACGTAGATGTCGAGCCGCGTCGCGTCCGTCGGCCTCATTGCCGCTGGTTCTCCTGGCGGTGGCGCCGGGCGAGCCCGGGCAATGGGCTTTCCGGCCTCGGGTCTTTCCGCAGGCGGGCGCCGAGTGTAGCATTCATCGAGCCGGACAGGTTCCGTCCCTCACTTCCCGACGAAGGAGCTGGTCGACATGAAGCGTACTCAAACAACCGTCATTTTGGCACTCTGTGCCATTTTCCTCGCCTGCGCCGCCGCGTCGGCGGCCGCTCCGGCAGCAGCCCCGGCGTCGCCTGCGGCTCCTGCAGGCAGGGCTTCGGCGCTGCCCAAGGCCGTGGCCGTCGAGCCCATAAAGGATGTGGGAGCGGTCCCCAAGGGCGAGAAGATCGCGCAGGACTTCGCGATCCGCAACGACGGCAGCGCCGTGCTCGAGATCACCGACGTCAAGGCCGCTTGCGGCTGCACCGTGGCGAGCTACGACAAGACGGTCGCTCCCGGCAAGGCCGGCGCCGTGCACGTGGTCGTCGACACCGTCACCTTCAACGGGCCGGTGGCCAAGGGCGTCACCGTGTTCACCAACGACCCCGCCAATCCGCAGATCGAGCTGACCGTGCGCGCCAAGGTCGAGCCCTACATCGCGGTCAAGCCGGGCTTTGCGCGCTACAGCATCGTGCGCGGCGAGGCCAAGGAGGGCACCATCGTCCAGACCCTCTTCACGCCCGATGGCTCGGCGATGGACGTCGTCAAGGTCGAGTCGCCGTTTCCCTACCTCGAGGTGAGCTTCCGCGAAGCGCAGGAAGGCGAGCGGCTGCCCGACGTCAAGGTCAAGCAGTGGCGGGTCGAGACGAAGCTGTCGAGCGATGCGCCGGTCGGGCCGCTGGCCGGCTACGTCACCGTCCACACCAACCACGCCAAACAGAAGGTCGTCGAGATTCCGGTCTCGGGGTTCGTGCGGCCGGTGATGGCGGTCACCCCGCCGAAGGCCGACTTCGGCAAGATCGACGTCGTCAAGGAGCCGCTGCGCCGCATCCTCGACGTCAAGAACTTCGCCACCGAGCCAATCAAGGTGATCGGCGTCGAGACGTCGGGCCAGGGGATCGAGGCCAAGGTCGAGCCCCTCGAGGAGGGCCGCGAGTACGCGGTGAAGCTCATCGTGAGCTCGGGCATGCCCAAGGGACCCTTCCATTCCAAGCTGACCATCCACACCGACAGCCCCAAGTCGCCGGTGCTCGAGGTCGAGCTCTCCGGCACGGTCCTCTAAGCGCTCACCCCGGCGGCCCCCATAGCTCGCGCTCGGGCTTGGGGGGCGCCGCGCGGCGGTGCCCCCGGCCGCGCACCTCCTCGACCTCCCGCATCGTCGCTTGCAGCACCTCGGCCTGTACGGCCGCGAGCTGCGAGATGCCTTGCAGGGCAAGGTCGATGAGCGCATCCATCTCCTCGCGCCGGAAGCTCCGCCGCTCGCCGGTCCCCTGCAGCTCGACCAGCGAGCCCGAGGCCGTGGCGACGACGTTCATGTCGACGTCCGCGTTGCGGTCCTCCTCGTACTCGAGGTCCAGCAGCGGCACCCCGTCGACGATGCCGACCGAGACCGCCGCCAGCGGCTCGCCGAGCGGCCACGCCTTGAGGTCGTTGCTCAGCAGCAAGCGCCCGAGAGCCAGCGTCATCGCGACGTAGGCGCCGGTGATCGCGGCGGTGCGGGTGCCGCCGTCGGCCTGCAGCACGTCGCAGTCGAGAGTCAGGGTGCGGTCGGGCATGGCGCTCAGGTCGACGACGGCCCGCAGGCTGCGGCCGATCAGCCGCTGGATCTCGGCGGTGCGGCCGGACGGCCGGCCCTGGGCCACCTCGCGCGCCGACCGCGTGTGCGTGGCGCGCGGCAGCATCGCGTACTCGGCGGTGACCCAGCCCTGGCCGCTGTCCTTCTGGAATGGCGGCACCCTGGTGTCCACGCTGGCGGCGGCCAGCACCCGCGTGTCGCCGAGCTCGATCAGCGCCGAGCCCTCGGCGAACTTGAGGACGTCGATCTCGATGCGGCAGGGGCGCAGCGCGCCGGGAGCGCGGCCGTGATTGCGGCGATGAGGGGCGGTGGGCAGGGTCATCGTCGCATTGTACTCATCCGCGAGCGCCGCAGGGACGTAATGGGGGCAGGGCACGAAGAGACCGAGCGATCAAACCTCAACTCAATTGCAAACTCAGAGGAGGACAGTCATGAGAGCGCGTGCAGTTGGCGTAGCCATCCTCACCGCCGCCGCCGCCTTGACGGTGCCGGTGGCGCCGGCCGGCGCCTCGAGCCACCGCGAGGCTCCGGGTATCAGCAAGATGCCGAAGGTTGACGGCACCGACTTCTACGTCTTCAACAGCTACGAGCCGGGACGGACCGGGTACGTGACCTTCCTGGCGAACTACGTGCCGCTGCAGGATGCCTACGGCGGTCCCAACTTCTTCACCCTCGATCCCGACGCGGTCTACCGCATCCATGTCGACAACGCCGGCAACGGCGTCGAGTCGATGACCTTCGAGTTCCGCGTCGGGCAGACGTTCAAGAACATCTCGCTGCCGGTCGGCGGCCAGACGGTGTCGGTGCCCTTCGTCAACGTCGGCCAGATCAGCGCCGGGGCCGGCGGCGACGCCGCGCAGAACGTCGAGGAGAGCTACACGCTGCGGGTGGTCACCGGGCCGCTCGCCGGCGGGACGGTCGCGGGCTATGCCAAGGACGCCGTGAGCGGCGCCCACCGCTTCGCCAAGCCGATCGACAACATCGGCAACAAGTCGGTGCCGAACTACCACGACTACGCCGCCAGCTTCATCCACACCATCGACATCCCCGGCTGCAGCGCCACCGGACGGGTGTTCGTGGGCCAGCGCCACGACGGCTTCGCCGTCAACTTGGGCGAGGTGTTCGACCTGGTCAACATCGCCAACCCGCTGGGGGCGCGCGACGCCGAGCCCAACACCCTGGAAGACAAGAACGTCACCACCTTCGCCCTCGAGGTGCCCGCCTCCTGCCTGGTCTCCGGCAACAGCACGGTGATCGGCGCCTGGACCACGGCGTCGCTGCCGCGCAACCGCGTGCTCTCGAACACCCCCGATTTCCGTGACGCCAACCAGAGCGGCGACCAGGTGCAGGTATCGCGGCTCAGCGCGCCGCTGGTCAACGAGCTGGTCATCGGCCTCGCCGACAAGAACAAGTTCAATGCCAGCAAGCCCAAGGACGACGGTCAGTTCGCCACCTACGTCACCAACCCGACGCTGCCGGCGGTGCTCGAGCTGCTGTTCGGCGCGGCCGGGGTGAAGGCGCCCACCAATTTCCCGCGCAAGGACCTGGTGGCTGCTTTCCTGACCGGCGTCGGCGGCCTCAATGCGCTGGGCGGACCTGCCGAGGAGATGCGCCTCAACACCGCCACGGCGCCGACGGCGGCGGCTCACCAGAACAACCTCGGGGTCCTGGGCGGCGACAACTCCGGGTTCCCGAACGGCCGGCGGCCGGGCGACGACGTGGTGGACATCGAGCTGCGCGTGGCGATGGGAGTGCTGTGCGTGGCGTTCCCCGGCGTCTACTGCAGCCCCGCCGACGCACCTTCCGGCGCCCTGCCGTTCACCGACGGGACGCTCAACGACGTCAGCCAGTTCGACGGCACGTTCCCCTATCTCAAGGACCCCTTCCCCGGCTCGCCCAACGGACCGCTCGGCCCGAACGGCAACGGCCTGACCGGCAGCACCGGCCCGGCCCAGTAGGCAGGCAGGCCGGCAGGTGGCGCGCCACCGTCATTTGCCCCAACCTGATGTTCGCAGTTCGCCCGCGGGCGCGCCTTTCGGCACGCGCCCGCGGGCTCCGGCCGTGCGTCCCCCCCGTTACGTGGCTCGGGGCCGCCGCCAGGCAGTGACCACTGAGCAGTCAGTGAGAGGAGGCGCGAAGCAGATGAACAAGGCCGCCGTCTGTTTGGCGTTCATGCTGGCGCTGCTCGGCGCCGGCAGCCTCATGGCTCACGACCTGTGGATCGAGCCCTCGGCGTTCATGCCCGCCCCGGGCACGCGGCTGGCGGTGCGGTTGTTCATCGGCCAGCTGTTCCAGGGGGACGTCTTCCCCCGCGACCCGAAGTACCTGGTGCGCTTCGCGGTGATCGGCGCCGGCGGCGAAGCGCCGATCCCCGGGGTCCCGGACACCGATCCTGCCGGGTTCCTGGTCAGCGGCCGGCCCGGCCTCTACGAGCTGGTCTATACCAGCCGGCACGCCTCGGTCGAGCTCGACGCCGCGAAGTTCGAGCGCTACCTCGCCGAGGAAGGCTTGGAGCAGATCAGCGCGCTGCGGGCGCGGAGCGGCCGCGGCGCGGCGCCCGCCAAGGAGATCTTTTCGCGCTGCGCCAAGTCGCTCATCGCGGTCGGGGAGGACGCCGGAGCGGGCCACGATCGGGTGCTGGGGTTGACGCTCGAGTTGATCCCCGAGCGGAACCCCTACGCGCTGGCCGCGGGCCAGGACCTGCCGGTGCGGCTGCTGTATCGCGGCCAACCCCTGGCGGGCGCAAAAGTGGCCGCGGTGCCCAAGGACCACCCCGCCCGGACGGTGACGGCGCGCACCGATGCCCAGGGACGTGTCCGCCTGCGGCTGGACGGCGCCGGCGTCTGGCTGGTCAAGGCCGTGCACATGATCGCCGCGCCGCCAGGCTCCGGCGCCGAGTGGGAGAGCTTCTGGGCGTCCCTGACGTTCGCGCTGCCGGCGCACCCCCTGCGATCGGCGGGAGAGCAGAGGCCGCGATAGAATCACGCCGTCGACATGGATGCCATGGAGCTCGAGGACTCCTTCCTCGTCGGCAGGATCAGCGCCGGCGACCCGGAGGCGTTTGCCCGTTTCTTCGACCGGCACGCGGCGGCGGTGCTGGGGCTGGTGGTGCGCATCCTGGGCGCGGGCGGCGAGGCCGAAGAGGTGCTGCAGGAGGTCTTTCTGCAGGTCTGGCGGCAGTCCGAGCGCTACGAGGCCGGCCGCTCGACGCCGCGCGGCTGGCTGCTCATGGTCGCCCGCTCCCGGGCCCTCGATCGCCTGCGCCGGCGCGATGCCCGCGGTCGCCACGAGCAGGCGGCGGCGACGGACGCCGCCTTCCCGCTCGTGGCTGCTCCCCGGGGCACCGATCGGCTGGAGGAGTCCGAGCGCCGAGCGCAGATTCACTCGGCGCTCAATCTGCTCTCCCCGGAGCAGCGTAGATGCATTGAGCTGGCCTTCTTCGAGGGGTTGACCCACACGCAGATCGCCGAACGGCTCGCCGCCCCGCTGGGTACGGTCAAGTCCCGCATCCTGCTCGGCATGAACAAGCTGCGCCAAGCGCTGAGCACCTGACCATGACCTCCGACCACTCCGCCCGCTTCGACGACCTCCTGCCGGCCTACGCGCTGGGCGCGCTGGACGGCGAAGAGCTGCGCGAGCTCCAGGCGCACCTCGCGGCGGGGTGCCCGGCATGCGACGCCGAGCTGCGGCGGCTCGCCGCCGACCTGGAGGATCTCGCCGGCGTCGCGGCGGCGCTGCCCGAGGAGCCGGCCGGCATGCCTTCGGGCATCCCCGGCGTCCCGGAGACCCTCGCCGGCGTCCGGCGGCGGCTGCTCGACGTGGTGGCCGCCGAGAGCGAGAGCGTGAGAGCGCCTGCAAGGCTCGCCGAGCGGCGCGCGCCTGGCCGCCCGGCCCTCCCGGCCGCGGCGGCCCCCGCGGCTGGCCGGCCGCCGGCCGCCCGCTGGCCGCTGCTGGCCGCGGCGGCCGTGCTGGCGGTGGTTGCGATCTGGGGCCTGGTGCGCCAGGCCAGCCTGGGGGCGGAGATCGAGCGCCTGCAGGGCGAGCGCCGGCAGCTGGCGGCGCGGGCCGGCGCGCTCGAGCGGCGCGTGACGCAGCTGCAGTCCGAATCGGAACGGCTGGCGCGCACCCTGACGATCCTCGCGGCGCCCAACGTGCAGTCGGTCAGTCTCGCGGGCATGGGCACCTCCCACTCGGCGGTTGGCCGCACCTACATCGACGCCGCCGCCCGCAAGGCGGTGTTCTACGCCGCCAACCTGCCCGCCCTGGGCCCTGACAAGTCCTACCAGCTGTGGTACCTCGACGCCGAGGACGAGAAGACCTCGGCCGGCGTCTTCGACGTCGATGCCCATGGCAAGGCCGCCCTGGTGATCGATCAGCCGCTGCCCCTGGAAAAGATCCAGGGCTGGGTGGTCACCGTCGAGCCGCGCGGCGGCAGGCCGCAGCCCACCGGCCCCATCGCCCTGGCCGGCTAGCGGCTGGCTAGTCTCCCGGCCCCCAAGTAGACTCCCGGCATGAAAGCCGGCTGCCGCAGAGGCCTGGCGAGCGCGAACGCGAGCTCGAGCGCGTGAGCGGTCCGCTCGAGCGCTTGCGGGAGCGCGCCCGCGCGGTCCAGGCGACCATCGTCCTGGCCGAGGGCAGGGATGCGAGGGTGGTCGCGGCCGCCGAGCGCGCCGCGGCCGCCGG
>DASZHY010000259.1:0-17844 GCA_035949675.1 Thermoanaerobaculia bacterium
CACCTGCTTGCCATTCTCCAGGTTCGTCACCTGGATCTTGGTGCCGAACGGCAGGCTCGGGTGGGCCGCCGTCAGCTTGTGCATGTCGTAGCGCTCGCCGCTCGCGGTGCGGTGGCCGTTGAACTTGGGGCCGTACCAGGACGCCGTGCCGCGGCTCGAGGCGCCGGCCGAAGGTGCCGGCGATACCGGGTGGTGGTTTCCGGAACAGGCCGAGGAGACCAGCGCCGCCGATGCCAGGATGCCTGCGAGCGCCGAAATTCGGGGGAGTCGATGCGAGGGCCGCCGCGCGCAAACGGCCAACATGCCTGCGGAAGGGTGGTATCGCTCCATCGCTTCACGTGGGGTCGCCGCGGGGACCCCGGCCGGCCTGCACATTGACTGCTGGGAGGATATGGTAACACAGAGCGCCGACGCAGCGCCTGACCGAGTTGGGACGGCCCGCGGGCAGGCGACTGGTATATGATTCGCCGCCGCGGGTGGGTCGGGCGTGCTGCGCAGCTCGGCCTCGTGTCCCACCGAACTTCTCAGTGACCGGCGTCACTGAAAAGCGTCACCGACAAGCGCCACTGACAGCGATGACGATTCGAGTCGATTCTGAGATCGGGCGCCTGCGGCGCGTCCTCGTCCATCGGCCGGGCCGCGAGATCGACTGGATGGTGCCGTCGATCATGGAGCGCCTGCTGTTCGACGACATCCTCGACGGCGACGAGGCGCGCGGCGAGCACGCCATGTTCTGCGAGGTGCTGCGGCAAGCCGGCGTCGAGGCGCTGGACGCCCAGGACCTGCTCGCCGAGGTGCTGGCCGCGGAGCCGGTGAGGGGCGAAGTGCTGCGCGAGCTCGAGCGCGACTACGCGGTGGCGCCGCCGGTGCTGCGCTTGCTCTCCGGGCTGACGCCGGCGAAGCTGGCGGCGAAGCTGATCGAGGGCATTCGGCTGCCGCCGGACGCGGCCGATGCGGGACGCCGGCAGTTCTTCGCCCTGAACCCGGTGCCCAACTACTTCTTCCAGCGCGATCCGCAGGTGGTCCTGGGCAATCGCCTGGTGGTGTCGTCGATGGCCAACGACGCCCGCGAGCGCGAGCCGCTGCTCGCGCGGACCATCTTCGCTCGTCATCCGGCGCTCGCCGAGGTGGCGGCGACCTTCGAGATCGAGGTGCCGCCGTCGGGGGCGCCTCAGCACGATCCCGGCTTCCCCTATCCGACCCTCGAGGGCGGCGACGTGGTGGTGGTCGACCCCGAGATCGTGATGGTGGGACTGTCCGAGCGCACCAACCGCCGCGGCGTCGAGACGCTGGCCGAGTACCTGCGCCTGGAAGAGACCTCCTTCCGGCACATGGTCGTCGTCGAGCTGCCGCACAAGCGTTCCTACATGCACCTCGACACCGTGTTCACGCTGATCGACCGCGGTCTGTGCCTCGCGCACCTGCCGGTCGTCGAGCCCGGCGGCCCGGAGTCGGCCCACGTCTACTCGGTGGACCTCTATGCGCGGGAGCTGACCTTCACGTTGCGTCCGGGGCTGCTGCGGACGCTCGCGGAGCTCGGGGTCGAGCTCGACGTGGTGCCGTGCGGCGGCGCGGTGGAGGCCATCGACCAGCAGCGCGAGCAGTGGACCGACGGCGCCAACGCCTTCGCCCTGGCGCCGGGAGTCATCCTGCTCTACCAGCGCAACCGCAAGACCATCGCCGAGCTCGCACGGCACGGCTTTCGCGTCCTGCCCGGGGAGGAGGTCGCGGCCGGCCGGCACGACCTCATGACCGGCGGGCCGGCGGTGGTGACGCTGTGGAGCAACGAGCTGTCGCGGGCGCGCGGCGGGCCGCGCTGCATGACCATGCCGCTCGAGCGCGACCGGTTGTGAGAGAACCGACCGGCCGTTCGCCGGCCGGTCCGGACATGCCACAAGGAGCCACCGCGATGCCCCGTCACCTGATCTCGATTCACGACCTCTCGGCGGGCGAGGTCGCCGGGCTTTTCCGGCTGGCGGCGGCGGTCAAGGCCCGGCCGCGCGACCATGCCGCGGCCCTTGCCGGCAAGAGCCTGGGCATGATCTTCGAGAAGTCGTCGACCCGCACGCGAGTGAGCTTCGAGGTGGGCATGGTGCAGCTGGGCGGCCACGCGCTGTTCCTGTCCAGCCGCGACATCCAGCTCGGGCGCGGCGAGCCCATCGGCGACACCGCCCGGGTGCTGTCGCGCTACGTCGACGGCGTCATGGCGCGCACCTTCGCGCACCAGACGGTCGTGGACCTGGCGCGCTACGGCTCGGTGCCGGTCATCAACGGCCTGACGGACGACCTGCACCCCTGCCAGGCGCTGGCCGACTACTTCACTCTCGGCGAGGTGTTCGGCGAGCTGCCTGGGCGCAAGCTCGCCTACGTCGGCGACGGCAACAACATGGCGCACTCGCTGCTCTTCGGCGGCGCCAAGGTGGGCATGGACGTGGCCGTCGCCTCGCCCGCCGGCTACACGGTCAAGCCCCACTACGTCGAGCTGGCGCGCCAGGACGCGGCGGCCGCCGGGACCCGCGTCCTGCTGACCGCCGACCCCTACGAGGCGGTCCAGGGCGCCTCCTGCGTCTACACCGACGTCTGGGCGTCGATGGGCCAGGAGGCCGAGGCGCAGCAGCGCCTGCAAGCGTTCCGCGGCTTCCAGGTCGACGCCCGGCTGATGGCTGCCGCCAAGCCCGAGGCGGTCTTCCTGCACTGCCTGCCGGCCCACCGCGGCGAGGAGGTCGCCGCCGAGGTCGCCGACGGCCCCCAGAGCCGCATCTTCGACGAGGCCGAGAACCGGCTGCACGTCCAGAAGGCGATCCTGCTCTGGCTGATGGGCGGCGTGCAGGTCTGAGAGGGCGGGCCGGCAGCTCGAGGCATGAGCAGCCTCAGGTCCATCAGGTCCTTCAGGCCGATCACGTCCGCAGGTCTTCGAGGCTGGCGAGGAGCTGGCGCCAGGCCTTGCCGCGATGGCTCAGGGCGTCCTTCTCGGTGCCGGTGAGCTCGCCGAAGGTGCGGTCCAGGCCGTCGGGCTGGAAGACGGGGTCCCAGCCGAAGCCCTGCTCGCCGCGGGCAGGGAGGACGAGGGCGCCGGCGGTGCTGCCCTCGGCGACCAGGGTGCGGCCGGCGTCGCGGTAGTACAGGGCGGCGCGGGCGACGGCGCGCGGATCGCCGAGCGCCAGGGCGGCGCGGGCGATGGTGCCGGCGCCGGCGGCTTCGAGCATCCACTTGACCAGCGGCCCGGGAAAGCCGCCGAGCGCGGCCAGGTCCAGGCCCGCTTCCTCGACGACCAGCGGGCGCCCCAGGCGGCGCCAGGCCTCCTCCCCCTTGTGGCGCAGCACTTCCAGCAGATCGAGCGACTGGATCTCGGGAAGGTCCAGCGCGACGGCGCCGAGGCCGGCCCCGGCGAGGCGGCGCGCCTCGGCGAGCTTGCCGGGGTTGCCGGTGACCAGGACGTAGGGCAGCGGCACGGTCACCGGGTTCACCGGCGACTCGCGGGCGGCCGAGCCGGCGGCGGCTCCTGCGCCGGCTCCGGGGCCGCTTGCTCCTGGGCCGGCTGGGGCTCCGATGCCGATGCCGCGGCCGCCGACTTGGCGGCGGCGGCCCGGCGGACGTCGGCAATGAGAGAGTCGACCTCGCGGCGCAGGTCGGCGAGGGTGCCATCGTTGTCGATCACCCGATGGGCGCCCTCGCGGCGCCTGGCGCCGTCGCCTTGCGCCGCGAGACGGGCGCGGGCGGCCGCGGCGTCGAGGCCGCGAGCGGTGGCGCGGCGCAGGCGCGCCTGGGGATCGCCTTCGAGGGTGACGATCAGGTCGAAGCCGGGCCCGTAGCCGGCCTCCACCAGAAGGGTGGCTTCCAGAACCACGACCGGCGGGGCCGCCGGGGGCGGCCCGGCGCCGGCAGTGGAGTTCGCCGCGGGTGGCCCGGCGGCAGCGGTGGCGTTTGCCGTGCCCGGCCCGGCGGCGGCGCGCGGCTCGGCGATCTCCTCGAAGGCCGTGCGTACCAGCGGGTGGATGGCTTGCTCGAGGGCGTGGCGGGCCGCCGGATCGGAGAACACGCGGGCGGCGAGCGCCGCATGATCGACGCCGCCTCGAGGAGTCAGGACGCCGTCGCCGAACAGGCGGCGCACCGCGGCCGCGCCGGGGGCGCCCGGACGGTAGAGGTCGGCCACCAGACGGTCGGCGTCGATCACCTGGAAGCCGGCGTCCCGCAGCCAGGTGGCGACGGTGGACTTGCCGCTGGCCAGGCCGCCGGTGAGCCCGACGCGATAGACGGCAGGCGAAGCGCTCCCGGCGCTCACCGCGGCAGGCCCTGGCGGCGGCGGGCGGCGGCCAGGGTGTTGACCATCAGCATCGCCACGGTGAGCGGCCCGACGCCGCCGGGCACCGGGGTGATCGCGCCGGCGAGAGGCGCGACGCGGGTGAAGTCGACGTCGCCGACCAGCACCGAGCCCTTGGCTTCGAGCTGGCGCAAGCGGTCGGCGTCGCCGGGGAAGAGACGCTCGACCTCGGCGCGGTCGCTCACCCGGTTGATCCCCACGTCGATGACGACGGCTCCCGGCCGGACATGATCCGGGCCGATCACGGCGGCGCGGCCGATGGCGGCGACCAGGATGTCGGCCTCGCGGGTGACGGCGGCGAGGTCGACGGTGCGGCTGTGGCAGATGGTCACCGTGCAATGCTCGCGCAGCAGCAGGGCGGCCATCGGCTTGCCGACCGTGGCGCTGCGGCCGACCACCACCGCCCGGCGGCCGACGAACGGCACCTGCTGGCGGCGCAGCAGCTCGAGGATGCCGTAGGGAGTGGCCGGCACGAACCCGGGCTCGTCCAGCCAGAGGCGGCCGGCGTTGAGCGGGTGGAAGCCGTCGACGTCCTTGTCCGGCGAGACGCGCGAGATCACGCGCCGCTCGTCGATGCCCCGCGGCAGGGGCAGCTGCACCAGGATGCCGTCGATCTCGTCGTCGGCGTTGAGCTCGTCGACCAGGGCGATGAGCTCCTCCTCGGCGAGGGTCGCCGGGCGCCTCAGGGTGCGGCTGGCGATGCCCACCTCGGCCGAGGCCTTGATCTTGCTGCCGACGTAGACCTGCGAGGCCGGGTTGTCGCCCACCAGCACCGCCGCCAGGCCAGGCGCGCGCTTGCCGGCGGCCTGAAGGTCGCGCACTCCGGCCGCGACCTCGGCGCGGATCGCGGCGGCGGCGGCCTTGCCGTCGAGGATGTTCACGAGTCGGACCTCCCTTTCGAGAGCGGTGAGATGGACGAGACGGGTGAGATGGGCGCGACGGGCGTGGTGGACGAGACCTGCGATTGCGCGCCTGGCGAGACAGGGATGCTGCCGCGGTACAGGCAGACGATGCCGGCCGCCATGTCCAGGCTGGCGAGGTCCGCGAAGCCGGCGGCCGCCATGCGATCGAGGAAGGCCTGCCGTTGCGGGAAGCCCAGGACCGAGCTCGGCAGGTAGTCGTACGCCGACTGGCTGTCCGAGAGCAGCCGGCCGATCAGCGGCAGCACGCGGCGGAAGTAGAACAGGTAGAGGGCGCGCAGCGGCGCCGCCTCGGGCACCGCGAACTCGAGGACCGCCAGGCGGCCGCCGGGGGCCAGCGCCGCCGCCAGCTCGCGCAGCGCGCGGTCGAGGTCCGCCACGTTGCGCAGCCCGAAGGCCACGGTTGCCGCGGCGAAGCGCCCCGGCGGGAAGGGCAAGGCCAGGGCGTCGGCGGCGAGCGGCCGCGGCGGCGGTGCGGTGCCGTGCGGCTGCCGGCGGCGGGGCCGGCCGAACTTGCGGCGCGCCAGGGCGAGCATCGGCAGGCAGAAGTCCGCGGCCGCCACTCGCGCGCCGCGGCGGCTGAGCGCGACCGCCTGGTCGCCGGTGCCGGCGCAGAGGTCCAGGACCAGCGCGCCGGGCGGTCCCGGCGGCAGCCCGAGCGCGGCGGCGGCGCGGCGCCGCCACCACAGGTCGAGCCCGCCCGACAGCAGGTGATTGAGCAGGTCGTAGCGCCGCGCCACGGCCCCGAACATGTCGCGGATCGTCCGGCTCGACTTGTCGAGTCCGCCGGCGCCAGCCAGGGGCGGGAGCAGGGGAGGCGTCGGCGAGGGCCGCGCGAGCGGGACGTCCGTGGAGCCTGGGCACATGGCGCCCCAGTCTACCGAGAAAGCGGGCGTGGACCGAGCCGGCGCCTCGCCTGCTGCGCCGGCGGCAATGCTCCATTCTTGTGTTGCTGGTCCCGATGGAGCACGATCCGCGAGCTTCCTGGACGCCGGACGGGATGGTGGCGTATACGGTTGGCACGATTGCAAAGGAGAACCCATGCGCCTCGCCTCCCCGAGGTTCCCGCGTTTCGCTCCCGCTGCTGTTTGTGCGCTTGCATTGACGCTCGCCGCCGGCCCTCGGCCGGCCGCGGGCGGCGTCAACTTCTGGACGCCGATCGGACCCGACGGCGGGTCGATCAACGCCCTGGCCGCCTCCCCGGCGCAGCCGGGGCTGCTCTACGCGGGCAGCAGCGACGGCTCCGGCCTGTACCGCAGCGAGGACGGCGGCGCCTCCTGGGTGCGGGTGAGCCGCGGCCTCGACGTCTTCGTCACGGCGGTGCTTGCCGATCCGCAGGCCCCGGCCACCGTCTATGTGCTCGCCAACTCACGCCTCTGGAAGAGCATCGATGCCGGAGCGACCTGGACGGAGGCCCCGCCGCCGGGGCGCCAGGTCGGCATCTATTCGCTGGCGATCGATCCGCGGACGCCGGCAATCCTCTATGCCGGCACCACCTCCGGGGTTTGGAAGAGCGCCGACGGCGGCGCCACCTGGACGAAGCTCCCTGCCGGCGACGGACGCTTCACGGCGATCGCCGTCGATCCCTCGAGCCCGTCCACGGTCTACGCCCTAGCCCTGGTCGGCGTGTTCGGCGGCAGCCTGCTGCGGAGCGCCGACTCCGGCGCGACCTGGGCGGAGAGAGGCGCCGGGCTGCCGCTTGCAAGGGCTGACGGCTTCACGCCGATGCAGCTCGCCATCGATCCCGCGACGGTGCCGGGCACGGTGTACGTCGCATTTCAGGCCTTCGGCGTGGGGCTCAACTTCCGCAGCGCCGATGCCGGCGGCAGCTGGACACAGGCTGCCCCCGACGGCTACCCGCTGGCGGTGGGACAGGGCGTGATCTATGCCGGCGCGGTGAAGAGCACCGATGGCGGCGCCACCTGGACCGCGGCCGCGGCGGCGCCGGGCAAGCCGCTGGTGCTCGCCGCCGCGCCGGGTTCGGCCACCACGCTCTACGCCGGCACCTTGCAGCGCGGCGTCTTGAAGAGTGGCGACGCCGCCGTGACCTGGCAGGCGGCGAGCAGCGGCCTCACCGCCACCTCCGTGGTCGCGCTGGCGATCGACCCCCTGGACCACGAGGTCCTCTATGCGTCCGTGGCCCGCGCCGCGCAGGGTCCCGGCGTGCTCAAGAGCAGCAATGGCGGCGAGCAGTGGCAGCTCGTCGGTTCGCCCTTCGGGGCCGACTACCCGGAACAGCTCGTCATCGACCCGGTGACGCCGGCCACCCTCTACGCCGTCTCGCAGCAGCGGGGAGTCGCCAAGAGCACCGACGGCGGCAACAGCTGGGAGGCCCTGGGGGGTGGGAGCGGCTGCTTCGGAGCGAGCCAGCTGGCGATCGACCCCGTCCATCCCTCCAACCTCTACGCCGCCGGCGTTAGCGGTTGTGCCTTCGATTGCCCGGCCCTCAAGAGCACCGACGGCGGCAACAGCTGGAGCTGCTTCGGCGTCGCCGGCGCGTTCTTCGAGGCGATCTACGTCGCCCCGGGGACGCCCTCCACGCTGTATGCCTTCGGCTTCTTCGAGAGCCCTCACGATACGCTGCTCTTCGGCCTCTTCAAGAGCGCCGACGCCGGCCTGACCTGGAAGCGCGTCGACGCCGGTCTGCACACCAACGGCGGCCGCAACGCCTTTTTCTTCACCCTAGTGATCGATCCGACCGACGCCAACCGGGTCTTCGTGAGCGTGCTCAAGGGGGTCTTCCGCACCACCGACGGCGGCAAGAGCTGGGTCGAGGCCGACCGCAAGCTGCCGCTCAATGGCTTCGGCGGCGTGAACGCGAGGATCCTCGCCATCGATCCGCACGCCCCGGCGAACGTCTATGCCACCGGCGACTTCGGCGTCAACCGCAGCGCCAACGGCGGCCAGACCTGGCAGCCGATCGTCGCCGGCCTGCCTCCCTACGCGTTTTTCTCGACGGGCCCTTCCACCGGTGTGCTGGTCCTCGATCCGCAGCAGTCCAGGAAACTCTACGCCGGCACGATCACGTCCAGCATCTACACTTATACCGTGCGGTAGCGTCGGCGGCCGGGGTACTGTCCTAGATTGTTTTCCTGGGCC
The DNA here is from genome assembly GCA_035949675.1 of Thermoanaerobaculia bacterium. Lineage (GTDB taxonomy): Bacteria > Acidobacteriota > Thermoanaerobaculia > Multivoradales > UBA5704 > JASLEW01. The sequence goes on from DASZHY010000259.1 coordinate 8,341, forward strand.
GGCCGCCGGAGTGCTCGACGGCCGGCAGCAGCCCCACCAGATCCGCGATGGACCACAGGTGCGCGGTAACTCCGGCAGCCATGGCGGGGGTGCAGCGGATGGTCTGATGGACGCGGCAGAAGTTGTAGTGAGCCGTGAACAGGGCGACCGCTGCCGCATGGTTGCGCAGCTTCTTGGAGAAGGCATTGGTCAACCGGGTGAACCGCCGGACGCTCATGCGGACTGTCAGGTTGCTCCGCTCCACGTAGGACGTGGAGACGTGCTTGGGGTCGGGCTGGCCCGTCACCGCCGTCCGCTCGCACCCGATGCACTCGGCCGGGCTGTAGCGCACCTCGGGACCTTCCGGCGCCGCGCCGTACATCTTGACCAACTGGGCGAAGTCGATCGCGCCGCCGAAGGCTTCCTCGACGGCCGACAGGTACATCTTGTGCCCGTCGGTCGTGAGCTGCACTCTGGCCGCCAGGCGGCTAGCCAGGTCCTGTAGGAACTCGGTGGCGCTCCCCGCGTCCCGCGAGTCGATCAGGAATGAGGGGATCAGCTTCGTCTCGGCATCGATGGCGGTAAAGGTCCAAACGTCGCCGTAGCCGGAAACGCCCTGAACGGCCGGCGGGACGTTCTTCTGCTTGGAGTAGACGAAGGACCAGACCTCATCAACCTGTAGCCGGCGGCAGGGCAGCTCGCGCAGCGTCTCGTCCTGGTAGCGGGCGCACGCCTCGCCCAGGTCAACACCGAGCTTCATTACGGTGTCCTTGGACACGTCGAACATGCGGGCGGTGGCCCGGACGCTGACGCCTTCGACCAGGGCGGAGATGATCGGGACTCGCTTCTCGGTGCTGAGCACGTTTGCCATATTAGATATTATGCCTGAGCGCCTACGGTAAGTCAAGCCCTTGGCCTCACTTCCTCTCATCGAAGCGCCAGACACCCCATGTCACTGGCGCTGACAGAGTCAGATAATAGTCTATGTGTTAAGCTTATCCTGCCTCTGGTGCGCCACCGCCACACCCCTGGCGGCGCTGGGCGGCGCCAGCAAGGCTACGGAGGTGGCACCGATGGCGATCAGTAGGCAGGTACGGCTTCTCCAATCCAAATGGCGAACAGGCAGCGGCTGGCCCAAGCGGCTGGAGTGGATCGAGATCTCCGGCCTGAGAGGGTGGAGCGGTCAGAGATTTGAGCTTCGATTCCCGATTGTCGCCGTTAGCGGCGAGAACGGCTCAGGCAAGAGCACGATCATCCAGGCGGCGGCATCCATCTACAATCCCTCCGAGTCTCAGAATCGGGGATGGTTCGCTTCTGACTTCTTTCCCGAAACCTTCTGCGATCGAATTGAGAACGCCACGATCAGGGCCTCAATCCGCGAAGGGCTTAATTCATCCTCCGCGATCACAACCGTACGAAAGACACAGATTAGGTGGAGGGGAAACCCCAGGCGTGTCAAGCGTCATGTTGAGTACATCGACCTCAGCCGCATCCAGCCCGTGTCTGCCCGAATCGGCTTCTCCCGTCTGGCGAAAGCTGGCGTCTCGGAAAAGGATTCGCAGGAGTGGGACACTGAAGCTACCAATCGGCTGTCCGACATAATGGGACGCCAGTACACGCAGGCAAGGAGGGTGCTGACCAGCGCCGACCCCAAGCGCCGAATTTCGGTACTTACCCTCACGGGATCTAACATCAGCGGTTTTCATCAGGGCGGCGGCGAGTTGACAATGACGGAATTGCTTGAGAAGGACCCGCAGAAGTACAGCTTGGTTCTAATCGATGAAGTGGAAACCTCCCTACACCCGCGAGCGCAACGCCGATTGATCCGGGATCTGGCCGACCTCTGCCGCGAACGCGAACTCCAAATCGTCTTGACGACGCACTCTCCCTATGTACTAGAAGAACTCCCGCCAGAGGGCCGAGGATACATCCTGCGGACTGGCGGGGAGCGACAGCTAGTCATGGGGGTAAGTCCTGACTTCGCTATGACAAAGATGGATGAGATTCCGCATCCGGAATGCGACATTTATGTTGAGGACGAACGCGCGGAAGGCGTGCTCAGGGAAGTACTTGTAGTATATGCCAAAGACGCGGTCAACCGCTGCAAGATGATCCGCTATGGCACGGCTAATGTTGGGCAAGCCCTTGGCCAGATGGTCGCCGCCGACAGGTTCCCCAGGCCATCTCTGGTCTTTGTTGATGGCGACCAGCCGCAGATGACCGGATGCATACGACTCCCAGGAAGCGACGCTCCGGAGCGCGTCATTTTCGATGCTTTACAAAAAGCGGGGTGGGGTAAGCTCCACGAGAGACTCAACCGTACTTATGCCGAAGTGGCCGACGCTTGTGCTCGTGCTCAAACCGGCGGCGACCACCACGAGTGGGTTTCGCACGCCGCGACAGAGCTAGTCCTCGGCGGGGATGTTCTTTGGTCTATTATGTGTAGCGAATGGGCAAGTCTCTGCTTGGCCAAAGAAGAAGCAGTGCCTGTTGTCCGGGCGATTACCGAGACGCTCGCCCTAGGTCATGCATCTCTGCCGCAGGAAGCGAAGCCGATTCCCCCGGTTCTCCCACCTACGCCTGCAGCGGCGTTTCCCGTCCCTGCTCGCTCAAAGCGCCCACCAGCCACGGATAAGGAGCCGTGGCTCTTCACACCGAAGAAGAGTGACTAATTGTATGACCATCACGCCCGCGGCGCCGCGCTGCCATACGGCGAGCTGCCTAAATCAATCCTTGGTTACAAGGAGGTTGTGACGATGCCGGAAGCAGATATTGAGCCACCAGAGGCACAAACGAACGAGCATGCAGTAAGGCCAGCAACGGGCAATAGAGGTCCGCGAAGATACACGCGTAAGATCCGCAGGTGGTTCCTTGCTAAGGCTAATCGTCGGTTGCTCGTCTTGATGGCAACGGTCGCTTTCGCTTCCTTCCTTGCGTATCTATGGATTTTATATGGCAGAGTCGAACAAGTAGCTAACCTTTCGAGAGAGATTAGGGAGGCCAGTCATGGCAGCCACGATGACACGATCATTATACCACTGATCCTGAGACACCTTCGCCATGAAGGTTGGCTAGACTATGTTCGCGAGGCGTGCCTACACCTTTCTGCGGCATTGTTTATTGCCTTGATCGTCATCGTTACTGTCGAGCTCTACTCCCGCAAGAAACTTAGGCGGGAAGTAAGAAGGCAACGCAAGCTAATTGCAAGAGACGTCTGGGTTGCGCTGTTTCAGCGTTTTGTGCCTCCATCCGTCGTCAGCGAAGTGATGGAAATTGTAAAACATGATGTTGTGAAAGACAAGAGCTGCTATTCGCTAACGTTGACCACGTGCGAAGGCCTTCAAGAGGATCGGCTAGTACTGCGGAAGGATCTGACATACAGCGTAAGAAACATAAAGGGCCGACCAGTTGACTTCCCTATCACTTCTTATATAGACAGCGAGTTGACGCATCAACAGGGAGACATCCTTCTCCCCCGTCACGTTCATTTGTTCGTAAATGGAGCAGAAGTGCCGCTAGACAAGGTGCTCAGAGATGAGCCAACGAGCCATATCAAGGTATCGTTGGAACACATCATCGCTCTCGAAGTCGGAGAGTCAGCGCTAGTATCTCTCCGCGCGGAAGAGGTAAAACCGAAGGAGGGGACAAACTCCTATATTCAACTCACACCGTCCGTCGGGCTGACCATAGTTGTTCATAACGAACAGCCAGACGTTGAACTCAAGCAGGTTCGGCTCCAGCATCCTAGATGGCGAGCATTGAAAGAGGTGGGCCCCGGAGTCTACAACTTCGATGGAGCCTTGCTGCCGGGCCAAGGCTTCTTTCTCCGATGGGCAAAGAGGGGGAAGCCGACGGCCTCCTAGAAAAACGAAAAGGGAGAGGTCTCCAAGCCCTCTCCCTTTCCGGAACCTACTAAGGTGGCTCGTCTCAGGAGTCGATCATTTCCTCGTACATGTCAGTGGACCCCCTTCGTAATGACGGACAGCGTTGCCCTCGCTAAGCATATGCAAGGAGCATGCCCTTTCTCCTCGTGAGGCCAAGAGGAGAACTCCTTCCTCATTCCCAACCAACGTCCCAAACGGCATATTCCACCATGCAACTCTATGAACTGGACGCTAGCACGGACTATTGCCGAGGTCAATCTCTACGGTCATCGGTCGCGAGGGGAGGCAGAACCCTTTGAGGAATAACAACTTCCGACCGTAGTGCCGGACGCTGACTGACTCTCTGTCTACCAACACCTATCTCTTCTTCCACCGTGCCTGAGCCGCCTTCCGAGCCGACTCCCGCCGCTCCTCAGACGTCATCTTTGCGGCCCTGGCCCTGCCCCCTTTGGCGCCCCCGAGCTTGCCCAAGGCGACGGCAGCCGGGTTCTTGCCGGCATCTGGGTCCGGTTGCGGTGGCCGCTCGCCAATCGCCTCCTGGAACACCTGATGGGCCAGCTGGAAGGGATCGCGTGGTCTGCGCGGGCGCTTAGGCATGCTCATAGGGTACCATCCCGCCGGGCGGCATCCGCCGCCACTTCTTCCAGCCGCTTCGACGCCTCGTCCGCCATCTCCTCAAGCCAACTGGCGACCGATCGGCACTTGAGCCAGCGCGCCACCAGCGCCCACCGCCGGGCCTGCTCGCGCGTGGCCCGGACGGTGAACGTGGCAACCTTCAGTTGAGGCATCCCCAAGGTCCAAGGTGCGACCAAACTCCTCGGCCGAGCAGCCGAGGGCAGTCAAAACGGCGGTCAGGGTGGCGATGCTCGGGCGCTCCCGGCCGCGCTCGTAGGCCGACAACTCCTGCCGGCTGATGCCGGCCGCCTCGGCTACCCGGTACTGCTGATGCCGGCGCTGCACGCGGACGCGCCGGATGGCATTGCGCTCGCTATCCGTCATCGCGCGCCTCCTCCAAGTCGTCCCGTGTCCAGAGAATCCCCTCGCCCAGGCAGCGATAGGTGCCGGCGGCCTCTCTCGTGATGGGGTCGAGCGATTCCAGCCGGCCATGCGTGAAGACGGCCATGAACTCGGCGCCGTCCGCGCCTACCAGGTGGATCAGGGCGGCGGGGTAAACTTGTGGCGGTCGGGCATGGGTAACCTCCGTGCTCGGCTAGGCTCCGGGCGGAGGGTCACAGCTCCGTTCGGGGCCGCTTCTTGGTTCGGCGGGAAGGGTGCGTCCCCTCCCTCTGGGAGGAGACGCTAACGCAGGTCAGGGGCGGCCGGGCGATTCGCCGGGCGCGGGAAAACAATCTAGGACACTACCGCGGCCGTCAGCGCCTTGACAATCCAGGCCTGACCGCCTATCATTCGAGGTCCTTTGCGTCGCAGAGGCGGGAGTGGTCCGCCGTGACGCCTTGGCCGATCGCCGTTGATCGCCGTCATCTTGCCGTAGGTCGCCGTCGATTGTCGTTGATTCCCGCAGCCGGACTCGCTGCTCTGGCCGCTCAGGGAGCGTGGATGGAGACGTGGTGATGAAGAGAACCTATAGCCCGAAGCTTGCCGAGATCGAGCACCAGTGGCACGTCCTGGATGCCGCCGGGGTGCCGCTGGGGCGCCTGTGCACGCTGGCGGCACAGCTCCTGACGGGCAAGCACAAGCCGACCTATGCGCCGCACATCGACACCGGCGATTTCGTCATCGTGATCAACGCCGAGAAGGCGGTCCTGACCGGCAAGAAGGAAGAGGACAAGGTCTACTTCCGGCACTCCGGCTACCCGGGCGGCCTGAAGCGCGAGACCGCCGGCGAGCTGCGCAAGCGGCGCCCGACCCAGCTGGTCGAGCGCGCGGTGTGGGGGATGCTGCCGAAGAGCCGCCTCGGGCGGCACCAGCTGCGCAAGCTCAAGGTGTACCCCGGCGCGGAACATCCGCATCAGGCGCAGCAGCCCAAGAACAAGCCCCTGGACATCGTCGCCGGCAGCGGCGCCGGCGGACGACGGAGCTAGTCCCGCGCGGACTCCCAAGGAGATGGCAGAGTGAACCAAGTGCAGAACTATGGGACCGGCCGGCGCAAGACCGCCGCGGCGCGCGTCTTCCTGCGCGCGGGCACGGGCGCCGTGCAGGTCAACGGCCGGTCGCTGGACGACTATTTTCCGAACGAAGTGTTGAAGATGGTCATCAAGCAGCCGCTGCTGCTGACCGAGACGGCGGAGAAGTTCGACATCGTCGCCACCGTCGAGGGCGGCGGCAGCGCCGGGCAGGCCGGGGCCATCCGCCACGGCATCTCGCGCGCGTTGATGGAGTACAACGCCGAGCTGCGCGACCGCCTCAAGTCGGCGGGCCTGGTGACGCGCGACCCGCGCAAGAAGGAGCGCAAGAAGTACGGTCAGAAGGGCGCCCGCGCGCGCTTCCAGTTCAGCAAGCGTTGATCACGCAAGGAGACCTGGTTTGGTAGAAGTCACCATGAAGGAGCTGTTGGAGGCCGGCGTCCACTTCGGCCACCAGACCCGCCGCTGGAACCCCAAGATGAAGCCGTACATCTTCGGCAAGCGCAACGGGATCTACATCATCGATTTGCAGAAGACCTTGAAGCTGTTCCAGCAGGTCGCCGACTTCGTGCGCGATCTCGCGATCCAGGGCAAGCGCATCCTGTTCGTCGGCACCAAGCGGCAGGCGCAGGAGGCGGTCGCCGAGGAGGCGAAGCGCTGCGGCGAGTTCTCGGTCACCAACCGCTGGCTGGGGGGCACGCTGACCAACTTCGTGACCCTGCGCACCTCGATCGAGCGCTTGAAGGAGATCGAGGCGCGGCTTCAGGACGAGAACAGTCCGCTGACCAAGAAGGAGCGGCTGCGCCTGGAGCGCGAGCACGAGCGGATGTCGAAGAACCTCGAGGGCATCCGCGACATGGACGAGCTGCCGGACGCGCTGTTCGTGGTCGACCCGAAGAAGGAGTACATCGCCGTCGCCGAAGCCAACAAGCTGGGGATCCCGGTGATCGCGATGGTCGACACCAACTGCGATCCGGAGCTGATCGACTACATCATCCCGGGCAACGACGACGCCATCCGCGCCATCCGACTGTTCGCGTCGCGCATCGCCGACGCCTACATCGAAGGCGCGGGGCAGCTCGAAGAGCAGGCGATGGTGCAGAAGAAGGACGGTCCCGGAGGCCCCGGCGGCCGTTCGATCGGGCCGGTCTTCGACAAGGATGGCCCGCCGCCGGGACCGGGCGGCACAGGCGGTGCGAGCGGCGCGAGCAGCGCGCCCCCGGCTTGACGGGGCGGCAGGCAACCAGATCGGGCGCCGGCCGCCGGACAGCGGCGGGGCGCGTTGCGAAGAGGTCAGTCGAACCCGCGTCGATCTGACCTTTTCTTTTGTCTGCATGAACGGAGCGACGGCCACGGCCGCGCTGCGAAGGAGAGAGCGAGTCATGGAAGTCACGGCACAGATGGTCAAACAACTGCGCGAGCGCACCGGCGCTCCGATGATGGATTGCAAGGCGGCGCTCACCGAGGCCCAGGGCGACCTGGAGCAGGCGGTCGACGGGCTGCGCAAGAAGGGCCTGGCCGCGGCCGCCAAGAAGGCCGGACGCATCACGGCCGAGGGCGCGGTCGGTTCGTACATCCACGGCGGCGGCAAGATCGGCGTGCTGGTCGAGGTCAACTGCGAGACCGACTTCGTGGCCCGCACCGACCAGTTCCAGGAGCTGGTGCGCGACGTCGCCATGCACGTCGCGGCGGCCGAGCCGCGCTTCGTCCATCGCGACGAGGTGACCGCCGCGGTGCTCGAGCGCGAGCGCGCCATCTTCGCCGAGCAGGCTGCCGCCACGGGCAAGCCGCCGGCGGTCGTCGAGCGGATCGTCGCCGGCAAGCTCGAGAAGTTCTACTCGGACGTCGTGCTGCTCGAGCAGCCGTTCGTCAAGGACCCCGACCACACGGTGGGCCAGATGATCGCCGAGCGCATCGGCCGCATCGGCGAGAACATCCAGGTGCGCCGCTTCGCCCGCTTCAAGCTGGGCGAGGGCATCGAGAAGCGCCAGGACGACTTTGCCGCCGAAGTGGCGCAGGCGGTGAAGTGAGCCAGGACGGGGGGGGGGGCCCGCGGCCGTGCTACGGCCGGATGCTGCTCAAGCTCTCCGGCGAGGCGCTGATGGGGCCGCAGCCGTTCGGCATCCACGAGCCGGTGGTGGCGGCGATCGCCGACCAGGTGGGTGAGATCCACGCCCTCGGGGTCGAGACCGCGATCGTGGTCGGCGGCGGTAATATCATCCGGGGTCTGGCGGCCAGTCACCGCGGCATCGACCGGGTGACCGGCGACTACATGGGGATGCTGGCGACGGTGATCAACGCCCTGGCGCTGCAGGATGCGCTCGAGAAGCGCGACGTGCCGACGCGGGTGCAGACCGCGATCGACATCCGCGAGGTAGCCGAGCCGTTCATCCGCCGGCGCGCGATCCGGCACCTGGAGAAGGGACGGGTGGTGATCTTCGCCGCCGGCACCGGTAACCCCTACTTCACCACCGACAGCGCCGCGGCGCTGCGCGCCAACGAGATCCACGCCGAGATCCTGCTCAAGGCGACCAAGGTTGACGGTGTGTATTCGGCCGACCCGGAGGTCGACGCCTCGGCCGAGCTGCTGCGCGAGGTGACTTATCAGGAGGTGCTGGAGAAAGATCTCAAGGTGATGGACACGGCGGCGATCAGTCTCTGCCGCGACAACGGCATCCCCATCGCCATCTTCAACTTGATGACTCCCGGCAACATCCGCCGGGTGGTCTGCGGCGAGCAGGTGGGCTCGATCGTGCGGGCCTGACCGCGCCGCGTCAGGAGGCGCCCATGAAGGAGGTCAATCAAGAGGTCGAGCAGCACATGAAGCATGCGCTGGACCATCTCCATCACGAGCTCAGGCACCTGCGCACCGGCCGCGCCTCGCTGGCGCTGCTGGAAGGCGTGATGGTGGATTATTACGGCAGCCAGGTGCCGCTCAACCAGGTCGCCAATCTCGCGGTGGCGGACGCGGCGATGATCACCGCCCAGCCGTACGACCCCAGCCAGAGCGCCACCATCGAGCGGGCGATCATGAAGGCCGAGCTCGGCTTGAACCCGTCGAGCGACGGCAAGATCATCCGCATCCCGGTGCCGCAGCTCACCGAGGAGCGGCGCAAGGAGATCGTCAAGAAGGCGCACGAGATGGCCGAGCACGCGCGCAACGCCGTGCGCCAGGCCAGGCGCGAGGGCAACGACAAGCTCAAGAAGATGGAGAAGGACAAGAAGATCGGCCAGGACGACGAGCGTCGCGGCTTCGACGAGATCCAGAAGCTCCACGACCGTTATATCCACGAGATCGGCACCGCGCTGGAGCATAAGGAGCAGCAGATCCTGGAGCGCTGAGAACACAGAGCGCCTGAGACCCCGGAGCACTGAGATCCTGGGAGCGCTGAGAACCCGGAGCGCCGAGAACCCGGAGTTCTGAGATCCTGGATCGCTGAGAACCCGGAGCGCTGAGGCGCCGGGGGTCTGCCCGGCGTCGGAGCGGGTCGGTCCGCGGTCGATCCGGGGATTTTCGGTTCTGTCCCGGCATGTTCCTCTACGGCTACCATCCAATC
>DASZHY010000260.1:0-1972 GCA_035949675.1 Thermoanaerobaculia bacterium
ACGCCGCGGTCAGGGTCGCCGTCGTGCCGAGCAGGTGGCGGTCGAGCGTCTCTTCGACCGCCGGCGCCACCGCGGCCGCCGGCCGCAGGTTGGCAGCCAGGCGCTTGCGGCTTGCGAACAGCGCAAAAGCAATGAGGGAAAAAGCGGGGATGAGCAGCAGCCTCCCGCCCAGCGAGAAGAGGAGCTCGAGCTGGGAGAACCACGTCGCGGCCGAGAGGGCAGGGAAGGCGAAGAGGAAGACCACGACGCTCTCGGCCATGGCGACCGGCGCGACCCCCTGGAGAAGCGGCGGGAGCTGCACCGCGAGCGTCCCGCCCGCGGCCTTGGCAACGGCCACCGCGGGTCTTCGCAGCTCCGCCCATGCCACGAGCGCGATGACGGGGACGAGCCACAAGGCGCCGAAGAGGATCTCGGTCGGCTCCGCGACGCGCTGAAAGCGCGGGTCGAAGCGCCACGCCCCTACCATGGTCTGGACGATCCCGAGCGCCAGCAGCCAGCAGAAGCCGTTGCCGAGCCCCCATTCGCCGATCGCCGCGCCGAGCGCGTACAGCGCCGCGGTGGCGGCGGCGAGGGTGACCACCATGAGGATGCGAAAGGCAAACCCCGGGTGGAATACCAGGGGAAGGCCGAAGGGATCCGTCATCGTCTCCAGGTAGATCGACATCCCGGTAGCCTGGACGGCCGCGGTCACCAGGCTCACCGCCAGCGCCGCGCGATTGAGCCGCGCTCTGCCGGCGGGACCCCCGTGGCGCCAGCGGCGGCCCGGCGGCGAGAAGGAGAACAGCTCGACCAGGATGAAGCCGGTCAGCAGGGGATTGATCCCGAGGGCGGCCACGCTGGTAGTGGCGTGAAGGAGAGGCTGGCCGGCGACGGCATTGATGTTCAAGCCCGGCAGCGGCACCCATTGCAGCGCCCAGGCGACGGCGAGCAAGCAGGCGGTGATGGCCGCCGCCCAGGCGAGGCGCGGCCAGGGACGGGCGGCGATGGGGCCATTCGTCGCGGTCACGAGATCCTCCATGGGGGCGGCCTCCGCGTTCGTGCGCCGGCGCCCGGGCCTTCACTCCTTGGTCGCGAGGAAGAGGATGGCGCCGGAGTTCTTGAGCTGGCGGCGGGTGTCGGTGGCGGTGGGGTCGGCGAGGCGGCCCAGCCGCCACCAGAGGCGGTGCAGGGCCTGAAGCGGCGCTACCAGCAGGCGGGCGAGCCAGCGCGGCGAGCTCGGAAACAGGCCCATGTGGGCCTGCGCCACGAGGCCGCTCCAGCCGCCGCTGGGAGCGATGCGATCGACGCGAAAGCCGGCGTAACGCAGCGCGTGCAGGGCGCCCAGATGCGTGTGATGGTGCAGGCTGTCCTGGTGGAACGGCTCGAGGAAGGCGACGGTGCCCAGCAGCCTGCCGCCCGGCCGCAGCACGCGGTAGGCCTCGCGCATCATCAGCAGCGGGAACGGCACGTGCTCGAGCACCGCGATGGTGAGCACGAAGCCGAAGGCGCCGTCACGGAAGGGCAGCGCCTGGGCGTCGCCGAGGAGCATGGCCTCGGGGGTCGAGTAGTCCAGGCCGACGTACTCGAAGCCGGCCAGCTCGCAGACCTCCTGATGCACCTGGGCGCCGCAGCCCAGGTCCAGCGCCAGCTCACGGCTCGGGTCGGCGCCGCCGGCGCCTGCGGCCGGCGGCGCGGCGCGCGGGAACCACGAGCGCAGGTCGCGCGGCAAGTGGCACGGTCCGACGACCCGCGACACGTCGATCTCAGGCGCCGGGTTTCTGGGCAGCGGCCCGAAGTCCACGCCGCCGGCGTCGAGCGGCGGCCCGAGAGTCAGCTCGAGCTGGCGGCGCTCGGGGCGGCGCAACCGCAGGTCGAGCTGGCCGCTCGGCGCGTACCCGAGCTCGCTGCCGCAGCGGTCGCAGCGGACGCCGGCCGGGACCCGCGCCAGCGCGCCGCCGCAGTGCGGGCAGGCGAGGACGCCGAAAATGCGATC
>DASZHY010000261.1:0-3495 GCA_035949675.1 Thermoanaerobaculia bacterium
TCGTTTGTCAGCTCAGAGATTCTTGAGGTCCTTGCCCGGCTTGAAACGCACCGTCTTGCCGGGCGAGATCGCCACCTCGACGCCGGTCTTGGGGTTGCGGCCGACGCCCTTCTTGCGGTCGCGGACCTGGAAGACGCCGAAGCCTCGGAGCTCGATGCGCTTGCCGTCGCACAGGGCGCTCTTCATCGCCTCGATGATGGTGTCGACCGCCTGGGCAGCCTTGACCCTGGGCACGTCGGTGCTCTCCGCCACGCGGTCCACGATGTCCGACTTGATCATTTGGGCTCCGAAACGGCGCCGAGTCTAACAACCGGTCTGACGGGGTGTCAACCGAGCCAAACCTTTGTCAGGACTGAGCGTAGCCGCGTTTCTTGCTGAGGATGCAGCGCTCGAACGCGGCGGCGGTCGCCGCCGTCAGGCGGTGCATCTGCTCGAGATCGATCCCCCCGAGACCGCGGCTGCCACCGTCCATGTAGATGACGGTGACGAGGCGGTCCATGAGCCGCACCGGCAGCACCACACAGTCGCGCGGCAGCCCGCCGCCCCAGCACAAGGCCAGCTCGCGGTGGGTCGCCATGGGCGGCAGGGGGCCGAGGTGAAGGCGGCTGCCTTGCCGCAGGTTGAGGAACACCGAAGGCTCCTTGAAGCTCACGCCATAACGGGCAAACGCCTCCTGATCGATGCCGTCGCCGCGCGCCATCCAGGCGCTGACGTGATCGCGAGTTGCCTGGAACAACGCCACGCGCCGGTAACCGCGAGCCAGGAACCCGAGCAGGATACGCCCTACTTCCTCGCTGTCGGTGGTGGCGGCGAACGCCGCTTCCACCTCCTCGATGGTGGCCGGCGCCTCCAGCGGCGAGCCGGCCGGGACGGTGGGCGGGGGCTCGGCGAGCCCGAGCTCGGCGCGCTCCGCCTCGGTGATCGCGACTCTCTCGTGCGGCACCTCGGGCGGCCGGCGCCGGGGCGGGGCGTCGGGTTCCCGCTCGCCCGTGACGTCCGTGACGCCGGTGGGCCGCCGCGACGGCCGCGCCGCCGGGGGAGGGCCCAGCGTCAGCGTCGCCTCGAGGTCCAGTGGCGCCGGCGCTGTGGCCGGGGGCGGCACGGCGGGCTGCGGCGTGGCCGGCGGCGGCATGGTGGGCGGCGGCGCGGGCGCTGGCTCCGGGGTTGCCGGCGCGGGCTCTCGAGTCGCCGCGGTTGGCGCCGCCGGCTCTGCCGGGGTTGCCGCCGCCGGCGGCTCGGCCGGGGTTGGCGCCGCGGGCGTCTGAGCCGGCGTCGGCTCGGTCTTGCCGCGCCGGCGCGGCGTCGCCGTTGCGCCCCGCAGGTCGAGCTCCTCGAGCGGCGGCAGCTCGCGGACGCCCGACGACTCCAGGCCGGCCGGAGCAGGCGTCCCGGCGCCGCGCGACCGGAACAGCGATCGCCGGCGCGGCATGGGCGGCAGCTCCGGCTCCGGCAGCGGCGAGGGTTGAAACCGCGGCTCGGCGGACAACAGGTCCTCGGAGGACAGGGCGCTCAGCACCTCCGTCCGATCTTCCATGGCGTAGCCGCCCGGCGGACCGCCCCCGGGACCGGCCGTCGACGTTCCCGGCATCGTCCGCAGGTCGGGCATGGCGGGCGCTCCCGGCGCCCGCTGGGCCAGCTGCGCCACCGGGGTCCCCGGCCGCGATCCGCTCTCCTTGCCGGCCCAGAGATAGCGGGCACGGTTGAGGCGGTCCAGCAGCAGGCTGTAGCGCGATGGGCACTCCTCGCGGTAGTAGCGCTGCAACGCCTCGAAGATCCGCAGCTCGTGCAGCACGTGCACCTTGACGCGGCGCCCGCAGGCGAAAGCGATCTCGTCCTGGCAGACCAGGTTGCGCGGGTCCTGCATCGCGACGTCGAGCCGCCCGCCCGCCACCCGGAAGGGGACGGCGCGGCAGCGGCGCGCCAGCTTCTCGGGGATGAGGCGAAGCACCTCGTCCGGGATGCCGCGCAGGTCTTCGATCACGGCGGCAGGCACTCCCAGCTGCTCGGACAGCGAACGCGCCAGGAGGTCTTCGCCAAGCACATCCATTTCGAGCAGGCAGGTACCGATGCGGCCGCCCACCGCGTTCTGGTTCTGCAGCGCGCGCGTCAGCTGCTGGACCGTGATCCAGCCCCGCGCGACCAGGAGCTGTCCGAGCTTACCCATGCTCGCGACTTCGTTTCTTGCTCAATTCCGTGGGCGGCGGACGAAGGTTTGACGTCGATTTCCTAACTGCTTGTCGGAAAGCCACTTATCTGCTGGGACAAGATTATAGAAGCGCCTCCGCAGCCTTGTAAAGCGCCGCGGACGGCTGCTATTCTGACGCGATGAAGATGTCCGGGCGCCCTCTGCCCTTATTCGCCCTCCTCTCCGCCCTGACCCTGGCTCTGCTGGCTCTGGGCACCGGCGCGCTCGCCGCGCTGTCCAAGCCTGAGGCAGCCCCGGCTGGAACAGGCGCGCTGCCTGGGCTGGCTGAGAAGACCGCGCCGGCTCCGCCGGCCGCGCCGACCCCACCGACCCCATCGACCCCATCGACCCCATCTAGTCATCCCGCCGGGCCGGGCATTTCCGGCGTTCGCGGCACCGCCGGTGATTTCGAGTTCCTGGTGGCCAATCTGCTGGCCGGCGACGGCATGGTGCCGGAGGCCCTGAGCGCTTTCGAGGAGGCCGAGAAGGCGCGCCCCGACTCGGCGTACATCCATCTCGAGCACGCCCAGCTGCTCGCCCGCCTGGCTCAGGCCGCGCGCTTGCCCGGCGCCCAGAACAGCTACCTGCGCAAGGCGGTCGACGAGGTCGGCAAGGCGCGCCAGATCGCGCCGCAGAATCTCGACGTTTTGCGCGGTGTCGGCCTGGTCTACCTCGAGATGGCGGGCCAGGACCCCGCCGCCGTGCACACCGCCCTCGAGGCCCTGGAAACCGTCTACCAGAGCGATCCGCAAGACGTCCAGACGGCGATCAGCCTTGGCCGCCTCTACCTCGATCAGCAGCAGCCCGCCAAAGCGGCCGCGGTCTTCCGCGAGATCATCGGCTACGCCCCCCAGCAGCGCGCGGCCTATGCCCTGCTGGTGGAGGCGCTGCTGCGCGACGACAAGCCCAAGGAGGCCGAGACGGTGCTGGCGCAGATCCTCGGCTTCGAGCCCGCGGCACTCGAAGCGCGCCTGACCCTGGCCGAGCTCGAGGGCCGCCGCAACGACTACGCCGCGGTGGTGGCGACGCTCACCACGGCACCCGAGCCTGGACATGGCGACGCCCGCCTGCAGCGGCAGCTGGCGTGGGCGTATTACCTGACCGGCGACGTCGATCATGCGCTGGCCACCGTCGAGCCCCTCCTGCGGACGCCGCAGGCGGCGCCGGCGCCGCCGACGCAGGAGGCCCCGCGCTCAGGGCAATCGCAGCCCGCGACGGGTGCCGACCCCGACGACGTGCAGCTGCAGTTGCTCAAGGGCCTGGCCCTGGCCGCCCAGGGCCACAACCAGGAGGCGGCGGAGCTGCTCGAG
>DASZHY010000262.1:0-6680 GCA_035949675.1 Thermoanaerobaculia bacterium
CCGAGCGCCATGCGGATGCCGATGTCATGGGTCTTGAAGCTGACGGCGTGGGCGAGCACCGCGTACAGTCCCGACACCGCCAGCAGGAACGCCAGGGCCGCGAACAGCACCAGCAGCGCCGCCGTCAGCCGCTGCGGTCCGAAGCCGCGGGCGACGATCTCCCGCAGGGTCAGCACCTCGTAGATCGGTTGCTGGGGATCCAGCGCGAGGACCTGGCGCTCGACGGCCGCGGTCGAGGCCGCGGGATCGCCGGCGGTGCGGACCAGGATGGCCATGTCGCGCGCCTGCTCGGCGGTCTGCGCCAGCGGCAGGTAGAGCTCCGGCCGCACCTCCGCCACCACGCTGGGCCGCTGCCGCGCGTCGCCGACCACGCCGACGACCGTCAGCCAGCGCTGGCCGGCCGCGGCGCCGCCGGGGTTCCCGGGCGAGGCGTGCCGCCCGGTGCCGATTTGCCTGCCCAGCGGGCTGGATCCGGGCCAGAAGCGCTTCGCCATGGTCTCGTTGACGATGGCCACCGGCAGGCCACGGACCTGGTCCTGGTCGCCGAACACTCGCCCGGCGCGCAGCGGGATGCCGATGGCGGCGAAGTATTCCGCGCTGACCACGCGGGTGACCGCCGTGGCGGTGACGCCGCCGGGCTCGACGCGCCCCTGGATGGAAACCTCCTGGTGCGAGAGCTCGACCATCGGGCGGTCGGAGGCGGCCGCGGCCGCCGTCACGCCAGGCAGGGCGCGCAGCCGCTCGAGCAGCGCGCCGTAGAAACCTCGCCGGTCTTCGGCCCGCGGATAGCGGGTCTCGGGCAGGCCCACGCGCAAGGTCAGGACGTGGCGCGGCTCGAAGCCCAGGGGGACGGCGGCCAGATGGGCGTAGGTCTCGATCATCAGCCCGGCGCCGGCCATCACCGCCAGCGCCAGCGCGATCTGGCCGACCACCAGGAGATCGCGCACGCGGCTCCCATGGCTGCGGTGGCCGCCGCCGGAGCCGCGGCCGCCGCCCCTCAGGGCGTCGAGGGCGCCAGGCCGCCGGCTGTGCAGCGCTGGCGCCAGGCCCACGCAGAGGCCCATGAGCAGCGCGAGCCCTGCCGCCACGGCCATCGCGGCGGGGCTGATGCGGATCTCCGCCTCCGCGCCGATGTAGCTCGGCGGGATGAGGGCCAGCAGCAGGGGCAGACTGCCCCACGCCAGCAGGCAGCCGGCCGCCGCCCCCAGGAACGACAGGACCAGGCTCTCCGTCACCAGCTGGCGCGCCAGGCGCAAGGAGCTCGCTCCCAGGGCGCCGCGGACCGCCAGCTCCTTGGCGCGCGCGCTGAGCCGCACCAGCAGCAGATTGGCGACGTCGGCGCCGGTGATCAGCAGCAGCAGGGACACGGCGCCCAGCAGCACGAACAGCGCCGGGCGCAGGTCGCCGATCAGGCCGTCGCGGACCAGGATGGCGCTGAGCCGCAGGCCCGCAACTTCCGGGTGGGCGCCGCGCTGCTCGCGGTCGAGCTGCGCTGCCAGGGAAAGCAGGTCGGCCCGCGCCGCCGCCATGCCGACTCCCGGGCGCAGGTAGCCGCCGAGTTTCAGCCAGCGGCGGCCGCGGTCGGCCTGGCCCTCGTGGTCGGGACGACCGGCGCCGCCAGGGGGAGCGGCGGCGCCCCCCGCGGAGCCGGCGCCGGGCGCGCCCCTGGCGTCGGGGGCGCCCAGGCGCAGCGGGAACCACAGCTCCGCGCCCCACAGGCGGAAGCGGTAGGGCATGACGCCGACCACGGTGTAGCTCTCGCCGTCGAGGGCGATCGTCCGCTGCAGGATGCGCGGGTCGGCGCCGAAGCGGCGATGCCAGAGGTCGTAGCCCATCAGCACCACCCGCGGCGCGCCGGGGCCGTCCTCCTCCGGCAAGAAGCTGCGGCCGGCGACCGGCGGCACGCCGATCAGCGGGAAGGTGTTGGCGGACACCTCCGAGGCATGGATGCGCTCCGGACGGTCGCGCGTGGTGAGGTTCACCGTCAGCTCGCGCTGGGCGACGAGATCCTGGAAGGCATGGGTGCGGCTGCGCAGGTCCAGGTACTCGGGGAGCGAGAAGAACCAGCTCTCGAGCTCCTGGCGGGGAAAATCCTGATTGAGCACGACGAAGCGGTGCGCGTCGCGGTAGACGAGCGGATGCAGGAAGGCGCCGTCGACGATGCTGAACAGGGCGGTGCCGGCGCCGATGCCGAGCCCGAGGATGAGCACCACGCCGGCGCTCGCGGCCGGATTCTTGACCGCCAGGCGCAGGCCGAAGCGCAGGTCCTGCAGCAGGCGCTCGAGCGAGGAGCGGGCGTATCGCGCCGGCAAGCTCACGCGCGAAGCGTACCCTACTCCTCGCCGCCCTGGCAGACCTGCGACTCGTCGAGCGCCAGCCGCCGCGGCCCCAGGGACCACGCGGCCTGGGCGATCAACCCTTCTTCGCTTCGAGCTCGGCCCAGCGGGCGTAGAGGCGTTCGACCGCGGCGCGCGCCGCCTCGAGGCTCTGCCAGCGCTCGGCGAGGGCGGTCGGGTCGGTGGCGACTACGGGATCGGCGACGGCTTGCTGGCAGGCCGCGAGCTCTCCTTCGGCGGCGACGATCCGGCCTTCCATGCCGTCCCACTCCCGCTGCTCGTGGTAGGAGAGCCGCCGCCGGGCTGGTCTGGCGGGGGGGCCGGCCGCGGCCGGGCTCGAGGCTCCCACCCCGCCGGCGCCGCCGGCGGCTGAACGAGCGGTCGCAGCGCTCTCCCGGCGCGGCCGGTCCGCCTCCCATTGCGCATAGTCGGCGTACGGCGTGGCGTGGCCGGCGCCGTCGAGGGCCAGGACGTGGGTCGAGACCTGGTCGAGGAGCAGGCGGTCGTGGGTGACGAGGACGAGGCCGCCCGGGAAGTCGAGGAGGCTCTCTTCCAGGACTTCGAGGGTCGGGATGTCGAGGTCGTTGGTCGGCTCGTCGAGCAGCAGCAGGTCGGCGGGCTGGAGCATCAGCCTGGCGATCAGGGTGCGGGCCTGCTCGCCGCCGGAGAGGCGGCCGACCGGCGTGTCCAGCTGCTCGGGGCGGAACAGGAAGCGCCGCGCCCAGGAGGCGACGTGAAGCGAGCGGTCGCCGTAGAGCACTGTATCGCCTTCCGGCGCCAGGGCGCGCCGCAGGCTCATCGCCGGATCGAGCGAGGCGCGGTCTTGCTCGAAGCGGACGACGCGCAGCCAGGAGGCGCGCTCGATCTCGCCGGCGTCGGGCTCGAGCGTGCCGGCGAGCAGGGCGAGGAGGGTCGTCTTGCCGCTGCCGTTCGGACCCACCAGGCC
Organism: Thermoanaerobaculia bacterium; assembly: GCA_035949675.1. Classification (GTDB taxonomy): domain Bacteria; phylum Acidobacteriota; class Thermoanaerobaculia; order Multivoradales; family UBA5704; genus JASLEW01. The sequence goes on from DASZHY010000262.1 coordinate 3,283, forward strand.
CAGGCGCTGGCCGGGAGCGAGGGCGACGTCGACGCCGTCCAGGACGCGCCGGCCGCCGAGCTCCTTGGCCAGCCCGCGCGCGACCAGCAGCTTCTTGCTCTTGCGCCCCGAGGCCGTCAGGTCGATGCCGGCGGTGCGCTCGACCGACCTCGCCTTCACCTCTTCCAGCTCCTGGATCAGGCGGCCCGCGGCGGCGTGTCGGGCCTTGGACTTGGTGGTGCGCGCCTTGGCTCCCTGACGCAGCCACTCCACCTCGCGGCGCACCTTGTTGGCGAGCGTCGCCTGGTACTCGGCCTGGTTGGCGAGGACCTCGTCGCGCTTGATCAGGAAGTCGCTGTAGCGGCCCTCGGCTTCGAGCAGCCCGCGCGGGTAGGCGCGGTTGAGCTCGAGCACGCGGTTGCCGAAGTGCTCGAGGAAGCTGCGGTCGTGGCTGACCGCCAGGCAGGCGTACGGCGCCGCCGCCAGCAATCCCTCGAGCCAGAGGATGCCTTCGAGGTCGAGGTGGTTGGTGGGCTCGTCGAGCAGCAGCACGTCGGGGTCGAGCACCAGCTCGCGTGCGATCGCCAGGCGCTTGCGCCAGCCGCCGGAGAGGCCGTCGACGAGCTGCGAGGGGTCGCGGAAACCGGCGCGTCCGAGGGCGATCGCGACCCGGCGCTCGATCTCGTAGGGATCGACCGGCGCGGCCTCCGCACTGGCGGCGGCGGCGATGCTGGCGGCGCCGGGGGCGCCGGCAGAGTCCGTGCCGGCGCCTCGGCGGAGGGCTTCGCCGACCGCCTCCTCGACGGTGAGGCCCTCCGGCAGCGCCGGGTCTTGCGCCACGTAGCCGATGCGAACCAGCCGCCGCGCCGTGCGCGTGCCGCTGTCCGGCTCCTCGGTCCCCGCCAGGATGCGCAGCAGAGTCGACTTGCCGGAGCCGTTGGGGCCGATCAGGCCCACGCGGTCGCCCTGCCGCAGCCCGAGCGACAGGTCGCTGAACAGCGGCCTGGCGCCGTGAGCCTTGGTCACCGCTTCGCAGGACAGGAGGAGGGGGGCGGGTGGCACGGCCGGCGAATTATAGGCCGGCTGGGCCCCAGGCTTCATGCACGCCACTCGCGCCAGGCAATAGTCCGCGAATCCGAAGGGGCTACCCGGCCACCGACGCCGCAGGGGCTCCGAACCTTCCTGCCCGCAGGAACTGGAACGCACCCGGAGTCTGGGCGTAGAGTAGGCCGGGCGGGAGGAGGGTCATCCCGACGAGAACCTGGAGGTCGACCTTTATGGAATGGAAATGGGCGAGGTTTTGGCGGAGAAGGGCGCAGCCGCGGGCCGAGGACCGGATCAAATGACCGCGTCGTCGACTCCTCACGGTCGTCAGCCGCACGTGTTTGACAAGGCGAAGTATCACTATAACGGCAAGTATCCTGCGGGCCTGCCCATCGAGCAAGCGTTCGTTCACACTGGTTTGTATCTGGGCTGGATCGTCGAGCGGGGCTTGTACTCCGCGGAGTTCGTCGAAGTGAGCGGAGATCTCATCGCCAAGTTCAACCGTCGCGAGGTCACCGGCCCTGGAGTCTATGAGTTTTGGGACGGGTGCCTGATTGATGACATGCTGAGTGACGAGGGCAACGCCTTCTCTCACGACTATTTCGATTTCGACCGCGGGCAGTACATGTCGGATTACGATGAGCTCCTCGCCGACGGCCTGCCGTCGCAATATCACGTCGAGAATTCGTGGGCCAATTACGACCGTATCAAGCCCCGAATCGACGAGAGATACGCTGCATGGAAGCGGCAGCGCGGCTGAGCGTCCACCCTCGCTTCCCGTTCGCGGCGGCCCGCGCCGCAGCTTACCGCGGGGCGGGCTGTCCTCAGCGGACCCGCTTGCCGCGGAGCTCCTCGTCGCCGTTCTTGAACACAACCTCCACCACGGCGCCGGCGGCGCCCCGCACGGTCCGCATCTCCATGTCCTCCGTCTTGACGAAGAAGTGATCCTGGGCATCAGCGAAGAGCTCGACGTCGGCGCTGTCGGGCACGCTGGCGACGAGGTGATCTCCCAGGCGGACCAGCGTCACGTAAAAGCCCGGCAGCGCATAGGTGCCCGCACAGGCGTCGAGCAGGCGCGGGTCGAGCTTGACCGCGACCGGCAGTTTGACGACGAACCGGGGCAGCGGCGTCTTGGCGGCGCAGGACACGTCGAGCCCCTCGACCGAGGCACGCTCCAGGAACCGATCGATGATGCCGCGGGCGCAAGGCCCGTCGGCGCCGTGGCCGCTGTGCGGGAACACGACGTGCAGGCTGTTGGTCAGCTGGCTGGCGACGCGCTGGCCGAACTCGGGCGGCGTGACCGGATCGCGCTCGCCGGAGAACAGGAGCACCGGGACCGCCGAGCGCACGAGCTGGTGGGCGTCGGCGGGAATGCTGCCGCGCGGCCAGTCGGCGCAAACTTGCTTCTGTTCGCGGATCCGGTAGTCGCCGAGCAGCGTGCCTGCGGTTGCCTGCGCCGCGGCGGCAGCGTCGATGAAGGGCAGGTCCTCGGCGCAGGTCACCGAGAACGCCATGCCCATGGCCAGCATGCGGTCGATGATGGCGCGGCGGTCGATGGCGATGGCGGTGAGCTGCGCCATGTCCCCCTCGTAGGCCAGTTGGACCGCGAGCGGCAGCCGGCGGGCGCCGGTGTCGTAGGTCAGGAAGCGGATGCCTTCGGCGATCAGACCGCGGCTGGGCGTCACCTCGAACGTGTCCCCCGACTTTGGGTCCGGGAGGCGGACCTTGACGCCGCGGTCGACCCGCTCCATCACCGCCTGCAGCTCCGCAGCGAGATGCGGGAAGGCGGCGTGGCACGCCCGGTCGGCGGCGCACTCGGCGAACAGCAGATCGACCGCCCGCTTGCCGGCATAGGCGGTGTGCAGCGGCAACGTCTCGTCGACCGGCACCACGCCGTCGAGCACCACGCTGCGCACCACGTCGGGATGCCGGCGCAGGAAGACCTGGGCGGCGCGGGTGCCGTAGGAGCTGCCGAACAGGTTCACCTGCGGATAGCCGAGCCAGGCGCGCACCTCGTCGACGTCGTCCATGGCGAGCGCCGTGGTGTAGAGCTTCAGATCGGCAACTTGTTCGAGACGGTCGCGGCACCGGCGGACGGCCGCCGGCGGGAAGAGCTCGCCGGCCAGCAGCCTGCGGTCCCCTCCCTTGTCGTGCGAGTCCGGGCCGTATAAGTCGCAGACGAGCGGATTGGATTTGCCGGTGCCGCGCTGATCGACGAGCAGGACGTCGCGGTGCCGGCGCAGCTCCTTATCATCCGCCAGGGAGCGGCCGGCCTCGGTCGCCGCCTCTCCCGGCCCGCCTCCGAAGACGACGATCGCATCGGGGGCTGCATGGGGATCGAGCGCCGGCAGGACCACGATGTTGAGGGCGATCTT
>DASZHY010000263.1:0-28315 GCA_035949675.1 Thermoanaerobaculia bacterium
CGGCGAATCGCCCGCCGCAGCTCGCGCCGCGTGCGCTCGCGCAGCGCCGGGTCGAGGTTCGACAGCGGCTCGTCGAGCAGCATCACCCGCGGTTCCGGGGCGAGGGCGCGGGCGAGCGCGACCCGCTGCTGCTGGCCGCCCGAGATCTCCCCGACCCGCCGGCGCTCGAAATCGGGGAGGTCCACCAGGGCCAGGGCCGCCGCCACGCGAGAGCGTATCCGGCTCCGGTCCAGCCGCCGGCCTTCGAGGCCGAAGGCGACGTTCTCGCCCACCGTCAGGTGTGGAAAGAGCGCATAGTGCTGGAAGACCATGCCGAAGTTGCGGCGGGCCGGCGGCAAGCCCGAGACGTCCTGTCCTTCCACCAGCACCCTGCCGCCGCCGGGGTCGAGCGTCTCGAAGCCCGCGATCAGCCGCAGCGCGGTGGTCTTGCCGCTGCCGCTCGGGCCGAGCAACGCGACCACCTCGCCGCGGTCGACGGCGAGGGTCAGGCCGTCGAGCACGCGGCGGACCGACCAGCAAGGAGTGTCGCGACTGGCGACAGGCGGAGCCGCGACCGCGGCGCGCGCGGCGCGGTCATCGCCGAAAGTCTTGGCCAGGCGGTCGAGCAGCAGGAAGGGCGGCATGAGAGTGTTCAGGCTCAGCGCGACGCCGCGCGGGCCGTGGATGCAGCTCCGCGGCCGCGCACCGTGCGGTCCCAGACGATCATCCATTCCTTCAGGTGGCTGTCGATCAGCCGCGGGTCCACCGCGGCGGGGACCAGCGAGCGCAGCACCTGCTGCGCCCAAGCCGGCAGCCGTTCTGGCGGCAGGTCGGAGCGCGCCGGCAGCCGGTACGCCTCGCGGGCCGCCAGCTCCTGGCCCTCGGCGCTGCCCACGAAGTCGATGAACTGCTTGGCCACGGCCGGGTGGGGAGCGCCCTTGACCAGCCCGACCGAATCGTCGATGACCGGCGTGCCGCTGCTCGCAAAGCGGTAGTCCAGGGGCGCGCCGCGCCGCTTCTGCCACAGCATGTCGGTCAGCTCCCAGACCGTGACCAGGCCCTCCCGCCGGTCGAGCATCTGGATCAGCAGCGCCGGGTTCTGCAGGTACTGCTTGGTCTGGGCGTCGAGGCGGCGCAGCCACTCGAATCCCTGCTCGGGGCTGCCGGTCGCGGCCACCGAGCGCGCCAGGATCATGCCGAAGAGGGTGCGCATGGTGCCCGAGGCCAGCGGATCGCGGATCAGGATCTTGCCGCGCCACCGCGGGTCGAGCAGGTCGTCCCAGTCGCGCGGCGCCGCCGCCGCCGGCACCGCCTGAGAGTTGAACACCAGGACCGGCGCGGTGCGGTAGGCGCCGAAGAACAGGTCGCGGGGATCGCGGCTGGCGGCGGGAACCGCACCGGCCCAGGCCGGACGGTAGGGGGCCAGCAGCCCTTCCGCCGCGCCGCGCGCGAAGATCGTCCGCGGCCCGCCGTACCAGACGTCGGCCTGGGGGTTGGCGGCTTCCGAGCCCACCCGGTCGTAGACGTCCTGCGAGCCCATGTCGAGCCAGCGCACGTCGACCCGCGGATGCCGCGCCTCGAAGCTCTTCTCCATCAACGACAGCAGGTCGCGGCCGTGCGGCGAGTACACGGTCAGCGGCGTGCGGCCGTCGGAGCAGCCGCAGGCGAGGATCGCGAGGGCCAGAACGAAACTCTTCCCGGCCGGGCCGGGGGGGCAACCGGTCATTGGGCCGAGCGCAGCGCCAGCAGGTTGGCGAACAGCCGGTAGCCTCCCGGCACCCCGGCGGGCAGCTGGCGGAACAGGGCGAGGCCGGTGTAGACGTACTTGCCCTTGCCATAGTTCGCCACCAGCAGCGCGCCGCGCTGCGCGGGCCCACCGGGATCGGCCATGGCGAGCAACGGCCGGTAGGCGGGGTCCCAGGTGTGCGCGAAGTAGAGCCCGCGCTCCTGCACCCATCCCTGCCAGTCGGCTTCGCCGATCTTGTTGGGGGTGTTGAACACCGGGTCCACCGGATCGATCAGCGTCACCGGCGAGCTCTCGTCGGTCACCCGGTCATGGGGCCGGGCGATCTCGAGCTTGAAAGGCGCGAAGCGGCCCTCGACGAACGGGTACTGCTGGTACTGCACGATCATCAAGCCGCCGGCGCGGACGTAGTCGAGCAGCCGCGGGTTGGCGCGCGCCAGGGCCGGCTCGCTCTCGTAGGCGCGGCTGCCGATGACGACGGCGTCGTAGCGCGAGAAATCGCCGCCGGCAAGCTCGCTCGGGCCGAGCAGCTCCACCGGCACCCCGGCCTGGCGCAGGAACTCGGGAACCCGGTCGGCGGCGCCGCGCACGTAGCCGACCCGGCGCAGCGGCGGCAGCTCGAGGTCGAAGGCGCTGATCTCGACCGCGGCAGCGTGCGGATAAGGCGTCGGCCGGATGTGCCCGTAGTCGACGAGCGGCACCGCCAGGTCGAAGCGCGAGCCATCGTCGAGCACCGCGGCGAGCCGCAGCGGGTAGCGCCCGGCCTGCAGCGCCGGCGGCGGGCGAAGGATCAGCGCCAGCGCCGCCGATTCGCCCACGTCGACGCCGCCCGGCGGCGCAGCCTGGAGCTCGAACGGCAGCGGCGCGATCGCCGGCCATGCCGCGCCCGCGGGCGTCGCCGGCGGCGCGACCTCGAGGCGGCCTGGGGCCCGCGCCGGCCGATGGGAGGTCAGCACCACGCGCAGGTTCTTCGGCTCGCGGCGGGAAAGCGGCCACGCCTGCATGGTTTCGTCCACTGACACCTCGACGGCCGGCACGATGCGCAGCGGCCGCCGCACCTCGCCCAGCACCTCGTCGCGATGGCGGTGCACCACCTCGCGCTCCACGGCAAGCGGCACGCCGTCGATCGTGAACGAGAAGCGCGCGGTGAGCAGCGGCGGTCCGAACGGCTCGCCGCGCTCGGACGGGATCGTGTGGCTCTCGTCGCTCCAGTCGTAGAGGCTGCCCCGGAGCGGTCGGCGCAGGAAGTACGGCTCGGTCGGCGGCGCCGCGGCCGGCACTTCCGGCTGGAGGTCCCAGCGCGACAGCGCCCCGGGCGCCACCTCCCTGCTCTCGGCGCGCAGCGGCTCGGCCCGCCAGGCCGGTCCGTCCGCGGCCGGCATCAGGGTGACGGTGGTGCCGGCGAGCCGTGCCGCACCGCCGGCGTTCCATAGCTCGGCGCGCACGGCGAAGGTCTCGCCGGCGGTCAGCGCCTCGCGCTCGGCGGTGGCGTCGAGGGCGAGTCCGGCCGCCGCCGCCGCGGCGATCTGCGCCACCTCGAGCTTCTCGGCGATCAGCTCGGCGGCGGCCTGCTCCCCGGCGTCCCTGGCGTCTCCGGCGTCGCGGGCGCCGCCGGACGTGCCGCCGGCCCCCGCCGCCCCGGCAGGCGTCACGACGGCCATCGCCGACCGCAGGTGCCGCACCACGTCGAGCAGCGGCGCCAGCGCCTGCTGCGGCCGCTCCGGGTTGAGCTGCTCGCGGGTGCGGGCGGCCAGCGATTCCACCGCGTCGAGCTCTGCGGCCACCCGCCGGCGCTTCGCGGCATCGGCGATCGGCGCGGCGATGGCGTGGAGGTGGGTGTCGATGCCGGCGAAGACGTCGCCGCGAGCGGTCGTGGCTGCCGCGGCCGAGGCGGCGCCAGGTGCGGCGGCGGCCCCGGGCGCTGCGGCCGCTCTGGCCGCCGAGGCAGCACCGGGCGCCGCGGCAGGGCCGGCCGCGGGCGCAGCACCGGACGCCGAGGCAGGGCCGGCCGCGGGCGCAGCCCCGGGCGCCGCGGCCGAACCGGGCGCCGCGACCGCTCCGGGCACCTTGCCGGCGCCCGCCACCCAGACCAGGCGGCCTTCTTGCGGCCCGAGCGGCTGCAGGCGGCCCATGTCCTGAGAGCGGTGCATGCTGCGGCTGGCGGCCGCCAGCTGATACGTGGACTTGCCGGTCCACGGGTCGATGGCGCTGGTGGACGTCGTGACCGCCGGCGCCCCGTCGCCGCCGAAATAGGTGCAGCAATAGAGCGCCTGCGGCGTCCAGGGGGCGAGGCCCTCGGCGGCAAGCCGCGGCAGCGCCGCGGCGTCGCCGGCCAGCGGGAAGGCGGCGTAGGCGATGACCCCGGCCTCCTGGTGCTGCCCGTGATTGCGATGCGGCACGCCCGGGAAGACCGAGACCACGACCTGCGGCTTGAAGCGCCGGATCACCCGCACCGCATCCTCGAGCATCGCCTCCTTGGGCCACTGCCCCAGGGTCTCCTCGAGCGACAGCGTGTAGCCGAAGTCGTAGGCGCGGGTGAAGTACTGGCGGCTGCCGTCGATGGCGCGCGCCGCCAGCAGCTCGCGGCTGCGGATGAGGCCGAGCCCGACGCCGAGCTCCGGACCGATCAGGTTCTGGCCCCCCTCGCCGCGGCTCAACGAGAGATAGGCGGCCTCGCCGCCCATGCCGCGCGACACCAGGGTGAGCAGCGCCGTGTCCTCGTCGTCGGGGTGCGCGGCGATGACCAGCAAGCGCTTGTGGGTGGACAGCTTGGCGAGGGCGCGGTCGAGCGTCGCCAGCCCGCCGGTCGTAGCCGGCTCGAGCGGCGCCGCGCCGAGGTTGACCGGAGTGGCCGCCGCCTTAACGGCAGGCGCCAGGAGCAGCAGAAGAAGCAGGCCGGCCGCCGACCGCGCCGACCGCGCCGACCGCGCCGCCCACGTCGTCCGCGCCGTCCGCGCCGTCCTATCCGTCCTCGCCATCCTTGTCCCCCTCGCCATGGCGTGCGTACTGTAACCCATCCCCGCGGGCGCCCAGCCGAGGTATCCTTGAGCGGCCATGGCAACGACCACCACCGAAGACAAAGCCGCCGCCCTCCTCGAAGACCGGCCCAAGCTCGATCCCAAGACGCTCAACTCCTTCCGGCGGCTTGGGTTCCTGCAAGCCGACCTCGACCCGCTGGGACGGCTCCGCCCCGAGCCGCAGCCGGCGCTCGAGGAGGAAGCCGATCCGCCGACCGCGGCCTGGGCGCGCCGGCGCTACTGCGGCACGATCGGCGCCGAGTTCATGCACATCCCGCAAGCGGAGCGCCGGCGGTGGATCGCCGAGCGGCTGGAGACCGAGCCCGCGCCGCCCGACCGCGACCGCGTGCTCGGCCAGATCATGAGCGCCGAGACCTTCGAGCAGCTGCTGCAGACCCGCTACCAGGGCAGCAAGCGCTTCTCGATCGAAGGCGTCGCGGCGCTCATCCCGGCGCTCGACGCGATGCTCGAGCGCGCCGCGGCGCACCAGGGCGTGCAGGTGGTGCTGGCGATGAGCCACCGCGGCCGCCTGAGCGTGATGCTCAACGTCGTGGGCAGACCGGCGGCACAGATCTTCGCCCGCTTCGACGACGTCGACGCGCGCAGCGTGCTGGGCGCCGGCGACGTCAAGTACCACATGGGCGCCACCGGCACCTTCAAGGCCGGCAACGGCCGCGAGGTCGACCTCCACCTGGTGTCGAACCCCAGTCACCTCGAGGCGGTGGACCCGGTGGCGGTGGGGCGGGTGCGCGCCAAGCAGGCGCGCCTGGGCGATCACGACTTCACCAAGGTGATGCCGGTCGTGCTGCATGGCGACGCCGCCTTCGCCGGCCAGGGCATCCTGGCCGAGACCCTCAACCTGGCCGATCTCGACGGCTACCGCGTGGGCGGCACCGTCCACGTCATCGTCAACAACCTGATCGGCTTCACCACCGAGCCGCGCGCCCTGCACTCGTCGCGCTTCGCCTCCGACGTCGCCAAGCGCCTACCGATCCCGATCTTCCACGTCAACGGCGAGGACCCCGATGCGGTGGTGCGGGTGGCGGCGCTCGCCGTCGACTACCGCTACGCCTTCCAATCCGACGTGGTCGTCGATCTCATCGGCTACCGCCGGTACGGTCACAGCGAGGTGGACGACCCGACGATCACCCAGCCCCTGCTCTACAAGCAGATCGCCTCCCACCCGCCGCTGTGGCAGATCTACGCCCAGCGCAGCGGCGTGGCCGAGCCCGAGGCCGAGCGCCGCGCGGCGGCGGTGCGCGCCGAGCTCGACGCCGCCCAGGAGGCGGCCAAGAAGCTCGACAAGAAGCCGCCGCTGCGCACCCTGCCCGCGTACTGGGACCGCTACCGGGGCGGGCCTTACCGGCCGGAATACGAGGTGAAGACCGGGCTCGCCGGCGACCAGATCGGCGAGCTGACGGCGCCGCTCACCAGCTGGCCCGAGACCTTCCACATCCACAAGAAGATCGAGTCCCTGCTCAAGCAGCGCGCCGAGATGGGCGCGGGCAAGCGGCCCTTCGACTACGGCATGGCGGAGGCGCTGGCGTTCGCCTCGTTGGTGCGGCAGGGCACCCCCGTGCGCCTGAGCGGCCAGGACAGCCGCCGCGGCACCTTCGCGCACCGCCATTCGGTGCTGATCGACGTCGAAAACGGCGCCGAGTACACCCCGCTCGCCCACGTCGCGGCCGACCAGGCCCGCTTCGAGGTCTACGACTCGATGCTGTCGGAAGCCGCGGTGCTCGGCTTCGAGTACGGCTACAGCCGCGACTTCCCGGAGGCGCTGGTGCTCTGGGAAGCGCAGTTCGGCGACTTCGCCAACGGCGCGCAGATCGTCGTCGACCAGTTCCTGGCCGCCGCGGAGAACAAGTGGAACCTGCTGTCAGGGGTGGTGATGCTGCTGCCGCACGGCTACGAGGGTCAGGGCCCCGAGCACTCGAGCGCTCGCCTCGAACGCTACCTGCAGCTGGCGGCAGAGGACAACATCCAGGTCTGCCAGCCGTCGACGGCGGCGCAGTACTTCCATCTGCTGCGCCGCCAGGCGCTGTCGGTCTGGCGCAAGCCGCTGGTGACGCTGACCCCCAAGAGCATGCTGCGCCACCGCGACTCGTCGTCGCCGCTCGCCGACTTCACCCGCGATCATTTCCTGCGGGTGGTGCCGGATCACGAGGTCGAGGACGCCCATCGCGTGCTGTTCTGCACCGGCAAGATCGCCCACGAGCTGCGCCGCGAGCGCGAGCGGCGCCAGGACCACAACGCGAAGGCGACGGCGATCCTCGCCCTCGATCAGGTGTATCCGTTGCCGAAAGACGAGATCGTCGCCGAGCTGGCCCGGCACCCCAACTGCAAAGACGTGGTGTGGGTGCAGGAAGAGCCCGCCAACATGGGGGCCCTCTTCTACGTTCATCCTCGCCTCGAAAGCCTGGCCGGCAGGCGCGTGCGCTCCGTCCGCCGCCATGCCAGCGGCAGCCCGGCCACCGGCTCCGCCAAGGCTCACCTGATGGAACAGCAAACCCTGCTGGCCCTGGCCTTCACCACCGGCGGCTAGGTCAAGAGGCGCCAAGCCAAGCGCCACGGGTCGAGAGCCGACACGGACCATGCCGAACGGATTCAGCAGGGTTGCGCTGCTGGCGGGTGTCGGCACCCTCGATCCGGTTGCGTCCGATGTGATGGACGCGCTCGAAAAGATCGAGATCGCCGCCGCGATCGGCGAGCGCGGATCCTTCCGCATGTCCTTCCGCCTCGATCCAGGGTCGACGCTGCCGGGACGCTTTCTGCTCCCGTCCGGCGACCTCGTGCGCGTCGTCGTGATGACGGATCAGGCCGATCAACTGGTCGCCATGGACGGCGTCATCGTCACGCATTCGGTGTCAGCCGGCGGTAACGATGCGGGGCTGGTCTTAGGCGGCGAGGACCTGACGCTGCTCATGGATCTCATCGACCTCGGCGGGCGTTCGTTCCCGGGGCTGAACGTCGAGGCGCGAGTCAGGGTGATCCTCGCCGGCTACGCGCCGCGCGGCGTGACGCCCCTCGTCGTCCCGCCGCCGGTGCCGGATGTGGCCGATCCGTCGAAGCGCATCTTTCATCAGCAGGGGACGGACTATGCTTATCTCCGCTCGCTCGCCCGGGCCGCCGGCTACCGGTTCACGCTCGACCCGGGACCGGCGCCCGGCGCCTCGGTCGCGTATTGGGGACCCGAGCCGCGCGGCGATCGGTCCCACCCGTCGCTCGTGATCAGCTTCGGGGGGCCGGGCAACGTCGCGGCGCTACGATTGCAGTTCGACGCGATGGGTCCAGTGGCCCCACAGGCCCTGATCCTCGATCCCGCCTCGAAGGCGTTGATTCCGATCCCCGCCCCGAATATCTCGGCCCTCGGACCGCCGCTCGGAGCGGTGGTGCCGCCGCCCCGGCGCCTGCGGCGTCTGCACGGGACGGCGAAGCTCGAGCCGGCGCAGGCAGCCGGCGCACTGCTGGCCGAGGCGGCCCGCTCGGCAGAGGCGATGACGGGGCTGGGGACGCTCAACGTCGTGCCTGGCCAGCGCCGCCTGCGCCCCGGCGATGTCGTCGAGGTCCGGGGAGCGGCCGATCCGTACGATGGCCTGTTCGCCGTCAGCCGCGTCCGGGACACCATCACGGCGCAAGATCACCGCCAGGAGTTCGAGCTCGTGCGCGCCGGCCTTGGCATCGCGGGCGGAGGAACGACATGAACGCAGAGCAGCCGCGCTACTTCGGCAAGTATCGTGGAACGGTCGTCAACACGCATGACCCGGAGCTCCTCGCCAGGTTGCAGGCGGCCGTGCCCGACGTGCTCGGGACCGAGCCCACCACCTGGGCGATGCCGTCCGTTCCCTGCGCGGGTCCTGGCGCCGGCGTCGTGGCGCTTCCCCCGGTCGGCGCCGGCGTCTGGATCGAGTTCGAGCAGGGCGATCCCGACTACCCGATCTGGAGCGGCTGCTGGTGGGGTGCGGCGTCCGAGCTTCCCGCCGTCGTCCAACCAGGCCCGCCGGGGAGTGGACAGATCGTCCTCGTCACACCCGGCCAACACTCGCTGGTGATCTCCGACGCCCCAGCGGGCGGGATCATCCTGCAGACGCCCGCCGGCGCGCGCATCTCCATGACCGATGCGGGCATCGTCCTCGAAAACGGCAAAGGGGCCGCGATCACTCTCCTCGGCAACACGGTGCATTTCACCGGCCTGGTCGTCTAGCTGGTGGCCCGCTCGGTTAATTCGAAGCAAACCCCCGACACCACATTGCCTGGCGTCAGGGGCAGGTCTTGATGACCACCTCGACGCGCCGGTTCTTCTGGCGGCCGGCGGGGTCGTCGGAGCCGTCGGGGTGGGTGTTGGGGGCGACCGGGCGGGTCTTGCCGTAGCCCTTGGTCGGCGTCGAGGCCGGCACGAAATCGTGAGCGGTCAGCCAGGCGCGCACCGCCGCCGCCCGCTGCTCGCTCAGGCGCTGGTTGTGGGCGTCCGAGCCGATCGAGTCGGTGTGGCCCTCGATCACGATCGGGTGCGGGCCGCGCTGGGCGATCTGCGGTCCCAGGGCGGCCAGCGTCTGCGCGGCGTCGGCGCCAAGGGTCGCCTTGTCGAACTCGAACAGCGCGTCGGCGACCGTGGTGAGGCGCTGCTCGCAAGCCGAGTCGTGGGCCTGGATCGCCTGGATGCCCTTGGGCACCTGGATCTCGCCGGGCTTCTGCCATGGTCCCTTGGGCTGCTGGATCTCCCCCGGCTTCTGCCAGGTGCCGGCCGGCTGCTGGATCGGCCCTGGCTGGCGGATCTCGCCGGTCTGGGCTCGCGCAACGCGGCCGGCCGGCGCCAGCGCGCAGAGCAGGACTGACAGCACCGCGGCCACTTGCGCGGCGCGCCCGGAGCGCCCGGAGATCATTGCGATCTGCAGCATCGGAGCTCTCCCTTCGTTTTAGCCGACGATACTACAGCGCGGCCGCAAGCAGCGGGCGCGAAACTCCCGGCCGGCGGCTCCGTAATGAGGTCAGGAGGTGCACAGAGTCATGTTCGGCATCGCTTTCCTGATGGTCCTGGCGCTGGCGGGGCTCGGGGTCTTGCTGGTGACCATGACGCTGATCGTGGGCCTCTTCAAGCTGGTGCTCCGGATCGCCTTGCTGCCGGTGATGCTCTCGCTCGGACTCATCAAGCTGCTGGGGGCGGCGCTGGTGGGGGTGCTGGCCGTGGCGGCGCTGGTGGCAATGGCGCCGGTGATCCTCGCCGTGCTGGCGGTGCTGGCGGTGCCGGCGCTGGTTTTCGGGATCCTCGGCGCCCTGGCCTGGGGCGGCGTGCGCATGGCGGGCGCGCTATGAGCGCGCTTCCCGCTTCAGCTCGCCCTCGACGACTCCCGGCAGCTCGGCGGCAAAGTGCGGGCCGAAGGCCCGCCCGGGGGTCCAGCTGCCGGGCGGCACCTTTCCGGCCAGCACCCGCTGCATGCACTCCACTGCCGACTCCGCCGTGAACCGGTAAGCCTCGGGGGTCTCCAGCGTGGCGGTCACCCGCGCGCCCGCGGCGTTGCGCACCTCTCCCCAGAGATACACCCGCGCTGTCGCCCTCACCTCAGGGGGCGGTCCGGTCACCCGCCGGACGATGGCACCCTGCAGCAGGCGCTTGACGGGACGCCAGGCGAGCAGCGGCAGCATGGTTGCGAGCCGCCGGGCGCGCCGCACCGAACGCGGCGACGCGGCGGTATAGACGCGGATGTTGGGTATGCCGGTGGTGTGGTAGGCGGTTGCCACGTCGCCCCACGGGATGGTCATCGCCCAGCGCTTGCCGCAGCCGAACTCGATCTCGCGTGCGTCGTAGGCGACCGGCACCGGCACGATCTTGCCGCCGCGGCGCACGGCGCCGGCGTGGGGCAGGCTCTCGATCATGGTCTTCAAGGTGCCGCGGCTGAAGGTGCCGCGATCGGCAGCGAATGCGAGGTCGAGCTCCGACGCGTCGACCATGGCGTCGGCGAGGCGGGCCGCGAGGCAGTCGCTCGGCACCACGTCGTAGCCGACGCCGGGCAGCAGCACGATGCCGGCTTCGCGCGCCGCTGGCCCGGCCGCGAGCACCGCCTCGAAGACCGCCAGCTCGCCGGTGATGTCGAGGTAATGGGCGCGCGCCGCCAGGCAGGCCCGCACCATCGGCGCGCTGGTGTTCACGAACGGACCGGCGCAGTGCAGCACGGCGGCGATGGTCGGCGGACCGGCTAGCCCCTGCTCGACCGCCGCCGGATCGTCGAGGTCGAAGATCCGGCTCGCCAGGCCCAGCTCCCGCGCCAGGCGCTCCACCGCCTCCCGGTTGCGGCCGGCAAGGATCGGCCGTTGCCCCCGCCGGACGGCCTCGTGCGCGATCAGGGCACCGGTGTAGCCGGTCGCGCCGTAGATCAACCAGGCGCCGGCCTCGTTGCCGGGGGCGCCGGGGTCGCCGCCGCTCACCGGTTCGCGGCTGTCGCCGGCGGCGCCGCGATCGCCGGAGCTGCCGGCGTTCATGCCTCTGCTCGGCCGGCACCGGCGGTGCCGCCGGCGACCGGCGCGGCGAGGCGGCGAGGTTGCCCGGGTCCGGGGCCGCCGGCGGGAGGGACACCGGAGGTCAGCACTTCGCGGGCGGCCAGCACCCGCTCCCGCGCCGCCCCGGCACCGGCGGCGTCAAGCGCCGTCAGGTGGCCCATCTTCCGGCCCGGCCGCGGCTGCGCCTTGCCGTAGAGGTGCAGCTTGACCGTCGGGAAACCGCACGCCGCCGCCCAGTCCGGCTCGCCGTCCTGCCAGAGATCGCCCAGCAGGTTCGCCATCGCCGCCGGCAACAGCAGGTCGGTGGCGCCCAGTGGCAGGCCGCAGATCGCCCGCAGCTGCTGCTCGAACTGGCTGGTGACGCAGGCGTCGAAGGTGAGGTGGCCGGAGTTGTGCGGCCGCGGCGCCAGCTCGTTGATCAGCAGGCGGCCGTCGGTGGTCGCGAACAGCTCGACGCACAGCACGCCGACCACCGCCAGGGCGTCGAGCACGCCGCGGGCGAGCTCGACCGCCTCGCGTTCCAGGCCGTGCGCCGTCGCGGCCAGCGGCGCCGGCGCCATCGAGACGTCCAGGATGTGATCACGATGCTGATTTTCGATCAGGCCATAGTGCGCGAACGAGCCGTCCAGGCCGCGCGCCGCCACCACCGACACTTCGGCCGCGAACTCGACGAACGCTTCGAGCACCGCCTCGTCCGTGCCCAGCGCAGTCCAGGCCGCCGCCGCCTCGCCGGCTCCGGCGATGCGGAGCTGTCCCTTGCCGTCGTAACCCCAGCCGGCGGTCTTCAGTACTGCCGGCGTTCCCAGCGCGGCAAGCCCGGCGCGCAGCTCGTCCTCGGAGCGCACCGGCACGAAAGGTGTCACCGGGAACCCTGCCGCCGCCAGGAAGCCCTTCTCCCGCAGGCGGTTCTGGGTGGTGTGCAGCACGCCGCCGGCGGGCCGCACCAGCGCCTGCTCGGCGGCGGCCTCGGCGGTGGCGGCGGGGACGTTCTCGAACTCGAAGGTGACCACGTCCACCCCGCGCGCGAACGCCCGCACCGCGTCGAGGTCGTCGTACGCCGCCTGCACCTGCCGGTCGGACACTTGCCCCGCCGGCGCGTCGTCCTCGGGTGAGAAGGTGTGGACGCGGTAGCCCATACGCCGCGCCGCGATCGCGAACATGCGGCCGAGCTGGCCGCCGCCCAGCACCCCCAGGGTGGCGCCGGGCAGGATCGGACCGCTCACGGCAACGTCTCGCCGAGCACGCGCCGGGTCTGCTCTTCGCTGAACTCCCGGAGCTTCTGACGCAGCTCGGGGCGGCTGCCCGCCAGGATGCGCACCGCCAGCAGCGCCGCGTTGGCGGCGCCCGCGGCGCCGATCGCCAGCGTCCCGACCGGCACTCCCGGGGGCATCTGCACGATCGACAGCAGCGAGTCGACGCCGTGCAGGGTGCGGCTCTCCACCGGCACCCCGAGCACCGGCAGCAGGGTCTGCGCCGCCACCATGCCGGGCAGGTGGGCGGCGCCGCCGGCGCCGGCGATGATCACCTCGATACCGCGCGCCTCGGCGCCGGAGGCGAACTCGCGCATCCATTCCGGCGTCCGGTGGGCCGACACCACCCGGCACTCATGGGGCACGCCGAAGCGCTCGAGCATCTCGTCGGCATGACGCAGGGTTTCCCAGTCGGACTTGCTGCCCATGATGACGCTCACCACGGGAAGATCGTTCGCGTGCATGACGTCAGGAGATCGCCCGCCCCGAGGGGAGGAGGGACGGTCGAGACACTAGCACAGCGCGCCGCTCACTTTGCGAGTCACATCGCCACGGCGCAATTACTGCCGCAGGCCGTCGTCAGTAGGTCCACCACGATCTCGTCGGCGGCGCCTCAGGAGGTCTTCGGGTTGTGGTTAGCGGTGTGCGGCGGCTACATATCAGTCATGTTGGGCAGGTCGGCCCTCTTCCACTGCTGCTTGAAGAGCTCCTCCGCCTTGGCGGCCGCTGCGGAGGCCCCGAGCTTCTTCAGGGCCTGCCAGACGCCGAAGAGGGAGCGGGAGTTGTTGGGGTGGCGTTTCAGGTCTTCGCGGAATACCTTCAATGCTCTCGCATGATCTCCAGCCAGATACAGCGCAGCTCCGTAGGTTTCGCGAGAGGAAAGGTACCACCCGGGCGGCTCGTCGTAGTCGAGGAGGTCCTCGGTTTCAACTGCCAGCAAGGCAAACATCTGGGAGGCCGCTTTGTCGCCCTTCTCCCGCGCAATACGCTCGAGCATGCGCCAATGGGCTACTTTGAGAATGTCAGAGGCGGAGTTGTTGCCCCAGCCGAGCCCGGCGCCCTGCACACAGCCTTGCGCTAGCTGAAAACCCTGGACGTCGTCGTCGGTGGGCTCCTTCAGCGAAGCGTGGCCCATGGCGCGGCCGAAGTACCACATCGCCGCGGCAAGCTTGTACTTGAGGTCGGTGCAATAGCTGGGGCTGTTGAAGCTGGGCATGTCGCTCTGCGGCGGAGGCAGGACGGTCAGCATCCGCCACTCGCCGAAGTGGACCATCATCATTTCTTTGGTGGTGAGGTAGTGCTCCAGTCCGGGCTGGGTGCCAATGAAGCTGCGCACGTTGTCCTCGAGGCAGGCGGAGGTTCTCTCGACCGTGTCCCACTCGCCACGGTTGTTGTAGCCGACGGCGAGGAAGAGCATGTCGTGGCTGTAATAATGGCCCACCAGGAGCTGGTTGCACTTCGGGGCCGAAATGCTCGCCTCACTCGCCTTGCACGTCTTGACCGAGGGGTCATCGTCACCCCTGCACGCCTTGGCCCAGGGGTCATCGGCGTCGACCGCGCGCTGGTTGGCGTCGATGACGAGGTCCCACTTCCCGAGGAGCAGGTAGGTGTGGGCAGGCATGTGGCGCAGATGAGGCGTGATGACGGCCGCGTTATTGAAGAGGAAATCGGCGGCAGCCTTGGCTCGTACCGCCAAGGCAATCGGCCCTTCTTCCATGGCGTGAATATAGATGTGGTTGAGGCCGATGTGGCGTGGGAAGGAGTGGAGCCCGGCTTCGAGCACTTTGCGAGCCTCGGTGATCTCCGCCGCAGCCTGACCGTCGGTGGTCCACCATTGCCAGGGGCGGAGATTCATCAGGCTATAGACATAGAGCGCACCCGCGTCAGGGTCCAGGGAGCCGAGCCTCTTGTAGACCGCCTTCATGGCCAGCGCGTAGTAGACGCCGAGCTGCTGGGGATCGCCACGAGGGGTGTCCGCACCGGGGCTGGAAAGGATCGCGTAGCGTTCCGCCAAGGCTTGGATATAAAGCTGCTCCGGTTGGGTGGCCCGCGCGAGCAAGCCCTTTGCGATCTCGATCTGCTCTCTGGCAAGCCGCATGCACGGATCATTGATGGGGATGTTAAGGTCGCCGCCGGCCGCCAACGCGACGCCCCAGTAGGCCATCGCGAGATCGTGATCCTCCTTAGCGGCTTGGTGGAAAGAGCGCATGGCTGATTCGGAATCGAACCCGTAGAAGAACGTGAGACCTTGGTTGAAGTACTGCTGAGCACGCGGATTCTTCGTGCTGACCGTATGGTTGAGGTCGCCAGCCTGCTCTGGCGGGTAGAGCTCGATGGGTCCATCAAACCGCTTGCATGCCGAGCCGCTGCCGGTGCCTGAGTGAGTGTGCATGGCAAGGGAATGCTGGCCGTGAGCGGCGGCAGCCGAGGAGAGAATGCATGCACAGGCAGCAAGAAAATATTTCATTATCTATCTCCTGCCGACGAGGACCGTCGCGTGAGCCGCGTCACCAATCAGTTTCGGGGTTATCTGAGTTGCATTGTACCAACAAACCTCGTAGGGCGCTGGGGCCGATCACTCGTGGCAAAGCTTTCGGAGGGCCGCCTCCCCAGTGTCGTGGAACTCGGTTCCGACTTGGAGTCTCCCCACCGTGTCCGCGACCTTTGCGTTTCTGGCGAGTCCCAAGGGGTGTAGACTCCCCAACATGGAGCCACTGCATGAGGACTCGGTGTTTGCCGGGAGCGGAAGGCAGGCTTCGAGCAGCTTTTAGGACTTCGCCGACGAAAAGGTATCCACCTACGTAGCCAGTCCAAGCATGGCCTCTGGTGATCCGATGACCAAGTACGAGGTAGACAAGCTCCTCAAACTTCCAGCCGAGGAGCGCCTAGAGATCGCGCAAGTTCTCTGGAACAGCGTGGACCCGGAGGATGAGGCCCGCTTCTTGTGCCTGCCTGACTGGCAACGGCGCATCCTCCAGGACCGGTTGGCAGATCTCGAGCGCAATCCTGACGACGAGCAGCCCTGGGACCAGGTCAAGGAAGAACTCTGGCCGAGAGGCTGAGAATCGTCCTCCGTCGGGCGGCCAAGCGCGACCTTGCTGAGGCACGAGACTGGTACGAGGAGCGTCAAACCGGCCTGAGCGACGCTTTCCGAATTGAGGTCGATGCGATCCTCCAGAGAGTGCGTGAGCATCCGGAAATGTACCCCCGCGTAGACAACCGCATCCGCAGAGCCGCACTCCACCGCTTTCCCTACGGGATCTTCTACATCCTCGACGGCGAGACGATCCGTGTGATCGCCATCCTCCACCGAGCACGCAGCCCGGAGCAGTGGCGCCGGCGATCCTAATGCCAAGACGTAGTCACGACCTACTCGGGGCGACGTAGACCTCGAAAGAGAAGAGCTTAGAGGCGGGGAATCGGACTTGGCTGGGAGGCAGGGACTCGAACCCCGATTCTGCGGTCCAGAGCCGCATGTCCTACCATTGAACGACCTCCCAGGAAGGACGACGCAAGAGCGTAGCCGAACGAGTTTAGCGGGTCAACCCTGAGACGAATGGGGCGGTTCGGGCTTCGCGGCCGCGTTGGACGCCTTGGGCCCGCCTGCCGCCGGCGCTGCGGCGGCGGCAGGCTCGCGGAGGCTCTCGAGCAGATGGTCGAGGTGGCGCAGGCTGGCCTCGCGGCCCATGACCTCGATCAGATCGAAGAGCGGCGGGCCTGCCTGGCTGCCGGAGAGGGCGGTGCGGGTGGGGTGGATGAGCGCACCGGCCTTGATGCCGCGCTCGCCGGCCACGGCCCTGAGCTCGGCCTCCAGCGCTTCCTTGGTGAAGGCGGGCAGGCTCGCGAAGCGCTCCCGGAGCGCCGCCAGGTGCCCGGCCAGCCCGGGGTCGGCGGCGAACTTGGCGATCGCCTCGGAAGGGTAGTCGAGCCGGTCGCGGAAGTAGGGAGCCACCACCTGGGCCAGCTCCTCGAGGGTGTGGACGCGGCCGCGGTGCAGCTCGATCGCCGCCGCCAGGCGCGCCGGGTCGAGATCCCCGCCGGCATCCGCGCCGCCGGTGCCGGCGGCGAGCCCCTGCTCGGCGAGGAAGGGCCGCAGATGGGGCAGCAGCTCGGCCTGGGGCAGGCTCGAGAGGTACTGAGAGTTCATCCAGGTCAGCTTCTCGCGATCGAAGACCGCCGGCGAGGCATTGAGGCGATCGACCGAGAAGAGGGCGATCATCTCGACCCGCGACAGGATCTCGCGGTCGCCTCCCGGGTTCCAGCCGAGCAGCGCCAGGTAGTTGTAGAGGGCCTGCGGCAGGAAGCCCTCGGCCCGGAGCTCCTCGACCGAGGTGGCGCCGGAGCGCTTGGAGAGACGCTTCCTGTCGGGCCCCAGGATCAACGGCAGATGGCCGAAGACCGGGACCTCGCCGCCAAGCGCCTGGAACAGCGGGATGTGCTTGGGGGTGTTCGACAGGTGGTCCTCGCCGCGGATGACGTGCGTGATGCGCATGTCGATGTCGTCGCAGACCACCGACATGTGGTACGTCGGCGAGCTGTCCGACCGCAGCAGGATGAAGTCGTCCAGGGCGTCCGGCGGGAAGTCCATCTCGCCGCGCACCAGGTCGTGAAAACGGATGTCGCCGTCCGGCATGCGAAAGCGCACGACGAACGGCTCGCCGGCGGCCACCCGGGCGCCGACCTCGGCCGCGTCCAGACCGAGGCAGGTGCGCGGGTAGCGGAACGCCTGCCCCCGCTTCTGCGCCGCGGCGCGCTGCTCCTCGAGCTGCGCCGGGGTGCAGAAACAGCGATAGGCGCGGCCGGCGGCCAGCAGCTCCTCGCCGCGCTCGCGGTAGCGCGCCAGGCGCTCGCTCTGCAGGAACGGCCCCTCGTCCCAGACGATGCCGATCCAGGCCAGCGCCGACTGGATCTGGCGCGTCATCGCCTCGTCCGAACGCTCCCGGTCGGTGTCCTCGATGCGCAGCACGAAGGCGCCGCCTACGCTCTGCCGCAGCAGCTCGTTGTAGATCGCCGTGCGGGCGCCGCCGACGTGGAGGAAGCCGGTGGGCGACGGCGCGAAGCGGACCCTGACCGGCGTCGAGATCGTCTGACTCATCGTTTCACAGGGGCGCGGGAGCCCGGCAGCAAAGAGGCCAAGGAAGTTTACGGAGGTTGCATTGGCGGAGAGGGAGGGATTCGAACCCTCGGTCCGGGTTTACCCCGGACAACTGCTTAGCAGGCAGCCCTGTTCGACCACTCCAGCACCTCTCCGCAGGGCGCGACAGGACAGCTCATTCTAGAGGCGCCCGCCCGCCGAGTCAAAAAGACAGCCCACGGGCCCGCGGGCCGCGGGTCCCCCGGAGGGCCGCCGTCGTCGGTACGATGATGGCGCTCCATGAAGCGCCATTCCTATGATAGCCTCCCAGGCACCGTAGAACACGCCTGTTGCAGCTGCCGCGCCTCGGCCCGGACGCCGCGTGGTGGAGGACGGAACATGCGGGGAAACCTTTGTAAAAAAGCTGACGCGTGAGCAACCATAACGACACCGAAGGCGCTTCGGACGCCGGCGGGTCCAGGCCCCCATCGCATCGGCGCGACCTGCGGGCCAGCCTGCTCCTGGGTCTCGTCTGCCTGCTGGTCTACAACGCCAACCTGCGGTCGATCAGCGCCGGCGACACCTACCCCGCGCGCTACCTGCCGTTCGGGATCTGGCGCTACGGCAGCGTGCTGCTGGACCCGATCGCGGACATCACCGCACAGGGCCGGCCCTACCGGCCCACACAGCCCTTCTGGATGGTCCCGGGCCGCGGCGGCCACCTCATCGCGCTCTACCCGGTGGTGCTGCCGGTGCTCGTCGCGCCGCTGTACCTGCCTGCGGCCGTCTATCTCCACCTGCGAGGCTGGACGGAGCAACGGCTGGACCGCAGCGCCAGGATCATGGAGAAGCTGACCGCCTCGTTGCTGGCCGCGGCGGCGACGGCGCTCCTGTACCTCCTGCTGCGGCGGCGAGCGGAGCCCCGGATCGCGCTCCTGCTCACTCTCGCCTTTGCCTTCGGCACCACCACCTGGGTGATCAGCAGCCAAGCCCTCTGGCAGCACGGGCTTGCGGAGCTGCTGGTGGTCGGCGCGCTGCTGCTCGTCACCGGGCCGTGCACCGCTCGCCGGGCGCTCGCCGCCGGGACCTTGATCGGGCTCATCGCGTGCAATCGACCGCCCGATGCCGTCCTGGCAGCGGCGCTCGGGTTGTACGCCTGGTGGTGGGCGGGGCGTCTGGCGCCCCTCCTCGCCGCCGGGGCCGTGCTGCCCGCCGGCATGGTGCTGGCCTACAACCTCGCGGCCGCCGGCAACGTCGCCGGCGGCTACGGCGTGGCCGGCAACGCCACCTTCTTTCAGCACGACATGCTGTACGGCCTCGCGGGATTGCTGTTCAGCCCGACCCGGGGCCTGTTCGTCTTCTCGCCGTTCCTGCTCTTCCTGCCCTGCTTTTGGCAGCGCACGCTGCACGACCGCGGCGCGCGCCGCCTTACCCTGGTGCTGAGCGCGGCGGTCGTGTTGCAGGTCATGCTCTACGCGAAGGCCGATTTTCGCACCGGCGCTTCCTGGGGTCCGCGCTGGCTGACCGACCTCCTGCCGCTGCTGCTCTGGCTGCTGCCGCCGATCGTCGCCGCGCTCGGCGGCGTCGGCCGCGCCGTCTTCGTGCTGGCCACCTGCACGGCGATCGCGATCCAGGCGGTCGGCGCCTTCTGGTACACCAGCGCGAGCGACGTCCCGATCTTCGCCGCCGTCACCGATGCCGCGCGGATGCGGGCCGCCTGGGATCCGCACAACGCCCCGTTCCTCGCCGAGCTGCGACACCCCCCGGCGCCGCGGGAGCTCCTGGTCGAGGTGAGCGGGAACCTCGACAGCATCAAGACCGGCGGCCGCGACGTCGAGGCCGTCACCGCCGGCCAGAAGATCGCCGTCGAGGGCTGGGCGCTGACCGGTCACCGCTCGCCACGGCAGGCGGAGGTGCTCCTGGACGGCCAGCCCGCGGCATCGACCTCGCACTTCTTCACGCGGCCCGACGTCGTGAGCGCTCGGGGCGAGGCGAGCCCGGCCGGCTGGCGCATCTCGCTGCGCACGGACGGTCTGGCGCCCGGCGAGCATCTCCTGAGCGCCTTCGCGCAAATCTCCGCGGACGGCGAGCAACATTACCTGGCCCAGCGGCGCTTTACCGTGCTGGCGCCGGCAGCCTCCGGGCGCCCTCTCGCCCGGCAAGACGCGGCGCCCCCAGGTGCCGGGCGCCGCCTGGACTACGAGCTCACCGCGAGCGTCCGGCGCGCCGCGGCGGCCCTCAGGGAGCGCCAGCAAGCGGCGGGCTACTGGCTCACCTCCTACACTCGAGAGCCGCGCTTCACGGACCCGGGGCGCGAGATGAACACCTACCTCACCGCCATGCTCGTCGACCTCCTCGAACCGATCGGGACGGCCGTAGGGCTGGGCGAGAACCTGCAGCGGGCGCGGCGTCACCTCACCGCCCAGATCGAGGCCGGCGGGCTGGTCCGCTACCACGGCCGCCCCGACGAGCCGACCATCTCCACCCTCGGCTGCACCATCACCCCGGACGCCGACGATACGGCCCTCGTCTGGAGGATCGCTCCCAGTGACCGGCGTACGCTGCTGCCCGCCGCGCTCGCGACCCTCGCCCGGTTTCGCACCGGCGACGGGCTCTACCGCACCTGGCTGGCAGCGCGCGACGGCTACCAGTGCATCGACCCGGGCAAGGACCCGAACCCTGCCGACGCCGGCATCCAGATGCACGTGCTCCTGCTGCTGGCGCAGGCCGATCCGCCGGCCGCCCGCACCCTCTGCGGCGCCCTGGGCCGCGCCATCGGCGAGGAGCGGATCTGGGTTTACTACCAGGCGGCGCCGCTGGTGCCCATCCTGCGTCAAGCCGATCTCCGCCGGGCCGGTTGCTCGCTGAGCCTGCCGGCGGCGCGGCTGCGAACCAAGGTACCCGGGCAGGAGGTCTGGGTCGCCGCTTGCCGGCTGTTGCAGCGATTCATGAGCCCACGTTCCCCGGCGCCGAGCCCGGCCGAGACCCGCGCCCTGCTGTGGACCCTGGCGGATGGCGAGTTCTCCTACCTCCGGCTGTCGCCGCCGCTCCTCTACCACAACGACCTCACCGCCTCGACCCCCCGGTTCTACTGGTCGGAGGACTTCGGCTATGCGCTCTGGCTCAGGCTCTATCACGAGAATGCCCACCGGAGCTGAGTGCCCCGCCGGCGCCGCCAGCGCTGCCGCCAGGGCGGCGGGAGCGGCGAGCGGGCCGGCAGCCGCGGCGGGCTGGCTGCGCCGTTATCTGTCCTGCTTGCGCTTCGCGGACATCCTGGCCCTGCAGGGCTCGCCCCTGCTCGGCGCCGCCTTCGCAATGGGAGAGGTGACCGTCGCGAAAGCGGCGGCGCTGGCAGTCTTCGCCGCCGCCAGCTGCTGCCTGGTGGCACACATCTTCGTGCTCAACGATTGGTCCGGCATGAGCGCCGACCTCAGGGATCCCAACAAGACGGCGGGCGTCTTCGCGACCAGAGGCATCGGCCGCCGGGAGGTCGGTCACCTCGGGCTGGCCCTGCTCGCGGCGAGCCTCCTGCTGTTCGGCCAGCTCGGCATGCGCACCCTGGCGATCGCCATGGCGATCGCCGTGCTGAGCGCGCTGTACTCCGGCCCTGCGTACCACGCCAAGGGCATCCCGCTGCTCGGCTCGGGCCTCCATCTCGCCGGCGGCATCCTCCACTTCCTCCTCGGCTACTCGCTGTTCAGCGCCATCGATCGGCGCGGCCTCGAGATCGCATGTTTCTTCGCGCTCGCCTTCGTCGCGGGGCACCTCACCCAGGAGGTGAGGGACTACGACGGGGATCGGCTCAACGGCATCAGGACGAACGCGGTCATCTTCGGCAAGGCCCGGAGCTTCGCCGCGGGTCTCGCCATCTTCACGCTCGCCTATAGTCTGCTGGCGGTGCTGGCGGTCCGCGGCGTCGTGCCGCGCGCCCTGGCGGTCCTGGCCGTGCTCTACCCCCTGCACCTGTACTGGTCCATCCGGGCCATCGGCGTGGGCCTGACCTTCGAGAGCGTCCGCCGGCTGCAGGTTTGCTACCGCGGGCTCTACGCGTTCATCGGCGTCATGATGCTGGCGGCGCTGCTGCTGGCGGTGTGACCAGGCGCATCCGGCACCGAGCACTGCCCCGTATTTCCAGCAGGCAGCACCGAGCGGCGGGCGACGCCGACCGCGCGGGCGACCGGCCGCGGGCGATCGGCCGCGCGGGCGACCGGCCGCCGGAGCGTTCGCCGGCAGGCACGATAGACTTGCGCCCGGCCGCGGCAGCCGCGAGGGCCGGGCCGTGATGCCTGTGATATGGGGGCCATTGCATGGGAGGGACCGAGGACATGGCGACGAGCGCGAACCGGGCAGCCGACGACGTGGTCATCAACACCATCCGCTTCCTGGCGGTGGACATGGTCGAAAAGGCCAACTCGGGCCACCCCGGCGCGCCGATGGGTCTGGCGCCGCTCGCCTACCTGTTGTGGACCCGGCACCTGCGCTGCGACCCGCAGGACCCCGCCTGGCCGAACCGCGACCGTTTCGTGCTCTCCGCCGGCCACGCCTCCGCCCTGCTGTACGCGCTGCTGCACCTCTCCGGCTACGACCTGCCGATGTCGGAGCTGCAGCGCTTCCGCCAGTTCGGCTCGAAGACTCCCGGCCATCCCGAGCACGAGCTGACCCCCGGCGTCGAGACCACCACCGGCCCGCTCGGCCAGGGGCTCGGCAACTCGGTCGGCATGGCGATCGCCCAGCGCAAATCGGCGGCCGCCTGGAACCGCGACGGCTATCCGCTGTTCGACTACCGGATCTGGGTGGTGGCGAGCGACGGCGACATGATGGAGGGCGTGGGCGCCGAGGCCGCCTCGCTGGCCGGCCATCTCCGGCTCGGCAACCTCAAGGTCTTCTACGACGACAACCACATCTCGCTCGACGGCCCGACCGCCCTCTCGTTCGGCGACGACGTGCCCGGGCGCTTCGCGGCCTACGGCTGGCGGGTCGAGCGGGTGGCCGACGTCAACGACCTGGAAGCGGTCGCGGCGGCCATCGCCGCCGTCGAGGCCGAGACCGAGCGCCCGTCGCTGGTGGCGGTGCGCACCGTGATCGGCTACGGCAGCCCGAAGAAGCAGAACACCTCCCAGGCGCACGGCTCGCCGCTCGGCAAGGAGGAGACGGAGGCCGCCAAGAAGTTCTTCGGCTGGCCGCTCGAGCCCACCTTCTACGTGCCGCCGGAAGCGACGGCAGCCTTCGCGTCCGTCCGTGAGAACGGCCGCCGCCTGCACGGCGCCTGGCAGGAGCTGTGGCAGCGCTACCAGGCCGCGTTTCCCAAGGAGGCCGCCGATCTCGCGTCGCGCCTCGCGGGCAAGCTGCCGGAAGGCTGGCACGAGGCGCTGCCGTCCTTTACGCCTGCCGACGGCGCCATCGCCACCCGCGCCGCCTCCGGCAAGGTGATCAACGCCATTGCGCCGCGGCTGCCGCAGCTGTGCGGCGGCTCCGCCGACCTGGCGAGCTCCAACGACACGCTGATCAAGGGCGAGGACAACTTCGAGCCGGGCAAGCCGGGCGGCCGCAACTTCTACTTCGGGGTGCGCGAGCACGCCATGGGGTCGGCGCTCTCCGGCATCTCCCTGTCGCGGCTGTGGCTGCCGTACGGCGGGACCTTCCTCATCTTCTCCGACTACATGCGGCCGCCGATCCGCCTCGCCTGCTTGATGAAGCTGCAGGTGATCTACGTCTTCACCCATGACTCCATCTTCCTCGGCGAGGACGGCCCCACCCACCAGCCGATCAGCCAGCTCGCTTCGCTGCGCTCGCTGCCGGGGATGACGGTGATCCGCCCCGGCGACGCCAACGAGACGGCGGCAGCCTGGCGGGCGGCGATCGAGCACCGCGACGGGCCGACGGCGCTGGTGCTCACCCGTCAGGCCCTGCCGATCCTCGAGGAGACCGGCCGGCTCGCCCCGGCCGGGGTGCCCCGCGGCGCCTACGTGCTCGCCGAGCCCGCGCCGGCCGGCGCCGCCAGGGCGGAAGCGGGCGCCGCCGGCGCCGGAGCTGGCGACGTCCCGGCTTCAGGCGGCGGCGCGCCGGGCGCCGCTCCCCCGCCGGAGCTGCTGCTCCTCGCCACCGGCTCCGAGGTGTCGCTCGCCTACGAGGCAGCGCAGCGCCTGGCGGCGCAGGGAGTGCGGGTGCGGCTGGTGAGCATGCCCAGCTGGGAGCTGTTCGACCGCCAGCCCGCCGAGTACCGCGACGCGGTGCTGCCGCCTCACGTGCGCAAGCGGCTGGCGATCGAGGCCGCCGCCCCGTTTGGCTGGCACAAGTACGTCGGGCTCGACGGCCAGGTCCAGGGCATCGAGCGCTTCGGCGCCTCGGCGCCCGCCAAGCAGCTCTACGAGCCGTTCGGCTTCACGCCCGAGCGGGTGGTCGAGCGCGCCCTGCAGCTGCTCGGGCGCCGCGGCTGACGCAGCGGCTGGCTGCGGGCGCCGCGGGCGCCGCGGCTGACGCAAGTCGCAGCTGACGCAGCCGTCGCGGCGGATGCTGCGGCCCTGGCGGCCCTGGCATTGATCGAGAGTTGCGAATATCATCGTGTGACCATGCGACAGCTCCCGCCCCCGACTTCTCCATGGTCGTCCCGGCGCCGGATCTGCTTCCCCGCCGCGCTGGTCCTGACCTCCCTTGCCGCCTGCCTGCTCTTGCTGCCGCCATCGCCGGCGCGCGCCGCCGACTGGCCGGAGTTCAACGGCGACGGCCGTCACAACGGCAACAACCAGCAGGAAACCATCATCAACTCGGGCAACGTCTCCACGCTGCACGTGCTCTACCACGTGACGCTGCCGAGCGTCGCCGACGGCGCCCCCGCCTTCCTGACCGGGGTCATGACCTCCTCCGGCATCAAGGACGTGCTGTTCCTGACCACCAAGGCCGGCCACATCCTGGCGCTCGACGCGGCCAACGGCACGACGCTCTGGTCGCACCAGCCGGCGACCGGCCCCAACTACACCACCTCCTCGCCGGCGGTCGATCCCAACGGCCGCTATGTCTACTCCTACGGCCTCGAGGGCAAGGTCCACAAGTACCAGGTGGGCGACGGCACCGAGATCACGACCGGCGGCTGGCCGGAGCTGGCGACGCTCAAGCCGAGCGTCGAGAAGTGCTCGCCGCCGCTCTCGGTGGCGGTGACCAACGGCGGCACGCCCTATCTCTACGTCGCCACCGGCGGCTACCCGGGAGACGCCGGGGACTACCAGGGGCACATCACCGCGATCAACCTCACGACCGGCGCCCAGAACGTGTTCAACACCCAGTGCAGCGACCAGACGGTGCACTTCGTCCAGTCTCCCGGCACCCCTGACTGCACGACCGGCGTCCAATCCGCGGTCTGGGCGCGCCCGGCCGTGCTCTACAGCACCGAGCTGGACCGCATCTTCTTCGCCACCGGCAACGCCAACTACAACGCCAACACCGGCGGCCACAACTGGGGCGATTCGGTCCTCGCCACGCACCCCGACGGCACCGGCACCGGCGTGAACGGCCTGCCGGTCGACAGCTACACGCCGGTCGAGTTCCAGACGCTGCAAAACAACGACGCCGACCTCGGCAGCACCGCGCCCGCGCTGCTGCCGGCCGTCCCGGGCAGCAACGTCGCCCACCTCGCGGTGCAGAGCGGCAAGGACGGCCAGCTCCGGCTGCTCAACCTCTCGGACCTGAGCGGCAGCGGCGGCCCGGCGCACATCGGCGGCGAGCTGCAGAAGATCGCCGTCCCGCAAGGCAGCGAGGTGCTGACACAGCCGGCCGTCTGGACCAACCCGGTGGACGGAGCCGTCTGGGTGTTCGTGGCCAACGGCAATGGCATCTCGGGCCTCAAGATGACGGTCGACGGCGCGGGCAACCCGAGCCTCTCCTCGATGTGGAGCACCGGCAACGACGGCAGCTCGCCGGTCCTCGCCAACGGCATGCTGTTCTACTTCGGGAGCGGCGGCGTCAAGGCGCTCGATCCGACCACCAGCACCCAGCTGTACAGCGACAGCAGCCCGGGCGGGGTCCACTGGGAGAGCCTGATCGTGATCGACGGGCGCCTCTTCGTCACCGACGAGAGCAGCCAGCTGTGGGCCTATGGACCGAACCCGGCGCCGCTCGGCTACTTCACCATTGCGCCCTGCCGGGTGGTCGACACCCGCCAGCCGAACGGGCCCTACGGCGGTCCGCCGCTCGCGGGCTTCGGCGCCGTCCGGTCGTTCCAGCTTGCCGGGCAATGCGGCATCCCCGCCGACGCCAAGGCGGTGGCCGCCAACGTCACCGTCGTCGGGCCGGCAGCCGCCGGTTTCTTCCGGGTCGGCCCCGGCGGCGTGGTCACCGCCACTTCCACCCTGAACTTCAGGGCCGGCCAGGTGCGGGCCAGCAACGCCGTCGTCGGCCTGACCGGCGATCCGCTTGGCGCGGCGTCGGTCGAGTCCATGGGTCCCGGTCCCGCCAACCTGCTGATCGACGTCTCGGGCTACTTCAAATAGGCCCCGCAGCCCGGGTGGAATGCCGGCCGCGGCCTCGCGGTTAGGGCTGGCATGCGTCTTAGGAGGAGAGGGATGAAGCGCGGGCTGGTCCTCGGGCTGGGTGTCCTTTGCGCCGCCTCAGGGTGTGGCAGGAAACCGCCGCCGCCCAAGCCGCAGCCGCCGGTCGTGGTCGTCGCCGCGGTCGCCCAGAAGGACGTGCCGGTCTACGGCGAATGGATCGGCACGACCGCCGGCGACATCAACGCCCAGATCCGGCCGCAGATCACCGGCTACCTGCTGCGGCGGGTCTACGAAGAAGGCAGCTTCGTGCGGCCGGGCCAGCTGCTGTTCGAGGTCGACCCGCGTCAGTTGCAGGCCCAGCTGCAGCAGGCCGAGGCCAACCTCGGGCAGGGCAAGGCCAACCTCGCCAAGGCCGAGCGCGACGTGGCCCGCTACCGGCCGCTGGTCGAGCAGCGCGCCCTGAGCCAGCAGGAGTTCGACAACGCGGTGTCGGCGCAGCAGGTCGCCGAGGCCGCCGTCGTGGCGCTCGAGGCGGCGGTGGCCCAGGCGCGGCTCTACCTCGGATGGACCAGGGTGACCTCGCCGATCGGCGGCATCGCCGGCGCAGCGACCGCCCAGGTGGGCGACCTGGTGAGTCCGCAGAGCGTCCTGGCCACGGTCTCCCGCGTCGATCCCCTCCGCGTGTTCTTCAACCTTTCGGAACAGGAGTACCTGCGCGCCCGCGAGCGCGGGTCTGCGGGTAGCGCCGGCGGCGGCAGCGCCGGCGGCGGGCGGGGGTTCGGCGAGCTGCAGATGGTGCTCGCGGACGGCACGGTCTTTCCGCGCCCGGGCCGCCTGATCTTCACCGACCGGCAGGTGGACGTGAAGACCGGCACGATAGCCGCATGCGGCCTGTTCCCCAATCCCGGCAACCTCCTGCGGCCGGGCCAGTATGCCAAGGTCCGCGCCGAGACCGGCTTCGACAAGGGGGCGCTGCTGGTGCCGCAGCGGGCGGTGAACGAGCAGCAAGGCGCCTACCAGGTCGCCGTCGTCGGCCCCGACGACAAGGCCGACGTCCGCAACGTCCAGGTCGGGCAGCGGCTCGGCAGCCTGTGGGTCATCGACCGCGGCCTCCACCCCGGCGAACGGGTCGTCGTCGACGGCTTCTCGCGCGCCAAGGCCGGCACCCTGGTGCGGCCGCAAGAGGCGCCGGCGCAGGCGGCCGCGGCCCCCGCCGGCGATGCGCCGCCACCGCCGCCCGCGCCCTCGGGGAAGTGACGCATGGCACGCTTCTTCATCGACCGGCCCATCGTCGCGATCGTCATCGCGATCCTCACCGTCCTGCTCGGCGTGGTGGCGATGGCGGGGCTGCCGATCGCGCAGTTCCCGCAGATCATCCCGCCGCAGATCCAGATCCAGACCAGCTACACCGGCGCCGACGCGATCACGGTGGAGCAGACGGTGGCGACGCCGCTCGAGCAGCAGATGAACGGCGTCGACAACATGCTTTACATGTACTCGGTCAACTCGAGCGACGGGCAGATGACCCTGCGCGTCGTCTTCGACGTCGACACCGACGTCAATACCGACCAGGTCAACGCCATCAACCGAGTCGCCCAGGCGCTGCCCAACCTCCCCACCGACGTCAGCCAGTTCGGGCTCACCTACCGCAAGACCACCGGCTTCCCGATGCTGCTGATCGCGCTCTATTCGCCCCGGGGGACCTACAACAACCTTTTCCTCGGCAACTACGCGCTGATCAACGTCGACGACCCGCTCTACCGCGTGCCGGGAGTCGGCCAGGTGATCAACTTCGGCGCCGCCGACTACTCGATGCGGATCTGGGTCAAGCCCGATCGGCTCGCCAAGCTGGGCTTGACCGTCGCCGACCTCACCCAGGCGCTGCAGAGGCAAAACACCAACAACCCTTCGGGGCAGATCGGCGCCGAGCCGGCGCCGCCGGGGCAGGAGTTCACCTACACGGTGCGGGCGCAGGGAACGCTGGTCACTCCCGAGCAGTTCGGGCAGGTGGTGGTGAGGCTGAACCCGGACGGGTCGGCCGTGCGCCTAGTGGACGTCGCGCGCGTCGAGCTCGGCGCCCTGAACTACAAGCAGGTCGCGCGGCTCAACGGCAGGCCGGCGAGCGTCATCGCCGTCTTCCAGCTGCCCGGATCGAACGCCCTCACGGTGGTCAAGGGCCTCAAGGAAGAGATGGAGCGGCTGAAGCAGCGCTTCCCGAACGACCTCGACTACCTGATCTCCCTCGACACCACGGTGGTGATCACCGAGGGCAT